>MWTA01000046.1 GCA_002050125.1 Anaerolineae bacterium UTCFX2 | reverse complement strand
ACGGCGACCATGCTGGCGGTGATCGTTTCACCGGGTTGAATGCGCCTTGCGGCGACCAGGCTCTTACCAAGCACCTCGCGGTTCAGAATCTCGCCGCGCGAAATAAATTTTTCCTCCCCCGTTCCCAACGCAATGGCGACCTGGCGGATATCCCGCACCATTTTAGCGAACCCCTGGGATTCCAGGCTGGCGGCATGGTCGGGACCGTCCATGGTGCGATCCAGGGTCAGGTGGCGTTCGATGATGCTCGCGCCCAGGGCGGAAGCGACCGTCGAGACCGCGATGCCGCGCTCGTGCCCCGAATAGCCGACCGGAACCCCGAACCGGCGCAGTTGATCCATGAAGCGCAGGTTGATGTCCTCGAACGCGGCGGGGTAGGTGCTGTTGCAGTGCAGCAGGGCAAACTCGACCTCGCGCTCGCGCAGGAATTCCACCGTCGTCTCAACTTCATGCATGTGCGACATGCCGGTCGAGAGGATCAGCGGTTTGTGTTTGGCTGCCAGATGATCCAGCAAAGGCAGGTTGGTCAGGTCGGCGGAGGCGACTTTGTAGCCGGGGACGCCCAGCGTCTCGAGGAAGTCGGCGCTCTCGGCGTCAAACGCTGAACACAGGAACGTAACCCCCTTTTCGCGACAGTAATCTACGATGGTGTAATACGCCTCGTTGGACAGTTCAACCTGCTGTAAAATGGGAAGCATGTAGCGCAGGGTTTTCTCGCCGGAATTGACGTTATCGAGGTATTTTTTGGCATAGAGCTTATCCAGGCTGCGCTTCTGGAATTTGACCGCGTTCACCCCGGCGTCCACAGCTACGTCGATCAACTTAAGCGCCAGGTCGAGAAAGCCATTGTGGTTCACCCCGATCTCGGCGATGACATAAGTGGGGTGTCCATCGCCGACCCAGCGATCGCCAATTTTAATTTCAGGCATAACCAAATCTCCTAAACTGCTGGTTGTGATTTTTCCAGGACCTGGTACCCCAGGTCGTCGAATGTGAGCCCGGGTTCTCCGAGCAGCCGCTCAGCCCGCCGCCAGTCGTCAGGCGAGTCGATGTCGATCCAGTCCTCGGGCGGGATCACGAGCGGGAGGATGGCGTCGCCGGTCATCGAGCCTTTGTTCAGTATGGTGTCGCTCCGCGCCGCGTCCACATAGCCGGTCTGCCAGTAAATCTCCGGCAGAAGCTGGCGCGGCATGTTGTAAGGCTCGCGGTGAGCGCTCTGCAGCAAGGGCTGCATAAAGCCGTCAGCCCCGATTTTCCACATCTTATAAGGGTTTTGGAACGGGACGCAGACGGTGCGGATGGAATCGGCGTCCGGGCGTTCCAGCAGCCGGTAGACTGCCTGGTCGATGTGCCATACCCGCCGCAGGGGAGAAGTGGGGCGCAATTGTACGACGACCTCCGGGCGATAGGATTCGTGTTCCATCAGCCAGTTCAAGGCGTGCTGGAAAACCGGCAGGTCTGGCGTATGGTCCTCGGCGAGGTCGGCGGGACGCAGGAAGGGCGTTTCGGCGCCGTAGCGGCGAGCCACTTCGGCGATCTCTTCGTCGTCTGTAGAAACGATCAGGCGCGTGACCGTTTCAGCCGCCAGCCCAGCCGCAATGCTGTAAGCGATCAGCGGGTGACCGGCAAAGGTGCGGATGTTTTTGCGCGGGATGCTCTTCGAGCCGCCCCGCGCGGGGATCAGAGCAAGTACCTGGGTCATACGGGTCCTCCGTGGACAGCCGCTAAACGGGAGATTTCACCAGGCTGTCCAACCGCCATCAACGACGAGGTTTGCGCCGGTCATGTAGCTTGAGGCGTCTGAAGCCAGGAAGAGCAGCGCGCCGTTCAGTTCGTCCTTGCGAGCCATGCGGCCCAGCACCGCGCGGGCTGAGTAAGCCTGCAGAAACGCCTCTTCATGGTCGTTAAACACCCCGCCGGGCGTCAAAGCGTTCACCCGGATATTCCTTCCGGCGTAATACGTCGCCAGGTAGCGCGTCAAACCCAAGATGGCTGCTTTGGTGACGCTGTAATAGACGGGTTTGTACTGCGGCGGTTGTCCTGCGCATTGGTAGAGGCGCTGATCGGGCCCAGCCAGACCGTAAATCGAAGAGAGGTTCACGATCACACCGCGGCCTTGCGCCAGCATGGGCGCGGCTGCCGCCTGACAGCACAGAAAAGCGCCGGTCAGATTGACCTGCAAAGCCTGCTCCCAGGCGTTCAATGGAAAGTCCTCGAACGCGCCAAAAAGATGAGCCGCGTGTTGCGGATCGAATTTGGGATCGAGCGCGGCGCTGTTGATGAGCACGTCCAGGCGGCTAAACTCAGTCAGCGTCGCCTGAACCATTTCGCTGACCGAATTTGGGTCGGTCACATCCAGCGCGCAGGCGGCGACGCGCCAGCCGTCCTCGCTCAACTGGTTTGCAAGCGTCTGAGCGGCTGCTGCGTTTATATCCGCCACGACGACCGCGGCGCCAGCCTGCGCCAGCGTCTTGCAGAATTCGGCGCCAAGCAAGCCCGCCCCGCCCGTGACCACTGCCACGCGCCCGCTCAGATTAAAAATATCCGGCAATGAAGCCGATGCGGTGGAGCTTGACATACTGTTTCAGGCTAACAGACAATTCGTTCGAACGGGGCAGAGACGGGCAATCAAGCGCCTCTGCCCCGCTGTGCAGGCTGTTTGGAATATTACGCTTTGACAGGCTCTTCAGCCACGAATTCCGCTTTTGGCGCTTCTGCGTGGGCAACGTGTCCGTCCATCTGGATCAGCCCCTGCTCTTCGAGGAAAGCAATGATTTTGTGCGCGTTTGCGGCAGCGTTGTTGTTGACCGTGTCGAGCGTGAGTTCGGGGTTGACGGGTTCTTCGTACGGATCGTCCACGCCGGTGAAACCGGTGATCTGACCGCGGCGGGCGCGGGCATACAAGCCCTTGACGTCGCGCTCTTCACAAACTTCGATCGGCGTGTCAACGAAGATTTCGATGAAATTCTCGCCGGTCATGCGCCGGGCTTCGTTGCGGGTGGCGCGGTAAGGGCTGATCGCGGCGCAAATCACCGCTCCGCCGTGGCGGGCGATCTCGCTGGCGACGAAGCCGATGCGCAGGATGTTGGTATCGCGGTCCTCGCGCGAGAACCCCAATCCTTTGGAGAGATGCGTACGTACGACATCGCCGTCCAACAGGGTGATTTGCCGACCGCGCTCGAGCAGCAGCGTGGTCAGAATTTCGGCAGTGGTCGATTTGCCCGAACCGCTCAGCCCGGTGAACCAGATGACAAAGCCCTGTTTGTGGCGGGCGGGGTACATCTGCTGCAAAATCTCGGCGGTCTCGCGGCGGGTGAACCATTCGGGGAGCAGCTTGCCCTGGGCAAGGTAATCGTTGCGCACCTGCGTGCCTGAGATCGAGAAGATGTTGGCGCCTTCGACCACCTTATCCACTTCCTCGTAGCGGCTTTCGTCCGAGAGATAGACCAGCTCTTTGAATTCCACGGGTTGGACGCCGATCTCGTCCGCGTACTGGGTGAGCATCTTCTGGGCTTCGTACGGACCGTAGAAGGGTCTGCCCTGGCTGTCGACCCCTGGACCGGCGTGATCGCGGCCGATGATCAGATGGTTAGCGCCGTAGTTGCGGCGGATGATGGCGTGCCAGATCGCCTCGCGCGGACCAGCCATGCGCATCGCAAGCGGGAACAGGCTGAGCAGGGTGCGCTTGGAATCGTAGTAGTTTTCGGTCAAAGCGCGGTAGACACGCACGCGTGTGAAATGATCTACGTCGCCGGGCTTGGTCATGCCCACCACCGGGTGGATCAACAGGCTGCCGCCGATCGCTTCGGCGGCGCGTTTGGTCAGTTCTTCATGGATGCGGTGCATCGGGTTGCGGGTCTGAAAGGCGACTACGTTGTGATTGCCCATTTTCTCGAGGCGGGCGCGCACTTCTGCAGGCGTGCGGCGCAATTCGTGAAAATCATAATAGGTCGGCAGGTTGATCACTTTGAGTTCGCCCGTGACGTAAACCTTTCCCCAGCGGACCATTTCGGAGACGAGCGGGTGTTTGGGGTCGGTGGTGCCCAACACCAGGCGCGCTTCGCGCATCGGATCGTAATGATAGATCTCCTCGATTTGCATGATTGCCAGGGTGTTGTTGCGCGCGTCGCTGAGCGTGATTTCCTCGCCCCATTTGGGCAGCGCAGCTTCATCCAGCGGAAGCGTCACCGGGATCGGGAAGAGCATGCCGTTCTTGAGGCGCATCTCGGTCAGGACGCGCTCGTAATCGCTCTGTCCCATAAATCTGTCCAGGGGCGAGAAAGCGCCCGTCGCCAGCAGTTCGAGATCGCACAGCGAGCGAGCCGAGATTTGTACGGAAGGCAGTTTGGTGGAGCGCTCGAGCAGTTCCTGGCGTTCCTCCCCGGTGACAACCAGGTTCACCAGTTTATCGCCATACGGAGGGTTCAGGACCGCGTTTTTGTTGTTTTTTGGCATAAAAGAAATTCTCCTTGAGTATTTATAGCAGTTTGCGCAAGCGGCAATTATAGCAGTTTTTTCAAAGCTGGATGAGGCGCCCCTGTTGCTGCGAGGCCTGGGCTGCCAGGGCAAGCCGCAGAGCCTGCCGCCCGTCGTCCAGGGTGCAGACCGGTTCTGCCAGCCCGCGGCAGATCTGGAGGAAGTGGCGCATTTCATCGAGGAAGAGTGAATTCCGCTCAAAATCGGTCGGGGGCGGGATTTCCAGCCATTCACCCGCCTCGGGCTGAAAATGGCGCAACGCGCCGGTTGCGTTATCCCAGCGAACGGTGCCAGCCGTCCCAATCACCTCCAAGGAATGAGCCGGCGGGCGCTGGTTGTAATCCAGGTGCAGGCTGCCCAGTAACCCCGCCTTAAAGCGTAGACCGATCTCGGCGGTGTCTTCCACATCGAGCGCCAGGTCGTTGAGCGCGGCGCAGAAAGCCCACAGCGCCTCGACCTCGCCAAACAGCCAGCGCAGATAATCGAGCGGGTGGCTCAGGGTCAGGATGACCCCGCCCCCCAGTTCTTTGCGGGCGCTGTAACCCTGGCGGAAGTTCTCCCAGGGGTGCCAGTCCGGCAGGTATTCGCCCCAATGAGCGTGGACCGAGAGCGGGCGACCAATCCCGCCCTCCTCCAGGATCTGACGCAGGCGCTGCAAACCCGGGTGGAAGCGGAAATGATAGCCAACCAGCAGGCGCGCCCCAGTTTGATGCAGCGCGGTTTCGAGATCGTCCAGCTCATGTAAAGAGTGTGCGAGGGGTTTTTCCACCAGGACGTGGCAGCCGGCGCGGGCTGCCGGGATGGCGACCTCTAGGTGCAGGGAGGTGGGGTTCGCGATGACGACTGCATCGGGGCGGTGTTCTAGAGCCGCCTGCAAGTCGGCTTCAATCGGGAAGCCGGCAAGCTCATCGTCGGGCAGGGCGCTGCGGCGGGTGCGATAAAAGAGGATATCGCGTTCCCCCAGGGCGAGCAGGTTGCGAAAATGACGGCGACCGATGGAGCCGAACCCGGCGATCAGAATTTTCATCCGCTCTCCAGGGGATAGCCCCAGGCTTGCAAAGTCGAGCCAGCGATCGAATGGAACAGATCGCGGTCGCGTGGGGTGAACATCTCGCGCCAGGAGCCGCGGCGCCCCTTTTGGAGCGGCTCGGCAATCTCGCGCGCTTTTTGCTGCTGCCATTCGGCGTCGGGGTTGTGCTGCATTTCGGCTTCCAGCGCGGCGCGCAGGTCGGGCGCGTTTGCAGCGGCTCCCAGGAAGTTCCACAAGCGCTGCATTTCCGACCAGGGATCTTCCAATAAGTCCTCATAGCGCAGCGTGATGTAACGTTCCGCGTAGAGGACGCCCCCCAGTTGATGCGTCTCGTTCACGTTGCGAACCCAGCCCTCGGCTGCCCGGCGCAGGGCAGCCTTGCCAAAGAGCGAGACCGCGCCGTTGAGATAAGGCTCCGGCTGGCGGATAAAATCAGCCCGGATTTTGAGATCCTGGCGCGAAAGCTGTTCTGGGAAGTCAATGAAGGATTGAAAGCGGTGCGAGAGCGCCGCGTCGCGCCCATCGCGGACGATATAGATGAAACGCGCATCGGGATAGACGTTGTGCAGCAGGCGCACTGCCCGCCCATCGAGCAGGCTGTTGGGGCTTTTGTCGCCGACGATGCGCTTGCCGGCGCGCTGGGCATCGCGCTCCAGGATGAAGTCGGCTGCGGCGCGCAAGACGACCGGGGAGAGGTCGCGGCCGCGATTCCAGCGGTTGCTGTCCCGGCTCAGCCACTCGCCCACCGCCGGGTCGGCAACGAGCGCTTCGAGCAGCGGCGGGCGGGTGAAGAAATGCGCCTGGTAGTTGCAATGCACCTCGGGGTGCAGGCGGATCAGGCGGGTCAGCATGGTGGTGCCTGAGCGGGCGTGCCCGAAGATGAAGAATTTTTCGCGTGGGAAGAACAGGCGCGCCTCGGCTGCCTCGTCTTCGCGAAGAGGCGGCGCTTCGTGTGCCGCAGGTCCGGCGGGCGCGCCGCGCAGGGCGCGCAGGGCATTCCAGAGGCGCTTCTTGATGGGCGGGTTCATTTCGTCTTCCTGCGTGAAATCCGCCGGCGGAAGAGCCAGGCGAGGGCGCGCAGGCGCGCCCGCAGGCGGAGCGCGGCGTCTCCCGACAGGGCTTCTGGCGCGTAACCCCCGACTGTCAGCGTCTGCCCGGTCATCAATTCGATCACCGCCGCATCAAGCGCGGTGAGTTGGTTCGTCCAGCGCCCTACCGGCGCCGCGCTGATCTGTTTGAAGCGCTCGGCGAACATCGAGTTGCCTTGCCATTGCGCGCCGGCGCGGGTCGGCGCGGCGAGCGAGGCGTCCCAGTCTATCCCCAAAAATTCTATCAGGCTGTGCAGCGCAGCTTCCGGCGTGCGCGCCAGGTCTTCGAAATTCAAGATGCGGTAGCGTTCGGCGCCAAAGCGCTTTTGGTTTTCAAAGCCCGCCCGGGTGGAGCGAGACCAGTTCAAGGCGAAGAACTCGGGCGCCCAGTCCGGGTGCTTACGCCGGTACGAGGCAAAATTATCGCGCGGGTCGCGCAGGATGTGCACGCAGCGCGCCTGAGGCCACCATGCGAAGATCTGATCGGCGTAATATTCGTTGTAGGGGGATTTTTCGACCCAGCGCAGGGCTTGCCCTCCGGCAGCTCCTCCGGCTTCTCCATAAGCCAGGATGGCTGCGCTGAGCATGTCGCCCGGGTGTCGGTCGGCGGCGGCGATCTGGCGGCGCAGTTCCTGGCGCACCGCTTCAAATGGGATGGCGGAATAATCCCGACCTGGGAAATCCTCCTGATCCGCAACGGGCGCGCGGCTGTTCCAGCGGAAGATGTGGATCAGCGTTCGATCAGCCAGTTCCAGCCTGCTTTCCAGGTCGAGCCCGCTGGATTGGGGCAGGTAGCGGCGGAAGAACAGGCTCTCTTCTGGATAGACGATGAGCTGCGGGTGCGAGTCGAATAAGGCGCGCACCAGGCTGGTTCCGGACTTGGGATGCCCGCAGATGAACACGGGGCGGTCGCGCAGCTCAGCCAGGTTCTCGCTTGGCTCAGTTGTAGAGGAGGTCGAATAGGCGTTTGTAGGTGGCATGGAACAGCCTGCGGCTGCCGGGCAGGCGCAGCAGCCAGGATTTCTTTCGCTGGCGCTCAACCGCGCCCGGCGCAAGTAAAGCCGCGTTAAGGTCGAGCAGACCCAACCGCTCAGCCTCTTGCACGATCTCGGGAGGGAGGCGGTTGCCTAGGTGGCGCGTGAAACGCTGCGCGGTGGAGAGGCGCAGGTATCCCAGGCGGTCCACCGCCTCATCCAGTTCGATCATCCAGCCCATCAGGCGCCCGGTCCAGTCGGACGGCAACGCCTTTAGGATGGTCTGTTTTGGGGTGAGGTATTGGAAGTGGTTGGCGCCGCCGATCGTTTCGACAAACCCGCTCCCATCGGGCTTTTTCAGGCGGAGCGCCAGGTCGAGTTGGTCGCGGGTTTCGGCAAGGTGCGCCTGCGGGTCGCGGCCGGTGCTGAGCGCCCAATCGCGCTCCCAATCGTCGGGGATCAGACGCTCGCGACGCAGTTCCAACCCCGGAACGCCAGCAGAGGCGAGCGCCTCCAGGCTGCGCATGGCGTGGCTGGCGCCGCCCCGCAGCGGCGCTCCGCTCACCATCCCCGCCCGAGGAAAGGCATCGAGCGCCTCCAGATGGGCTTCCAGCCAGCCTGGATAGAACAGGATGTCATCGTCAGAATAGGCGATCAACTCACCCGGCGCGGCATTGAACAGCACGCGCAGCGCGTCGATCTTGCCGATATTGCGCTGCGAGAGCAGCAGATAATCCATCTGCCCGGCGGTTTTCAGGTTGTTGAGATACTCGACAACCGTCGCGCAGCTTCCGTTATCGAAGATGAACAGATCGTGCGGCAGGCTGGTATGGGCTTTGAGGCTCGCCAGAGCGAGCTTGAGCACCTCCAGGCGCTGGGCGAAGTAACCGTCCAGCGACGGCAGGTAGGTCAGGATGGCAACGGTCACGCGCGCCGGCAGCCGGGCAGCGCTTCCGCCGCGCGCCGGATTGATCCCGATGCGGGTCATATCTCTTCACTCATCTTGCGGCGCAGTTTGCGCAGCTTGCGTGTGAGTTCGCCGCGCGCGCCGCGCAGTTCGCCGCTGTCCGGCATCAGGCGCAGCTCGACCGAGCGGATCAGGCGCAGCCAGTTCAATTGCGGCGAACGGATCTTTCCGTCGCGGAGCTGGCGGTCGGCATCCAGCACCATATACATGTGTTTGAGCCCGCCGCCGAGCTGCATGTTCTGCTGGCTTTCTGCCAGGTTGTAGTGCGAGCGCCCGCCAGGCAGGTGGCTGTAATCGTGGCTCTGATGAACGATCATAACGGAAGGTGTGCCGTCGATCACCGGCCAGTTATTCGCCCGGGCGTGGTAGATCATCCAATTGTCCCAGCCGGCGCGTCCGATGGCAAACTCCGGCATCTCGCTGAAAGCCGCGCGCGGGAAGACGAAATAGTCGCTGCCGGCGGGAGCGTGCAACCGCCCCTCGTTTTGGACACGTGTTCTCAAGCAGTCCTCCCAGCCCGGGGAGAAATCCAGCAATTCGGTCACATCCAGGTCCCAGCGCTGACCGATGAGCAGGAAGGGCTGGTTGTTGATCTGGGCGGCGATCTGATGGGCGGCTTGCAGGATATCCGGCAGCAGCAGAATATCCCCGTTGACATACGCCATCACGTCGCTGCAACTGGCTTGACGAGCCAGCTCGAAGATCGAACTCACAAGCGGCGTGCCGCTTGCGTTGCGCCGAACATCCTGCAACAGCGGAACGCCGTGCCTTGCGGCGGCTTCCGTCAGCCCCGGCTCCTCACCGACCAGGAAGACCTCGACCTCGGGATCCAGGTGCAGCCAGGATTGCAGGGCGTTGGTCTGGATGACGGTAATGTGCGGGTCGCTAAAGGGTTTTGGAGCGGAGAAAACAGTTAGAAAAGGCATCGCGGTTGAGTCGTTTTAGTGATGGCGCTGGTCGTACTGGCGGTAATCTTTGGCAGCCACGCCCGCATTGAGTTGGGCGAATTCCGGGCGGCGTTCGAATAAATCAAGCACCTCCAGCCAGGACGGATCATCTCTGCCCGCAAAGGCGGCATAAATGCGCCGGACGAGTTCCAGGTCTTCGGGGGTATCCACCGTCCATCGCAGCCGCCCGAAATCCTGCTCGGCGTTGACCAATAGCACGCGGAAGCGCTGCGGATTATCGTAGAAAAACGGCATGACATGCTCGCGCTGGTGCGGCAAGTTGGCTTCTTTCCAAGCTGTTTCAAGAGCCGTAAATGTGCATACCTCGGTGTCCAAGCCAATCGGGTAAGTGCGCCCCCAGGGGGGCGGCAGGCGGTTGGCGGCAAAATCATAGGCGGGCTGCGAGGATCCGGCGCTGGCGGTGGTCGGAGCAGGGGGCTTGCCGTCGAAAAGCAGTACGTCCTGGGCAGCCGTATGACCGAAAAAAGCTGCAACGGTGCGGTCGATGACCTGGGGGTCGATCAGCGGGCAGTCGGCGGTGATGCGCACGATCACCTGTGCGTTGAACCCCCGGGCGGATTGATAATAGCGGTCGAGCACATCGGACAGGCTGCCGCGGTAGCATGGATAGCCGCGCTGCGTGCACATTTCAGCAATCGGGTTGTCGTCCGGCTGGGTGGTGGTCGCCACAACCACCTGATCGAGCGCGCTTGCCAGATGGGTGCGTTCGTAAACCCGCGCCAGCATCGGCTGCCCGGCGATATCGAGCAGCACTTTGCCGGGCAGGCGTTGCGAGCCCATGCGGGCTTGAATGATGGCGATCGTATTCGGTCTCATCGGGCGGTTCGGGTCGGTCAGCCTGGGTTTTGCGCGATCGCAAAGGCGCGGAACAGGTTGGGGAAATTCTTCTGCCAGTCGGCGCGCGCTTCGGCGATCGCGCGCGCGGCGCGGCCCATCTCCGCCAGCCGCCTCTGCTGCTCGAAAGCCTGCAAGATCGCGCGTTGCAGCGCTTCGCCGTCTCCGTCGGGGAAGAGCCAGCCATTGACGCCTTCCTGAACCCACTCGCGGTTACCGGGGATGTCCGAGACGATCGCGGGCTTCCCGCAAGCCATGGCTTCGAGCAGCGAGATCGAGCTGCCGTCGCTGTGGGAGGCGGATACGTAGACGTCGGACCAATGATAGAAGCGCGGCAGGTTTTGGAAACTGACCTGACCGGGGAAGATCACGCGCGCGGACTCGTCTGCTGGATTTTTGAACTCGGAAAGCTGCCGGTCGTGGTTCGCAAGGATGCGGCGGATTGCGCCAGCCTGCGAGCCGCTGCCCAGCATGATCAGGCGCAGTTCGGGACAGCGATCTGCCGCCCGCGCGAAAGCCTGAGCGATCAGCTCCACGCCGTAAAGCGGTTCCCAAGCGCGGGTCGAGAGCAGCGTAAAGCGCTCCGCCGATGAGGCGGACGCCTGGCGCTGGCGGGGCGAAAAATGCGTCAGATCAACACCCCAGGGAAAAGTGATGATGCGCTCGGCGGGCATTCCATAAGAGACCGCCAACTGACGGATGGTCTCACAATCGCCGACCATGGCGGCGCTGCGTTTGAGGGCGTAGCGCGTAGCCCACTCCCACAGGGCGTTCCGCCGCGCGTCGATCAGCAGGTCGTAGCCCCAAGACATGCTCACCAGCGGTTGAAACCCGCTCAGAGCGACCAGCAGGGCGGAGCGCTGGATCGGACCCGCCAGAATGAGGTCCGGTTTGACCGCGCGGATGAGGTGTTTAAGGCTGCGCAGCAGTCTCGGACCATCCTGCAAGCGCGCCGCGGATTTTCCGCCTTCCCAGTTTACGATTTCGATTTCGGCGGGCAGCGCCCGGTCTTCGAGCGGCGTGGAGCGCCCTTCGAGGCATAGAAAAAAAACCTGGTGTTCCGTCTGCGCCAGGGCGGACAGAAAGCGGTGATCGTGAGGGGTATATTCGCGCGAGAAGTAGACCAGGCGCATCGAGTGGTCAACCCAGATCGGTCCAGCGCAGTTCCTTGCCGAAGGGCAGGTCGCGCAAGGCGGTTGCGCCGATCACGGTTTCGATTTCGCTCGGTTTGATCGCGCCGGGCGTGGCGGGGCGCAGCACGTCGATCATGTCGCGCGTGAAGACCTCGCCGGCGCGGATCTCACGCGCCGCGCGTAAGCAGCGGCGTTGGACGATGGCGGTTTCGATCTCGTTGGCGGCGATGGTCTTATCGGGTGAACCGAGGGCGCGCTCGAGCAGGCGCGTCTCCGCGACCATGTCAGCCCAGCTTTCGGGGTTCATGGCAAACTTGTGATCGGGACCTTCGCGTAAGTTGCTATCGGTGAAATGACGCTCGATCACGCGGGCGCCCAGGGCAACCGCGCCAAGCACCGGGGCAAGGGCGTGCGTGTGGTCGGACAGCCCCAGGATCACCTCAGGGAACATGACCGCGTAGGTCTTGAGCACGTTGAGATGCAAGTGGTCGTAATTGTCCGGGCTGGCGGTGTAGTTGGTGTTACACTGCATCAGCACGAGCTGGCGGTTGAGCTTGAGGATGGCGTGCACAGCTTGCTGGACTTCGCCAATCGTGGAAGCGCCGGTCGCCACAAAGAACGGCTTGTCTTTGCGCGCCATGCGCTCCAGCGCCTCGATCCAATCGATCTCGCCTGAACCGGCTTTATACATCTCGACATACGGGTCGAGCATGTCAATTGACTCGAAGTCGTAGGGGGAGGAGAAATAATCGATCCCGACCCGGCGGCATTCCTCGCTCAGGGTCAGGGTCCATTCAAAGGGGATGGAAGCCTGGGCATAGACTTCCACAACCGACTTCTTCCAGGCAGCCTGGTGGGAGAGCTGCCCGCCCAGGTTGCGGAACCCGTAATCCGAGACGATTTGCGGCGCACGGAAATTCTGGAACTTGGCTGCGTCTGCCCCGGCTTCTTTGGCAAGGCGGATGAGCATCCGGGCGCGTTCCAAGTCGCCGTCGTGGTTAGCGGCGATGTCGGCGATGAAGTAGGTCGGGTGGGCTGAGCCAATCAAGCGTTTGCCGATCTGGATCTCCATATTTTTTCTCCCGTTTTAATCCTTGAGCAGCATTTGGGCTAACTCTTGTGGATAACCCTGTTGATAAAGCGTACAAAACCGCTCTAAACCTGTGGATAACCCCGGCAATGGATGCCCCAAAGCGCGGCTCAGCCTGTCAGTCCGCAAAGTCAGGTTCGGGGAGCGGGCGGCAGCCAGCCCCGAATCCTGGACGGAGGTGGGGATTACCAACGCCTCGGCGAAGCCAAACTGCCGGGCTACGCGGCAGCCGAACTCGTATTTGCTGATGCACTCGCTCCCCACCGCGTGATATAAGCCGCCCAGACCGGCGTTCAGCATTTCAAGCATCAGCCAGCCCAGGTCATTGGCGAGCATCGGGCAGAAGAATACGTCGGTGAAACCCATACAGGTCTTTCCAGCGCTCAGGTGGTTGAAGAAGAACTCCGCCAGGCTGCGCTGGCGGGAGTTGCTCCAGCCAAACAGGTTGACGCGGGCGATCAGCGCTTGGGGATTTTCCTCGGCTACCGCCTGCTCGCCAGCCAGCTTGGTGCGGGCATAGACGCTGAGCGGGTTGGGGAGGTCGTTTTCGCTGTATCCGCCGCGCCGCCCATCAAAGACGGCGTCGGTGGAGACGTGCAGCAGGCGCGCTCCGCCCCTGGCGACATCGCGCGCCAGCAAGCGTGGAACCTCGGTATTCAGTTGGCGCGCCTGCTCAGGGTCTTTCTCGCAGGCGTCTACGACGGCTTGTGCGGCGCAGTGGATCACCCAATCGGGTTGGGTCTGATCCAGCAGGCGCTGCACTGCCCCGGGAGCCAGCAGGTCGGTCTGGATGGTCTCGAAACTGCCGGGATTGAGCGGGTGACGGTTCACTTGACCAATCACCTCGTAATCGCGGGCGGCTTCGAGAGCCAGATTGAGACCAAGCAAGCCGCTGGCTCCGGTAATCAGGATGCGGCGTTTCCGCACGTCCTGTCCTCCAGGAAGTTTTTAAGTTGCGTTCAAAAATCCGCCGCGCTGTTCGCCTCGAACGGCGCGACAAACTCGCGAATTTGCGCCTCGGTCAGCCACTGCGGGTTGGTTTCGCTGGTGTAGCGATAGCCGTCGGGCAAGGGAACGCCCTTATCCTGCCAGGCGTGACCAAACCACAGGGCTGAGGAAGGCTGGACGACGAACATATCCTCCAGTTCGATAGTGCTGCGGGCTTCATCATCGTTGATCAGCACTTCATGGAGCTTTTCACCCGCCCGGATGCCAATCACATCCAGCCCGGCTTGCGGCGCAATCACGCGCGCCAGGTCCACAATGCGAGTGGATGGAATCTTGGGGACGAAGACCTCTCCGCCAAGCATCTGCTCGGTGCAATGAATTACGAAGCGCACGCCCTGTTCGAGCGTGAGCCAGAAGCGGGTCATGCGCTCGTCGGTAATGGTCAGCTTGCCGTTAGCGCGCTGCTTGATGAAAATCGGGATCACGCTGCCGCGGCTGCCGACCACGTTGCCGTAGCGCACACAACTAAAGCGGGTTGCCCGACCGGCGGCGTAGGCGTTGCTTTGAACGAAGAGCTTTTCGGCGGCGAGCTTGGTCGCGCCGTACAGGTTGACCGGGTTGACAGCCTTATCGGTGCTGAGCGCCATAACTTTTTCCACGCCGGCATCCAGGGCGGCCTCGATCACATTGCTGCTCCCCAGGATGTTGGTCTTGATGGCTTCCATTGGGTTGTATTCGCAGGCAGGCACCTGTTTGAGGGCGGCTGAGTGGATGACAATATCGACCCCGTGCATGGCGCGCCGCAGCCGGTCCTGGTCGCGCACGTCGCCGATGAAATAGCGCAGGTTGGGCACATCAAAACCGCTAACGCGCATCTCGTGCTGTTTAAGCTCGTCGCGGCTGAAGACGATCAGCTTGGCGGGGTGATATTCTGCCAGCAGGATTTCGATGAATTTCTTGCCAAATGAACCGGTTCCGCCGGTCACCAGGACGACCTTACTTTTCCAGTCCATCTACGACTACCTCATCGCCAATCGAAAGTCTGTTTCACGAAATCTTCTAAATCAATTAGTTTATCAAGTCGTCCATCCAACTGGCAAATCTCAGTTACCGCTGGCTTGTGCACGTGGACAACCCCATCTGCGCAAGTATCGTCCAAGATTTTGTTCAACCTTGCAGGGTCAAATTCATTTGTTATTACAAAATACCGCAATTGGGGTCTTTCACTGGTTCGAAAAATCCGTTGATACGAAGCTTTATATATGGGGCATTCATTTGTGATATCGCTGAGCCTGTCGTGTCTGAGACTCCATTTTGCAGAGAGGACCGCGAGCGGCGTTCCTTCTCGCTCTGCGAGGATGTCGATACGAGGTGTGCTGCTTCTTCCAGGGAATGCTACTCCTGGGAATATTTTCGTACCTTCAACTTCATTCCCATAATGGATGTTTGGCGCTCCAAATGCTTCTAGTACATGCTTTATCAAGCCGGTAAATGCCGTCCCTAAAATATTTTGCCTCTGAAGACCTTGATAGTTCGGTTTTTTCATCAACAAATCAGTCTTGTCTGGGAGTTCTTCTATCGCGCATCCCAACTCGTTTCCAAGATAATCGCTAATCCATTGCGCCCGTCTTTGCCATATCTTTGGTTTTGACCAACTCAATTGTTGCCTGGGAGAATTGGGTCGAAGTTTATCGGCATCAATGATATGCGGAAGCATTGTGTACCCCAGCCAATTGACTGGCTCAAACCATAGAAGAATCTGATAAATTCTCAGCCACGCGCTTGATAATTCAAGATGAGTTGGCTTAGCGAGCTCATGGAATAGTTGGATAGCTTCTTCATTCGTTTGTTCACGTGTTGGCATTGAATGCTCCGATTTTTCTTCAGTTTTTTATTAACCCAATCACATATTCTTCGTGAATCCTTTGCTCAATAATTGATTCCTTCTTCTTTCCAAATCTTGCTGGCATCATTCGCTTATTCCTGTCAAGAATCCGTTTTGAAATCCTTACGAGTTCAAAACCGACAATTTGCGCAATATCAGCCAAACAAAGATGGGTTTCGATATCTAGGTCGCGCATAGTTGAGGTGCCAATAACAATAATTGCAGCCGAGTCTTTTCGAAGGACACGATGCATTTCAGAAATTACCGACTTCATTTCACCGAGATATTTTCGTAGTATCATGGCTTTCTTCTTATCGCGGTCTGCCAGGAGTTGAATGATTTTTTCCGAATGATCTCCAAGATATTGGGGTTGTAATGTTCCCACTTTCTCTGAACCGATATATTTCGATCTTAATTCAGCCAAGTCTTTAACCTTATTCCCTGACCAGACAAGAAAGAACTTGTGCGCTCGCATATAGTCAATTGCGTTCGCATAAGGCGGTGATGTTACGATTAAATCCACGGACTCGCTCGCAATCGGCATATACTTAGCATCTCCGCCAATGGTGTTCGAGATGAAATGGGTTCGATTAAGTTCTGAAATGCTGGAGATATTTCTGCGCAGTTTGTAGGCAAATTGTTCGATAGCATTTTTTGGATTCTTCAGTTTGTCTAAATGGGGACGACTATGCGCCAGATCACGCGCCCTTGTTACTCCGCCTGACTTCGTGATGATAATCGATGAAAAGGTTAGCTCAAGAAATCGTTTTATGGTGCTATCTTTGACTTCTTGAATTGCACGATACAAGGAGGTGAGTTCTTTTTGAGTGGATGGTAAAAACCAATAATTAATGAATTCCTTTGTTGACTCATCCATTTGACTATCAAGATACTTTTCTATCACCTCATCTTCAAATTCTAGGATTTTTGCAGCCCGATCCACCACATACGCCCCGGCTTTTTGCAGACGTTCGATATCTAAGGGGGTTATCTTGACAGTGCTCAATTGCAGCGCCAATGGGTCGATGTCCAAACCAATCCCAATTCGCCCTTCGATATGTGATTCCACGATTGTGGTTCCTGAACCCATCATTGGGTCAAGGATGATATCATTTGGCTTTGTTAACCCACGGATGAACGCTCTAGGCAACTGTGGGGGGAATTTTGCTGCGAAAGCATGCAAATCATGTGATGCGTATCGGCTGTTTTCACCATGAAAATTTAGTTCTCCGTCCAATAAGATACCTAATCGTTCCTTTGTGCTAAGTTCTTTGCTAACGCGTTCAATTAGACGTGGTGTAGCTGGGGCATCGATATCAAATGCAAACAGCCTCAATTGTTCTTTTATTGAGAGTTCTGATTCGGCATTTTGGACGTATTCTTGCTCCATTTCCTAAACCTTTCTAATCACAATTAGCGCGTACTTGCCTTTTTCGCCGAAGTATTCGGGATAGCGTTCTTCCAGGCTGTAGAGCAGGCGCAGCCAGAGCCGCCCGCCCAGCCAGGGGTGGATCAGGGCGCGCATGAACCGCACTGTGACGCTGCGCCAGACCAGGATGCGCACCGGCATGAGCGCCCCGACCTCAGCCCTGACCCATTGTGCGTCGTGTTTGTTGGTGAAGGTGCCTTTTGGTCCACCACCGTTGGCTCTGCGAAGTTTTTTCTTGGGGCGTTCGTCGTTCGTCTCGTCCAGATCGTCAACCGCTTCATAGCCGCGCAGCCGGTAGAGAAGATGGCGCAGGGTATAGGCAAAGCGCACCAGCGGCTCGAAGGTTTTCATGAGCTGCGAACTAGACCAGCCGTTGACCACCACCGCAGAACAGTTGGGCGCCAGCACGCGGTAGAGCTCCTGGAATGCATCCAGGTGTTCGTTCTCGGGCAGGTGGTGAATGGTATGCAGCGAGACAAGACCTTCGAACACGTCCGGTTTGAACGGCAGGTTGGCGATGTCCGCGACGACGTAGAGCCCTTTGGCGTTCAGGCGGCGGCGGGCTTCGACCAGGGCGGTGAATGAGATATCCACGCACAGGCGGTATTGATATTCCCGCGAATACTCGAGGTATTCCGGATACTGCACCGGTCCCGACCCCGCATCGAGCAAGAACCTGCCGGATGGCTGGAGATGACGGGCGACGCGCAGGTGACAGTTGTGGATGTATGCGCGCGAGACGGGGCGCAGGTCCTCATAGCGGGCGTTCTGATACACGTCCTCGCCGACCAACTTCCAGCCGATCTCATCGTAGAACTGACGGACTTCCTGTTTAACCTGGGTCATAGCGCCTCAACCGGCTGCAAATAAGGCCGCGGCTCGCCAATCAGATATTCGAAGGTCGCCCCAAAAGCCTCCCTGCCCTGGCGCGCAAGCACACGCTCCACTGACCATTCGTCCAGTTCGTTCCAGAAATCGAGCAGGTGCCAGGGGAACGGACAAGGATATTCGAAGAAGAAGCGGTAAGCGTAGTTCCATGCTAGCTCCACCTGCTGGTTCTTGAGGCGGTGTTCGTGGGGCGCAGACAGGAGGCGCTCGATGAGCGCAAAATTTTCCTGCCAGGTCGCCGGGTCCAGCGTAAAACCCTTAGCGCGATAATGCGTGCGCCCGCCGACGATGGCTGGCAGCCCGCTCATCGCCATTTCCATGCCTACCGTGGTGGTGTACACCAGACCCAGCGCGGCGATCTCGACCAGATCATAGGTGTTGACCGGCGCGGTGGCTTCGATCAAACGAATATGCGGCGGCAGCTCGGGGAGGGCGGCTTTGACTACCTGGGCAACCGAGGGTCCTTTGAGATAGCGCTCGCCCGGGTGGATTCGCACGACCAATTGAACCTCTGGGTGACCGGCGAAAAACTGCACGCTGCGCTGAAGCCATTCGGTCATATCCCGGCTGAAAACCTGACGTCCCAGGGTCAGGCTGTCCCCAATCACGTTCGCGGCCAGCAGCACGATCGGGCGCTGATCCAGCCCCAACTCTGCGCGCACCTGTGCGCCGCCCTGGCTGGGCAACCCCTGCCAGAGGCGGGCGAAATTCTCCCACAGGCGGCCGTTTTGACGTGAGACGTACAGCGCGCGGATCTGTTCCCATTGAGATTCGTTCAGGGGCGTATTGCGGTGTGCTTCCCACAAATCATCGGTTTCCTGGAGCATGACCTCGCTATCGCGCGCCAGCCAGATGCGGCCGCGCTGCTCCCCGAACTCATAAGTGACCGCAGGGAGACCCAGATAGCGCGCGGTTTGAAAGACTGCGCCTAACTCAAGGATGCTGCCGTTCGGGACCAGCAGTGCTTGCGGTCGCAGTTCAGGGGCGAGCGCCCCATACCAGTTCAACATAGCCGCCGCAGCCTGCAGGTTGCGCTTTTGGCGCAGGTTAAACAGCCGACCGGACGGCGAGTGCAAGTCTTCGGTGTCAACTTGCTCGATCTGTAAGGTGTACTGGGTGTCGCGCACACTGACTTCATGCACAGCCTGGGCTAGCGCGGCGGGCAAAGCCGCGGGAGCAGTCCGCCCGACATCCAGGAAGGAAAGCGGTTCTAAGAGCGGCGCCGCGGCGCTCAACACGCTGCGCGCATAAGCGGCATTGCGGCGCAGGTCGAATTGTGTCAGCGGGCGGTCAAAGCTCGGGTAGGGCAGGTATCCCAGGGTGACCTTGTGACCCAACCCGGAAAGCGTGACGCTCAGCAAAGCCGCGTGTTCGATCCAATAGCGCAGCGTGGCAAAGAGCAGCAGGCGTTTGGGCGCGGGCTGGTCGGGAAGGTGGAGCGCAAGCGCTTGCTGCGCCTGGAGGCGCCATGCCGGCAGGTTTTTTTTTGTTCGGCGCAGCGAAAAACTGCGCGCAACCGGGCGGTCGCCCTGAACCAGCCTCCAGTAGATTTCAGCCGTGAGGGGCAGCTCACCTAACAGGTTTTTGACGAGACGGCGGTTAAGCATCGCTGCGGACCCCCTGATTGGCGATCTCCCAACTGAGTCTGGGGCGGACCAGCCCCAGACGCGCTTCGGTCCACTGTGAACCGGGCGCACCGGTGGCATCGACGTTGAATGAAAGGGCTTGCTCGTCCTGGAAATACCGCCGCACCCGGTAAGAACTGGCGTTCACACCCAACACATAGCGCCCCTCGTTGAGGAAATCCGCCGGAATCTCGCAGCGGCTGACATATTCCCCCGCCTGGCGGTTGCGGTATGTCTCGAACTGCGCCGCATCGTCGGTATCAAATGAGGTCAGCACTGTCTCGCCGCGGGCAGTCTGCAGATAGAGCCCTACCCGCAAACCGGTGATGGGGGCATCCAGGCGGTAGTGAAATTCAATCAGCAATGGTTCGGTAGAACGCACGCTTTCGGAGACCTGACCGCGGGCGTTGCAAAGGCGCAGTTGGAGCGGACGGAACGGCGCGGCTGAAGCCGGGATTTCGCCTGCCTGCCAGCGGCGCTCTCCTAACTGGGCGAAACCGGATGACATGTAATAATCGATGGCGCGCGGGGTCTGGTCGTATAGCACGAGCCGTCCCTCGTTCAAGACAATGGTCTCTTCAGTCAAGCGCGCCACAGCCGACATGTTGTGGCTGACAAACAAAACGGTTCGCCCGGAGCGGGCTACGTCGCTCATCTTGCCCAGACACTTGCGCTGGAATTCAGCATCGCCCACCGCCAGGACCTCGTCCACCACTAGGATTTCGGGTTCCAGATGGGCGGCGACTGCGAAAGCCAGACGCACGTACATCCCGCTCGAATACCGCTTGACAGGCGTGTCGATGAACTGCTGGACTTCCGAAAAACCGACGATCTCATCGAATTTTTGGTCGATCTCGCGCTGGCTCATACCCAGGATGGCGCCGTTGAGATAAATGTTTTCGCGCCCGGTCAGTTCTGGATGAAAGCCGGTGCCCACTTCGAGCAGGCTGGCGACGCGCCCTTTGATTTTGACCTCGCCCGAAGTCGGCGCAGTGATGCGCGACAATATTTTGAGCAGGGTGCTTTTGCCCGCCCCGTTGCGCCCGATGATGCCGAGTACCTTACCCTGCTCCACCTCAAAGGTGATGTCGCGCAGCGCCCAGATGCGCTCGCCCTGGCGGTTGCCGTGGTTTTCCTGACCGATTTTGAGGGTCGGATCCGGGCGGCCGCGCGCCCGAGCCCACCAGCGGTTGAGGTCTTCGCGCAGCGTGCCCCCGCTGATCTGACCGAGCCGGTATTCTTTACTGAGTCCTTCGATCCGAATGGTGATCGTCATCTGCGGTTCCCTAGACGGTATCCATGAAGGTGGCTTCGATGCGGTTGAACAGCAGCACGCCGGCTACCAGCACGACCAGCATAACGCCGGCGCTGTAGAGCAGATTCAGCCCGTTCACAGTGCCGCTGCCGAGATAGGCGTAGCGGAAGGTCTCCACAATAGGGGTCAGCGGGTTGAGGGCGATCAAGGGTCGCAAGCGTTCCGGGATGGCTGAGACGGGATAGATCACCGGGGTCACGAACATCCAGAGTTGGACGCCAAACGTGACCAGAAAACGCAGATCGCGGTAGCGGGTGGTCAGCGAGGAGACGATGATCCCAAATCCCAATCCCAGCCCAGCCATCAGGACAATCAACACCGGCGTAAAGAGGACCCACAGGTTTGGCTCGACGTTGGCGCCGTTGAGCCAGAAGTAGAGCATGAAGCCCAGGAAGAGCAGAAACTGGATCGAAAAGGCGATCAGGTTGGAGATCAGGATCGAAACCGGAACCGCCAGGCGCGGAAAATAGACTTTTCCAAACAATTGGGCGTTGGTGATAAACGTGTTGGAAGTCTTGGTCAGACAATCAGCAAAATACGTCCAGACCACGGTCCCGGACATGTAGAATAGGAACTGCGGCAGACCGTCGGTGGACAGGCGGGCGATGCGCCCGAAGATCACGGTAAAAATGATCGAGGTCAGCACGGGCTGGATCAAATACCAGAGCGGACCCAGGATGGTCTGCTTGTAGACCGAAACAAAATCGCGGCGGACGAACAGCCAAACCAGATCCCGGTAGCTCCACAACTCCCCCAGGCGCAAGTCGAACAGCCCGCGCTGCGGGCGGATGACCAGCGACCAGTCCTGCGGGTTGTTGACTAGCTGAGGGAGAGCCTGATGGTCGAAGTCTGCCACCCTGCCTAACCTTTCATCCCAGCCTGCGCCTGATACCAGTCAATCGTGCGCTTCAAGCCTTCTTCAAAAGGGGTGTGCGCCTGGAAGCCAAAGGTTTCGCGAGCCCGGCTGGTGTCCAGGGCGCGGCGCGGCTGACCGTTGGGCTTGCTGGTATCCCAGGCGATGCGCCCTGTATAACCGGTCAGGTGGGCGATCAGCTCTGCCAGCGCGCGAATGCTGATCTCCTGTCCTGATCCCAGGTTGAACGGTTCTGGGCTGTCGTAGCGCTCGGCTGCCAGGACGAGCCCTTCGGCGGCGTCCTCGACGTAGAGGAATTCGCGCGTGGGCGAGCCGTCTCCCCACAGCGCTACCTCCGGGTCGCCGCGCTGCTGAGCTTCCAGGCATTTGCGGATCAGCGCCGGGATCACATGGGAAGTGACCGGGTCGAAGTTATCGCGCGGACCGTAAAGATTGACTGGCAGCGGGAAAATGGCATTGAAGCCGTACTGCTGGCGATAGGCTTGAGCCTGGACAAGCAACATTTTCTTGGCAAGCCCATAGGGCGCGTTGGTCTCTTCGGGATAGCCGTCCCACAGATACTCCTCTTTGAAGGGGATCGGGGTGATTTTGGGGTAAGCGCAAATCGTGCCGACCGCGACGAATTTAGCCACGCCATGGCGCCAGGCTTCGTGCATGAGTTGGACGCCCATCATCAGGTTATCGTAGAAAAACTCGGCGGGGCGCAGGCGGTTTGCTTCGATGCCGCCCACCAGAGCCGCCAGGTGGATGATCACATCGGGGCGGGCGTCTGCCAGCAGCCGCAGAATAGCCTCGCGTTGAACCAGGTCGTATTGTTCGATGCGCGGAATAAAGACCTGCTGCGCGCCGCGTTGAGCCAGTTTTTCGACCACGAATGTGCCCAGAAAACCAGCCCCGCCGGTCACGCATACGCGTTTGGATTGCCAGAAACCGTTCGTCTCCATATGCTTCCTCTACGATTCGATATGCAGATGCACCTTGGTGCCTTGAACCTGCAACACAGGGATGTTCTTTACAATCGCGCCCGAGTCAGCCTCGACGACCCGCATGCCCTGCTCGAGGCAGGAGAGCCGGCAGATGTCTCCGATATCGCCGTCGCCGGCGATGATGACCTGGTTGTAGCCGGCTTGTTTAGCCTGCGTCAACAGCTCGCGCACGCGGTGGCGCGTGTTGCGATATAGGCGCATGGAGGTCTCGATATAGTTCACCGCCAGGTGAGCGCGGAAAGCCAGACCTTCGGGGGTGATGATGTAGCGCAGCTTGCGCCTCTGGGCGCGCTTGACCTTGAGGTAGCCCTTCGAGATCAGCCGCTTGATGTGCCAGTTGACCGTACCGACCGCGACCCCCAGTTGCGCCGCCAGGCTGGCTTGGGTGACGTCCGGGTCGAGTTCGATTTCTTCGAGCAGGATCAGTTCGCGGTCGGAGAGCGGTTCTGTCGCCATAGGTCGATTCTAAAATTCAACTGCTGAATTATAACTGTTGCTGCGGGCAGGTCAAGGATGAAAAATCACCTCGGTTTTGGGTGGTCTGCCGGCTGCGACGGCGCCAGACCAGGGTCGGGTCAGCGGCATTTGGTTGGGATGTCTAGGTTCGGGACAAGCAGCTGGACCGAGATTGTGCGCAGTGTCTTCAGCGGTTTGTAGTAGCAGAGCAAAGGGCGCGAGACATTTTTCACCCAGGCGTTGTTCTCGGCGGCGAACTCGCCGCTGGCTTCCTTTTGTTTGAGTGAGATTGGCTCGCTCACGATCAAGCCGAACCGCTGGTTCTTAAGATCATCCTCGAAGCGCGCCAGGTATTCCGGATCGCCAGCCATGGCAGCCTCCATGAGGAAGACGCGTTCGTAATCGGGGATTAGCGGCGCTTCAACCTCGTGGAAGGTGAGCAGTTCCCGGTAGGAGATGAACAACACCTCGCCGCCGTTCTGCACGGTTGCCTGCACCGCTTCGGATATCGTTGCCAGGCCTCTGGCGACGCCGCTCGGGTCGGGACGTGGACCAGCGGATGACCGGACCAGGAAAGTGGTCAGCGGAAAAATCACGAACCCAAGCGCCAACCCAGCGCTGGTCAACACGCGATGGGCGGCAGGGCGCGCCGGTCGATTTAAATTCTCCTCCGAGAAATCCTCTGCCTGTGGATCAAGCTGCGCCTCGGGTTGGAGATCCGGCTCGGTTCGCTCGAAGAGGAAATAAGCTGCGACTACCAGCAGCAACGCCATGAACGCGTCCATGTTATGGATGTTGCTGCCCCCGCCGATTTTGACGCTGACCACCAACCCGCCCAGGAAGAAGACCGCCAGGATGCTGAGGAGACCGAGCAGGCGCACCGGATGAAAACGCTTCCAGAGCGGGATGCCCGCCAGCGGTTGAATCAGCTTGCCCAGGATGATGAGCGCCAGCGGCAGGCTTACCAGGCTGATCGCAGGCAGTATCCCCAGCGGATAAGTCGCGCTGGGCAGCAGGCGATGCCACAGCAGACCGGAGCTGAAACTCGTAACAAACTGGCTGACGGAGTTGCCGGACCAGGAAATGTAGAGCAATTGCGCGATGAACGCGACCGCCGCGCCAAAACAAAACCAGCCTGCCAGGCGCAGCAGATAGCGCACGGTTGTTTGCCAGCCGCGGCGCGGCGATCTATCCGGGCTGATTTGGATGGGCGATTCAAGCAGGATCAGCAGGGCAGCCAGGCTGCCGGGCAGTGGGAACCAGTTAACCCGGCTGATCCCCGCCCAGGCAGACGCCGTAAATACCACGCCAAGCGATGTGATCCAGCGGCGCCGGTTTGAGATCGAACCGTTGGGTCGGAAACCCCACAACACGAGCAGAACCGGCACAAGCAAGTGATAGTAGATCGGGCCGGTCATGATAAACAAAAAAGCCATGCTGCTGAAAAGCCAGCGATGGAGGCGGTCTTTGATGTTCAACCGCGCGGCAAGAACCAGGATTGTGGCGGGTGGGATGACGATCCAGAGCAGCACCTGCCAGGCGCGGTGAACCCAGATGGGCGAACCGGGGATCAGGAAGGGGACCGATTGCAGCAGATAGCGGCTGGGGTGCAGCACAGTCGGCGGGACGGATTGACCGTAAATGCGCTTTGAAAAGAAAAGCGAGGCGTAATAGTAGCGGCTGGCTTCCGACCAGGTCAGGGTGAACGGGCTGTTTGAAATGTCGGGAAGGTACGAGAGCAGGAGATAGAGGCTGGCGCTCAGCGTCGATGAGACCGCCAGACAGGCTGGCAGGCTCAGGCGCGCGGCGTGAGGAGCGCGGAAGACCGCCGATTTGAGGAAGAACGCCCCAGCCAGCGCCGCGAGGCTGGCGAGCAGCAGGCGAACCAACGCTGAACGTGCTGCGGGGCTGCTGAACACAAAAGTGACCAGCGGGACCAGGCAGACTGCCAGCAGAAAGAGCGCCAGGTTTAGCCAGAAAAAGAGGCGGCGCGTTGGCTGAGGCAGGTGCGGTTGAGGAAGAATGTCCGGATTAGAAGAAGTATCTTTCATTGCGTAAAACTCTTACATAGACCGGTCGCTTTCGAGGGGTGGGCTTTTCGCCGCGGGGGTCGAGAGGATATCTGGGAGAAAGAACGCACCCGGCAAACTGGCTAACAGCATGACCGTGCGGAACAGCAGCGCCACCGTCAACCCCCCACTAAGCGAAGCGCGCCCCAGGTTTGAGAAGATCAACGCCATCGAGATTTCCTGGACGCCGTACCCGTTGATCGAAATCGGGATGAGCGTGACAAGATAGACCAGGCTGTACAGCCCGCCGATCATCCAAATCGGCATGTGTTCGCCGATACCGCCTAATAACAGGAACAGGATGGCGAAAATACAAAGCATGTGCGCCCAGGTGCATGCCAATGCTTTGAGCAGGCTGACCGGTTTCAGCAGCCAGCGCTGCATCGAGGCGTACAGGCGCGTGAAGAAGCGGCGGGCGCGCTCCAGCACCTTGCGGAGCCCCACGCCTGTCAGGAATGCAGCGGGGTAAGGCAGCGGCGCGGCTTCTGGCGGGGCGCCGAGGATGCTCGAAAGCGCGGGGATGCTAAAAGGAACCATCATGGACATGCCAATAATGCCAACCAGCCGGTCGGCAATCAGCGAGGCTGCCGCGACTGCGCTGTCGATCTGTAACTGGAGCAGACCTGCCAGGCGGACGACATCGCCGCCGATAGTGGTTGGCAGGAAATTGGAGGCAAACAAGCCAGCCAGGGTGATGCGCAATGTGCGCAGGAAAGGAATCTCAAGATCAGCCGCCTGCAGCAGGCTGTGCCAGCGCAACGCGACCGCCAGGCGCGAAACCAGCATCAAAAGCAGCGCCAGCGCCAGCCGCCAGCGCGGGATCTGCTGGATTGCCAGCCAAATTTCCTGCCAGCTTTGTTGGCTGACCAGGTAAACCAGCAAGCCCAGGGCGATCAGCGTGCCAAAAATGCGGATCAGGCTGCGGCTGTCCGGGCGGCGCATGGGTTATCCGCCCTTCCTGTCGTTTTCGAGGACCGAGCGGAAGATCTCCTCGTACGCGCTAGCCACACCGCAAATATCGAAATCTCGGGCTTTTTCCCGGCTGGCGCGGCGAAACTCGAGCAGCCGGGACGGGGCTGAGAGCAGCTCGAACAACGCCTGGCGGTAGCCCTGCGGCTGGGAGGGATCGATTAAGAAGCCGTTGCGCCCAGGTTCGACCACGTCCAACATGCCGCCGATCTCGGACGCAACCACACACAGCCCCATTGCCAGCGATTGCACACCGATTACGGGCAAACCTTCCGAAAGCGAGGGCATAAACAAAATATCGGAGCCCGCCATGTAGTCGTTCACCTGTTCGGGGGTGACCCAGCCCGGCAGTGTGAAACGATCCGCGAGCCCCAGCCGCTGGATTTCCTGGATGGCTGCATCTTTGAGCGGACCGTCGCCTGCCATTAAGCAGGTCCAGCGCAGTTCGCGCAAGGTCTCCAGCGTGCGGATCACCTGAAGCGGGTTCTTCTGATCCATAAAACGCCCCGCGAAGAAGATCTGCGGGGGGTCGTGTACCGCAATGCGTCCCGGATCGAGTTTTTCCAAGTCCACGCCGTTGGGGATGACCTGGATTTCGACCGAGTAGCGTGCTCGCGCAAGCTGGCGGGTGTGCTCGCTCACCGCGGCGACGCGGGCAGCCCGCTGCCAAATGGGCGGTGAAAGCGGAAAAACCCAGCGAAACCAGCGCTCGGTCTTTTCGGGCACGCCGCCTGGAACGTCCCCCAAGTGGGCGGTCAGAACATAAGGGATGCCGGTGAAACGTTCGAGCAGCCAGGCAACCGGTCCGGAGGGGACGGCGAAGTGGACGTGGATCAAATCGGGCTTCCATTGGCGCGCCAGACGCAAGCCGTACAGCGCGCCGAAAAACACAAAAGCCGCCATCGTGGATAAGTCGGCTTTGTATAACATGCGGCGCAGGACTGGAACGCGGATCACACGCAGGTTACCGGCGGTTTCTTCGCGCGGCAGGCGGTTGTAGTGGGAAGTGAGGACGGTCAACTCATGCCCCCGCCGGGCAAGCTCGAAACTGATATCTCGCGCTACGTGTCCCCCTCCGCCGCCGACCGGCGGGTACTCATAGGTTATGACCAGAATGCGCATCAATCGAACCGGCTTCCTGTGCGGATTTGAGCTGCTTGCGGATAGTGTAGGTGGGCTTTTTCTGCGATTCGTGGTAGGTGCGCACCTGCATTTCGGCAATCAACCCGAGCAGGATCGATTGAAAGCCCAGGATCATCACCATCAGGCTGGAACTGAAGAATGGCGAATCTACGACCGAGGTGCGGAAGAGCACCCGCCGCACCAGCAAGAAGGTCAGGATGCCCATGCTGATCAGGATCAGCACAATCCCCATCCCTCCAAACGGGTAGATGGGCTTGTTGGAATAACTGATCAGGAATTTGACGGTGATCAGATCGAGCAGCACTTTGATCGTGCGGGTGAGGCCGTATTTCGTCTTGCCAAAGCGGCGCGGGTGGTGGCGCACCGGCAATTCGACGATGCGCGCCCCAACGGAATGCGCGTAAGCTGGGATAAAGCGGTGCATCTCGCCGTAAAGCCGGAACCCCGCCAGTACTTCCCGCCGGTAGGCTTTCAAAGTACAGCCGTAATCGTGCAGGTGCACCCCGGTGACGGTCGAGATCAGCCAATTGGCGATGCGCGAAGGTAACACGCGCGTGAGAAACGCGTCCTGGCGATTTTCACGCCAGCCGCTGACTACGTCGTGGCCCTGATCGATCATCTCCAACATGCGGGGAATATCAGCGGGATCGTTCTGCATATCCGCATCCATCAAGATGATCACCTCGCCGCTGGCGTGGTCGATGCCAGCCGCGATGGCGGCAGTCTGACCAAAATTCCGCCTCAGCAGCAAAGCGGTGGTATGTGTGGGATCATTTTGGACGAGTTTTTCCAACACTTCGGGGCTTTGATCTGTGCTGCCATCGTCCACAAAAATCAACTCCCAGGTCTGATCTGCGAGTGGGCTGAGCGCCTGGAGAATTTGTTCATGCAAAAGAGGCAAGTTCTCTGATTCGTTATAGACCGGGATCACAAGCGAAAGTTTCAAGGAATTTGCCTTAGGTGTTCTGCCAGTTGACGCGCCTAATTATACCCGCGATGACAATCGCGGATTAATGCGTGGAATTGGGGGGTTCGGTCTTCTCGACAGTGGAGACCGGACTGTTCGCCCGCGGCCTGGCGCCAGCCCAGTCAGCCAGGAGGAGCAGGGCGCCGGTGATGCAGCCCAAGAGCAGGATGCGGAATGGATCGGTGACCGTCCAGCCGACCGAGTAGTAGCGCTGCAGATACCAGGGGAAGAACCAAGCCAGGATTGCGGCTGCGCAAAGCAGCGAGCGGCGCAGCCAGGGGTCGCGCGTCCGGTTTTCTTCCACGATGATGCGGGCAGCCAGCGCCGCCTGCAGGCTGATGAAGATCGCGCGGTAGCGGGGATTGTCCCACATATCGCTCCCGCCGCGATAGGCAGCTACCAGGATGACCAGCCAGACGACCAGGGTGAAAACGCGCACCAGGCTGCGCTCCCCATTCCGGCGTAGGGCGTGAAAAGGCGCAAAAGCCAGGATCCCGAGCAGCAGCGTCCAGCCAGCCGCGCGCCAGATGGCGACCGCGCGCCAGACGGGCGCCTGACTGCTTGCCACCAGAGCTGCCGGGAGGAAGGGCTGCACAACCCCGTAAGCCAGCAGCATCGGTAAGTGCGACCACTCCGGCGTGAATTTGAAAATCTTCTGCATCCAGCCGGAGGCGTGCCGGCTGGCGTACGCCTGGAAGCTGGCGGATTTGTGCAGCCACCAGTTGAGCATCGCGATCGGATTGGTGATGCGGGCGGGGACGACTTCGCGCAGCGCCACGTAAAGCCCGGCTAATCCGACGACGACCAACAGGAGCAGCGCAAGCCAGAACCAGCGGTGCTGGTAGATGTTCTTTGATCCAAATTTCAACATGCCGAGCGCCACCAGCGTCAGGCAGCCCAGTAACAGGACGGCTGAAAGCGATGACAGGAAGAAGGTCAGCAGACAGGGGATCAGCACCCAAAGCACGCTCGAAACCGAGCGTTCGTCTCGGTAGCGCGCCAGCCCGTAAAAGGCAGCCGCGGCAAACGGGATTGTGAAAGCCTCGCGCATCTGCGAGCTGCCCAGCAGGATCGCTTCGGGATATAAAAATACCAGCCAGGCGCTGACGGCAGCCTCCGTCTCGCCCCAAACCCGGCGGGCAAACGCCCAAACGAAAAGCACCGTCAGCGCGGAGCAAGCTGCGCCCAGTACGACGATCAGGAGGGGTTGGTGAATATCCCCGCCCAGGTAACGGTAGATGAACGCGCTGATGAACAGCAAGCCGCCGTACTGGTCGACTTTGCGGTTGTCCTGGAATGCGCGTTGCAGGGATTCATCGGAGCGGGCTAAGCGCCAGGCGGCTTGATCGCGCCCGGCGGCGTCTCCCATGACATATCCGCTGATCTCGGCGGGGGTGCCGTGCCCCCAGGCTGGCAGCGCTACGGTCCAAAAGACGCCAACCGCCAGGCGCAGCAACGCCGCAGCCACGACCAGGCTTAGCACCCAGGCAGGCGGCTTCTCATTGCGCATCAAGCGCCAGACGCCCCACACAATCGCCGCGCTCAGGAGCAATACCCAGAAAAAGGAACTCCAGCCGTGGATCGCGAGGAACCCGTTGGATATGACCGCCAGAGCCATCGCTAAAAGAATCAGCCCCGCAGTCAGACCTACGAGGCGCATCAACCACTTGCCGGTTGAGGGAAGGCTGTTTTGAACGTTTTTATCAGGCTGCATAGCGGTTCAGGGGATAGATTATCCCACATTTTTGGTTTTCATTTGGCTCATTTTGACTCATAAGCCAGCCAGTATGCGGGCAGCGCGCGCCTCCCAGGTGTACTGGCGGGCGTCCAGGCGCGCCTGGCGCGCCAGCGCGTCGCGCAAGTCGGGATTATCCAATAACTTGCGGATGGCTGCTTCCCAGGGCTCAGGCTGGTCAAAGGGAACGATCAGAGCGTTGCGCTCGTTTAGCACTTCCTGTAGCACCGGCAGCGAACTCGCGACAATGGCGCGCCCGCATGCCAGATATTCGAAAAGCTTCATGGGGCTGAGATAACGCGCGATGTCGCCCCCCGAGGAAGCCTCGACGCGCGATTGGTACGGCAGGAGCAGGATGTCGCAGGCTGCCTGGTAGAGCGAAAGTTCGGCGTTGGGCACAAAACCGGTCACGATCAGATTGGGCAGTTCCCTGCGGCGAGCCTGGTCGTCGAGCGCTCGCGCCTGACCGGGTTCGCCGCCGACGATCAAAAAATCGATTTGGGGCAGCTGGCTGGCTAGCTCGACCAACAGTTCTATGCCGCGGCCCCGGTAGAGATGACCGGTATAACCTGCGCAGAACCCGTCCTGCCGCAGCCGGTCGAGCGGGGCGGGCTGCCCCGCCGCCAGCCGGCGGCGCGCCTCAGGGGGACCCGGCAGGTTTTCATACCGCTCGAGATCGACCCCGTCCGGAGCGATCAGACCGAAGGGCGGATCAAGTTTGACGTCGAAGCGTTTTTCCAGGTCAGCCGCGAGCGCCTGGGTGATGACGACCAGGCGTCGCGCCCCGCTGCCTCTCAGGAAAAGGCGGAAAAGCCAGGCGCCCATGCGGCTCTGGGGAAGATCGTGGACCTCCAGCAGAGTGGGGATGCCCATCTGGCTCGCCAGCGCGGCGGCTTGCGGCAGGCGGGTGTAGATCCAATCGGCTGACCCGCAGCGCGCCCATTGCACGGCGCGCCAGCCGTAGTCATAGCGTTTCAGGCGCGAGCGGCAGTTCAGCCAATCGATCTCGAAGCGCTCGTGCAAGCCGTAATGCCGAGCCAGGTCCTCCCAAGAGGGGCGCACAGATTGCTGTGTGGCGCTCCCAAGGTTCGTTGTGGGGGCGCACAATCGCACGGTGTGACCCAGCCCAACAAACGCCTGAGCCATCTTCATGACTTGAAGCGTGTTGGCGCGCCGCGCCGGGATTTCGGTGGGAGCGATGACCGCCAGTTTCACCCCAAGCCTTCCTTCGCCTGTTTCTGGCTGATAAGGCTGCGCACCTTCGCCACGTTGATGAACGAGCCAGCCCAATAGAAAGCGGATAACAGGGCGGCGCTTGCCAGATAACCGAAGCGCGGCACGAAGATGAGCGTTCCCACAACTTTCACCAGCGCCAGGGCGGCGTTGACCTTGGCAGGGAAATCTGCCCGACCAAGCGCCAGCAGAGCGATCCTGCGCCAGTAAAATGAGTTGGCTACCAGCAAACCCACCAGCAGGATCAACAGCGCCGGGTAGCTGGGCAGAAACTCGGGCGAGTAGAGCAGGCTGATCAGCGATTTCCCGAAAATGACCAGGAAAAGGGTTGCCGCAAGCGAATAGGCGGCTGCCAGGCGTGAACCCTGTTGCAGAATGTGGCGCACGCTGCGCCAGTCGTCACGCGCCACCTGGCGCGAGAGTTCCGGATAGGTCGCCTGGGGAAGCGTCTCAACCGGCATCTGAACCATGTTCGCCAACGCCAGGGCGAGCTTGTAATACCCCGCTTCGGTCGGACCGCGCAGCCACGAGACCCAGAGCAGTTCGCTGTCTTTGGTGAACAGGCTGATGCTGGCGCTGATGTTAGTGCTCACCGCAAAACGCGCCATCTCGCCCAATTTGGGGCGCAGCGGGCGGAGCGGGGTTTTCCACCAGCCGCTTCCCCAGCGGCGTTGGGCTTCGATCAGCGCCACGATGCTGAGACCCAGGGCGCCGGTCAATTTGCCAACCAGATAGGCTGCCAGCACACCCGTCAAGCCGCCGCCAGCCGCGAAGACGATTGCGATCAAGCCGAGCGTGACCAGGCTTTGGAGGATGCCCAGGCTGGCAATCCTGCCAAAGCGGTCGAAGATCTGCAGCAAGCCGGTGGAGCTTTCCGAGATCAGATTGGCGAGCAGCACCAGCCCGTAGAGCACAAACAGCGGGGCGGTTTGCGGGTCTTTGGTGAACAAGGCTGCTCCAACCGGCGCGAGGATCACGACCAGTCCGAAAGCCACGATGGAAGCCGCCGTCTCGACCAGGGCAGCGAGCTTGAAAGTGGCTGCGGCGGTCTGCGGGTCTGCCTGCTCGGTGTAGAAGCCCACGTATTTAACCACCAGCTCGCCCATCCGAAACGAAGCCAGGTTGTTGATCACGCTTGAGAATAAAGTGATTGCGCCGAGGATGCCAAAGCCGGCCGCGCCGAGCAAGCGCGCTGCCAGGATGCCCTGCAGCATACTTGCCGCGGCGGCGACCCCGGTGGTTCCAAACAAATAACTGGAGTTTTTAATGATCCGCCGGACCAGCTCATTTGAAAATAGCCGGTGGAACTGCTTTGTAAGCCAAACGCGGAGATCGTTCAGACGCATCGGATGGGCTTGTATCGGGGGTCAAGCGCCCGCAGTTCGGACGCCGGGCAGGCGGTTCGCGGGCGCGGCGGTTTCATGTTGTGGCGATCTGGCTAGCCCACCCGCGTTCTTGTGCATACCACTCCACAAGACGCTCCACCCCCTGGCGCAGCGCGACCTGCGGCTCCCAGCCAAGCAGCCGCCCCGCTTTTTGGACGTCTGCCCAACTGGCGAGCATATCCGCGGCAATGGGAGGGTGGCGTTCGATGTGCGCCTTTTTCCCGATCCGCTCTTCCAGCAGCCGGATCAGGTCGTTGATTTTGATGGTTTCGTGACCCCCCAGGTTGATGATCTGATAGCCTTGCGGCTGAAGACCCAGGATGGTGCCGCGCGCGATGTCATCGACGTAGGTAAAGCCGCGCGATTGCTCGCCATCCCCGTACAAATGCAGCGGGAGACCTTCATTAATCCATTGGGTGAAACGGAACATCGACATATCCGGTCGCCCGGCTGGACCATAGACCGTGAAATAGCGGAACACGGTGACGTCGATGTCGTAGAGGTGGTGATAGGAATAGCAAAGCGCCTCCGCGCCCTTTTTGCTGGCGGCGTAGGGCTGGAGGGGGAAATCGCTGCTGGCTTCCTCCGGCGTTGGGAGCGGGGCGTCGCTGCCGTAGATGCTGGAAGTGGACGCCAGGATGAATTTAGGGATGCCCTGCCGGCGGCACAGCTCGAGCAGATTGAGTGTACCGGTCAGGTTGGTCTCAAAATAAACCCAGGGGTCGAGTACGGACTGGCGTACGCCCGCCCGGGCTGCCAGGTTGATCACGGCGTCGAGCTGGATCGAGGGTTTCGATCCCAGGGCGGAAATGCGCTCAACCTCCTCGCGCCGGCTGATATCCAGGCGGTCGAAATGAAAGCTGGGGTTTTCCAGGAGACGTTCCAGCCGCCATTGTTTCATGCGTGTGTCATAAGCGTCGTTCAGGTTGTCCACGCCGAGCACAGTATGCCCGGCGTCGAGCAGCATTTCCGTGACCCGGGCGCCGATAAAACCGGCTGCCCCGGTGACTAGATAATTCGCCATAAAGCCTCGCAGTTCTTTTAGAGACGCACTACCTTGGGGTTGCTGCGCCCCAGGCTTCCCAGCGCGTTGCGCGTGTCTACGATGAGCTGGGCATTTTCGAGCAGCGCCGGGTAGTCGTACGTACTGTGATTAGTGACAATGACCACACAGTCTGCCTCGCGCACCGCGTGCATCAAGTCCGGCGCGCTGTCCAGCGCGATCCCTTCGTAGCGCAGCTTGGGGATATAGGGATCGTGGTACTGCACAATCGCGCCTTTCTGTTGGAGCAGACCGATGACATCCAGCGCGGGCGATTCGCGCAGGTCGTCGATATCCGCTTTGTACGCTGCCCCCAAGACAAGCACCCGGTTGCCTTTCAAGGATTTGCCCTGATCGTTCAGGGCGTCCTGCACTTTGCCGACCACGTAGCGCGGCATGCCGGTGTTGATCTCGGAAGCCAGCTCAATGAACCGCGCGGTGTAGTTCAGGGCGCGCAGCTTCCACGAGAGGTACAGCGGATCGATCGGAATGCAGTGCCCGCCCAATCCAGGCCCCGGGGTGAACTTCATAAAACCGAACGGTTTTGTCGCCGCGGCGTCGATTACCTCCCACACATCCACGCCTAGCTTCTCGCACATCATCGCCATCTCGTTCACCAAGCCGATATTGATCATGCGGAAGGTGTTTTCGAGCAGCTTTGCCATCTCGGCGACCTCCGCGGAGGACACCGGCACGACGGTTTTTAAGGCGCAGGAGTACCAGGCAGCCAGGACTTCGGTGCAGGCGGGCGTAATCCCGCCGATCACCTTGGGGGTATTGAGGGTGGTCCAGTCCTGGCGGCCTGGGTCGACGCGTTCGGGTGAAAAAGCCAGGAAGAAATCCTCGCCGACGGTCAAGCCCTTATCGTCGCCCAGTTTCGGCAGCAGAATTTCGCGCGTTGTGCCCGGGTAAGTGGTCGATTCGAGGATGACCACCATGCCGGCGTGCATGTATTCGGCTAATTGCTCGGCAGCGCTGAGGATGAAGGAAAGATCCGGGTCGCCGGTTTTGCGCAGCGGGGTGGGAACGCAGATGCTGACTGCATCCGCCTCCGCCAACCCGGCGAAATCCGTCGATGCGCTCAGTTTGCCGGAGCTTGCCAGGCGGGCGACTTGCGCGCTGGGAACGTCATGAATATGGCTTTCGCCGCGCTGGATCGTATCGACCTTGTAACTGTCTGGGTCGATCCCGAGGACGGTGAAACCCGCCGCGGCAAACGCCGCGGCGAGCGGCAAGCCGACATAGCCCAGTCCTAAGACTGCGATCCGGGCGGTGCGGTCGCTGAATTTGTTCAATAAGATTTGTTTATATGATTTTGCCATGTCCGGTTCCTAAATAGCGATTAGAGTGAGGTTATTTCAAACGGCGTATCCAAACAACGGGGAAAGCTGCGTTTCTATTCGAGAATTCATGAAGGCAATCTCTGGTTCGTCCAGATAATCCAGATACCCTTTTACAAGCCCTTTGCGAGTTTTATACGTTTCGACGTTTTGCTGATCAGCGGGGTTGAGTATACCGCTGTTGAATTTTCCCTGCGTTTCCATTTTGCGCATATTTTCGAACGAGGCGAACTCGACCGCCTGAGCCAGGGTCGCATCCGGGATCGCTGTGAGACCCAAGAAATCGACCACCCGGCGCAATTGCTGATGGGGGTCCGTTTTCATGTCTTCGTAGCGCACCAGCAGGAACCCTGCCAGCCGGTCCCGATTTTGAGCCCAGATATTGTAATACGCCAGGATCGTTTCGAACCCGCCTTGCCGGCGGTGAATAAACTCGGGCAGGCTACCATCAAAGACCGCTTTGCGCTGCTCGTACGGGTTGTCGCCAAACAACATGCCGCGGTTCTTCATCTCGAAATAGCTCGAGACAATTACATCGCGCGGGTCGCGCGTCAGGAAAATCACCCGTTTGGACTGGTAGCGTTTCTTGTTTGTTTCAAGCTCTCCGGGGGTTTTGAGCATCGGGCGGTCATCGTGGATCACGGTGATGTGTGGCGCCTGCGGGTGGGGTTTTTCTTTCCAGCGAATGAAGAGCGTTTCTTCCGTCTGCGGCAAGCCAAAGTGCGCGGCGATCGCCTGACCGATCATCAAGCGCAGCCAGGTGCGCCCGCACTTGGGGTATGAGATCAAATAAACCTGAGTTTTTCGGTGAGCATACCAGCGCAGAATTGGGTCAGGCACCCAGGACCGCAGATCGCGGCGGGTCTGATCCGGCAGGCGGTCATATAACGCTCTCAATGAATTCATGGGCGCGGTTCGGGCTGGAAAAACTCAAAACAAGGACAGTTGTTTGGGCGGCTGGTTCTCGGCGGGCGGCTGGTCGTGGTCGTCCGAGGCGGGCGTCGAGCGGGCGATCAGCTCCGGCAAGCGCGCGAAATCTTCGGCGATGGTGGCTTTCAAGGCTGGTTGGTGGAGCGCAGCCGCGGGATGGTACATCGGGACCACGAGCCAGTTGTTCACCTGCACCGCCCGCCCGTGCACCGCGCTGATCTTGGCGTTCGGGAGATAACGCGCCATTGAAAGGCGCCCCAGCGTCACAATCACTTTGGGATTGATCGCCTGGATCTGCCGGTTTAGGAATTGGCTGCAGGTTTCGATTTCCGCCGGCTCGGGGTCGCGGTTGCCCGGCGGTCTACATTTGACGATATTTGTAATGAAAACGTCCGAACGTTTCATCCCGATCCCTGCCAGCAATTCATCGAGGTACTTGCCCGCCGCGCCGACAAAGGGGCGTCCTTGCTCATTTTCGTGGAAACCGGGCCCCTCGCCGATGAACATGATCTCGGCGCGGGCGGGTCCTTCTCCGGGGACGGCATGCTTGCGGGAAAAGTGCAGCGGACACCTGGTGCATACCGAGACTTCTTTGGCGACTTCAGCCAATATTTCTTCAGGGGTCATGGCGCTCCTTTCGATTGTTTCGATTGTTCACCATCGAGATTTCTTTTGGCTCATCTAGATCGATCCGGTCGAGGCGCTCGACGGTCATGATCAGGGCGTCTTCGTTGTTGTCACGGTAGTAGCGCGGCCGCGAGCCCACCACCTCAAAACCAAAAGTGCGATAAAGATTTTGCGCCGCGATGTTGTGGACGCGCACCTCGAGGGTGGCGATGTGAAAGCCCTTTTGGATGATCGCTTTGAGCGCCCATCTGAGCAGCTCGTTGGCGACGCCGCGCTGGCGGTACTCCGGATCGACCGCAATCGTGGCGATGTGCGCTTCATCGATGATAAACCAGACCACGATCATGCCGATCACGGTTCGGACGGTTTCCGCCGCCCCGGTTTCGGCTACCCACAAGAGCGAATCTGGATTTTCATTTAGCTCATACTGGTAGGCGCTGGCGGGCCAGGGCATGCTGAATGACTGCTGGTCGATCTCCAGCACCCGTGGGAGATCGTCTGGCTGCATCGCGCGGATCTGGATTTTGAGCGCCGCGGCAGATACCACCGCGTTCATTCGGGCACCGGCTCCCCATAATGCAGGTAGATGGGCGCGAGCGCCGCCGGATCATCGGTTTGGCTGGTTTTCCAGCGCCTCCAGGCGACCTCCGCCAGGAATCCCGCGCGGCGGAGGCAAAAAGCGGGCGAAGCCAATTTCGCCTCCGGGCGAGCCTGGCTGAGTTGTTCGCGCTCCTCGGTAGAAAGCTCCCCGCAAACGGCTACGGGTTGATCGATCTTTTCAATGAGTTCGGGCAGGGTGCAGATTTCGATTTCCTGGGCTGGCTGCCACGCCTGGTTTTTCGCCGTGTACCAGCCAGCCGCCAGGCGGCCCCTGCCGGCGCGCAGGACGGCGATCAGCGGTGTCTCCTGGATCGGCTGGGCTGCCGCCAGAAAATCCAGGGTGCGCACACCCACCAGGGGCAAGCGGTGCGCCAGCGCCATCCCTTTGGCAAACGCCAAGCCGACGCGCAAACCCGTGAAAGAACCGGGCCCGAGCGCCACGCCAAACGCGCCGATCTGCGGCGGGTCGATTTTTACCCGCCGCAGGGCATCCTCTACCGTGGGCGCCAGTTCGACGGTGTGAAAATCGGCGCTTTGCCAGGCGAATTCCACTAACACCTGGGCGCCGTCGTACAGCGCCACGCCAACGTTGCGGGTAGAGGTATCAATCGCCAGCAAGATGCGGGGCGAAGCGCACATCAGGCATGGACTCCGTAAAACTGGCGGCGCAACAGGTCGATCATTTCGGAATAACGCTTCCCTTGTGCGCTCAAGACCATATCTCGCTGCGTTTCACTGATCAGACGCATGTTCACCCACAACCGTTCATCTGGGAGGGCGGAAGCGATCCGGTCCGCCCATTCGATGACGAGCGGACCGGAATCGAGCAGGGCATCGAGGTCAAGTTCGGCGGCTTCGGCGGGGCTGCTAAGGCGATAGGCGTCCAGATGATACAGGCGGGCATGATCCGGGCGGCGGTAGACGTTCACGAGCACAAAGGTCGGGCTGGTGGCGGCGTCAAGAGAGCCCCATCCAGAAGCCAATCCCTGCACCAGGGTGGTTTTGCCGGCTCCCAGCTCGCCAGCCAGGCAGATCAGATCGCCGGTTTGGAGCAAAGCGCCCATTCTCATCCCGGCGCGGCGGGTCTGATCGGGGCTGCGGCTGATAAACTCCAGAGACTGGCGGTTTAGAATGGGCATGCGAGCGGATTATAACCTATGTCATAATTTCGAGTCTGGCGAGCGAAGCCGCCAGATGTTTGAGACCGACTCCTGCGAAGAAGACGTCGATGATCTCGTCGTCATCCTGGATGCGGCTGTTGAGCACCATGCCTTCGCCCCAGGCGGGGTGCTTGACCCGCATCCCGGCGGAGAACTGGGGCTGGATGACAGGGTTTTGGCGCTCCTGGCTGGGCGCGCCGAGGCGGCTGCTCTCCCAGCGCTCCGCCGGTCGTGAACCATCCGGGAAGGCGCTTCTGGATTTGTGGGAGGGCTGCAATTCATCGAGCAAATTATGGGGAATGTCATCCAGGTAGCGCGAGGGGCTGACCAGTTCGCTGTACCCATAAGCCGAGCGATTCTGTGAGTAAGTCAGGAACAGCCCATCCTTGGCGCGCGTGATGCCGACGTAGAAAAGGCGCCGCTCCTCCTGCATGGCTTCGGGGTCTTCGAAAGAACGGCTGTGCGGCAGCAGCCCGTCGTTAAGACCGGTGATGAAAACGATCGGGAATTCCAACCCTTTGGCGGCGTGCAGCGTGAGCAAGGTGGGGGCGTTGGCGTTCGCTTCCAGCGTATCCTGATCGGAGACCAGGGCGATTTGCTCCAGGAAGGCTTCCAGACCGAGGTCCTGGTATTCAGCCGTCAGACGGCGAAGCTCCATCACGTTTTCCCAGCGATCTTGACCCTCATCGGATTGATCGTCGATGTAGTTGTGCAGGTTGGCGGATTCCAGAATTCGATCCATCAGACTCAGCGGAGGCAGCTCGTCTTTCAGCGCGATCCAGCCGCCCAGGAGCGCGCCAAAGTGCAGCAGCGCCGATTTGGCTCGGCTTCCCGCCGCTTCGAGGATTTGAGAGAATTCAGGACGGTTGAGCTGCAGCAGCAATTGACCGGGCGAGATGCCCTGGCGTTGAGCCTGGGTTTTTAGAAACAGATACGTTTTGCTGCCAATGCCGCGCGGCGGGGTGTTGATCACGCGCCCCAGGCTGAGCTCGTCGTTGGGGTTGTGCACCAGGCGCAAATAGGCGATGACGTCCTTGACCTCTTTCCGCCCGTAGAAGCGCTGGGCGCCAACCAGTTTGTACGGTATGTTCGCCTGCAAAAACGCTTCTTCGAGCAGCCTGGACTGGGAGTTTGTGCGGTACATGATCGCAAACTCGCCGGGTTCGGCACGTTGGTCGCGGGTGAGCTGCCGGATCGTGTCGACCACAAACGCGGCTTCGAGGCGGTCATCGTAGACCTCGTATAGGATCGGCTTTTTGCCCTGCCCCAGATCGGAGAACAGGCGCTTGGAAATGCGCTGAGGGTTGCGGTTGATTACCGCAGTCGCGAGATCGAGGATGGATTGTTTGGAGCGATAGTTCTGTTCAAGCAAGATGACCTGGGCGTCAGGGAAGTCTTCCCGAAAGCGCAGCACATTGCGGTAATCCGCGCCGCGCCAGCGGTAGATCGACTGGTCGGCGTCTCCGACTACAAACAGGTTGCGGTGGAACGAAGAAAGGCTTCTCAGCAGGCGGTACTGCGCCATGTTGGTGTCCTGGAATTCATCCACCAGGATGTGTTCGAACCGGCGGGCATACCGTTCCCGGACAGCGGGGGTCTCCTCCAGCAGGATCGCGGAGTAAAGCAGCAGGTCATCAAAGTCCAGCGCGTTGTTCGCCAGCAGCATTTCCTGGTAGCGGCGGTACACCCGCTGGGTCACTTCATCGCGGTAAGTTTGAACGGGGTAGTCGTCTGGCAGCAGCAGTTCATTCTTGGCATTTGAGATAGACGCATGCAGGCTGTTCGGGCGGTAGCGTTTCTCATCCAGGTTGAGTTCCCGCACGGCTTGCTTTACCAGGCTGAGTTGGTCGTCCTGATCGAAGATCACAAAATTCGTTTGAAATGGCAGGTGCTCGGTTTCGCGGCGCAGAATGCGGGCGCAGATCGAGTGAAACGTACCCATATAAGGGAACTTCAAGTCTTCGCCCAGCGGCGCGGCGACCCGCGCCGCCATTTCACGGGCAGCTTTGTTGGTAAACGTGACCGCCAGGATGTTGTAAGGTCGGACGCCGATGGTTCCGATCAAATACGCGATCCGCTGTGTCAGCACGCGCGTTTTTCCCGATCCGGGACCCGCCAATACCAATACGGGACCCGAATCCGCTCGGACAGCCTGCTGCTGCTGTATGTTTAACCCATCCAACCGATTCACTTCTTGATTTCCTGTGGCGGCGCTGATTGCCAAAGGGGCATTATAGCACAGTGCGTTTTTGAGATCGACCTGGTTGCTTAAGCCGGAGCTATGCGCTAAAATCGCCTTGATGACATGGAAGGTGCTGGGTCATGAATGGGCGGTTGACCTGCTCAGGTCGCATATCGCTCAGCAGAAGCTGCACCATGCTTATCTGCTGAGCGGGCCGGACGGGGTGGGCCGCCGCACGCTGGCGCTGCGGTTGGCGCAGGCGATCAACTGCGCCCAGCCGCCAGAGCCCGGGACGCCCTGTTTGACTTGCCGTGTTTGCCGGCAGATTGAAGCGATGCAGCAGGCGGATTTGCTGGTGGTGCAGGCGGGAAGCAAGGGCGGCGTCCTCAAAGTCGATCAGGTGCGCGAACTGCAACGCAGCCTGGCGCTGCACCCTTACGAATCGGCATATAAAGTGGCGCTGTTGCTGCGGTTTGAAGAAGCCCATGTGAGCGCTATGAACGCCCTGCTCAAGATGCTCGAAGAGCCGCCAGCCCGCGCGATCTTGCTGCTTACGGCGGACAGCCGCGAGAGCCTGCTTCCTACGGTGGTGTCGCGCTGCGAGACGCTGCGCCTGCATCCGCTGCCCATCGAGAAGCTCGCAGCGGGCTTGCGCGCCGAGTTGGGGGTGGAAGAGCAGCAGGCGCGGCTGCTGGCTCACCTCTCTGGCGGGCGGCCCGGGTTGGCGTTGCGCCTTTCTCGAGATCCGGAACTGATGAAAAAGCGAGTTGCAGGGCTGGACGAACTGAAGCGCCTGCTGGGATGCGGGCTGGTAGAGCGGTTTCAGTTCGCCGAGCGCACAGCGAAAGATTCGAAAGACAAAGAAAAATTCAGAGATCTGCTCGAAGTGTGGCTTTCTTTCTGGCGCGACGTCACGCTGCGCGCCGCTGGAACGCAGGCACCCATTGCCAACCTGGATTGGCAGGCGCCGATCGATCAGGCAGCCAGCGCGCTGGGGCTGGCTCGCGCGCGCGAAATGACCCAGTTGATCGAGCGCTCAGCCGGATTGCTCGAGCGCAATGTGAATCCTCGGTTGATTGCCGAGACGCTGATGCTGGATCTGCCCTACATCTCACTGGAGCTGGTTCCAGCCTGAGGTTTACTTTTTTGAAAACTCTCTGGCGGGCTCGCTGTGCTATACTCAACACCATGATCCTCCCATACGCCGAGATAAATATATCGAGGGCGCTGGCGCGCCGCTGACATGGCGAAACAGGCGAAGGTCTTCGAAAGCGCCCGCGCTTCGCTGGAACTGCTCTATGAAGTCGGTCGTGAAATCGCGGCGGACCTCGACTTGCGGACGGTGCTCCAGCGCATCCTGTTCCTATCGATGAAATACGTCGGCGCGGTGAGCGGCAGCATCATCGTGATTGACGAAGGCGGACAGCCGGTCGAATCGGCTTTCTTGATGGTGGGTCAACCGCACGACCACACTGCGCTGCAACTGCGCGTCACCTACGAACGCGGCATGGCTGGCTGGGTGGCGCGGCATAAACAGGCGGTCCTGATCCCGGATACCAGTAAAGATGAGCGCTGGCTGCGCCGACCGGACGATGCGGAGGGTCGCACTGGACCAAAATCGGCGGTGAGCGTGCCCATTCTGGCGCAAGACCGGCTGGTTGGGGTAATTACCCTGGTCCACCCTGAGCCAGGCATTTTCACTCAGGAGCATCTTGATCTGGTCAAAGCGATTGGCGACCAAGCCGGGTCGGCGATCCGCAACGCCCAGCTATACGAAAGGCTGCAAGCGGCGCACCGCCGCTATCGGGAACTGTTCCAGGACAGCATCGATCCGATAATGATCAGCGACTGGAACGGAAAGATCATTGAAGTCAACCGCCAGGCTGAAATGACGATGGGGATGGCGCACGACCAGATTTTGCAGATGGACATCTGCGATCTGCACGACGTGGATTTTGGCAAAGCCGGGTTTAAATTCAAAAAACTTTCTGCGGGCGAGACGGTCAGTTACGAATCGTGGCTGCATGCCGGCGCGGGGCGCGAGATTCCGGTTCAAGTGTACGTGCGCAGCATCGAGGATGGAAGCGGGTCGAACCTGCAGTGGATTTTGCGCGATATCACCGAGCGCAAAGACCTTGATCACATGCGCGAAGACCTGATCGCCATGGTCTATCATGATCTGCGGTCGCCGTTAGCGAACATCGTCTCCAGCCTGGAGGTTTTGGCGACGATGTTCCCAAATGAAGAGGATGAGTCCGTGCGTTCGCTGATCACAATCGCCAGCCGCTCGACTGAGCGCATCCAGCGGTTGACCAACTCCCTGCTCGACATCAACCGGCTGGAAGCCGGGCAGCCAATCGGGAACCGCCAGGCGGTTTCGCCGGGGGTTATAATCCAGGAGGCGGTTGACACCGTGCTTCCTGCGGCGTTAAATCGTGATTTGCACATCGTCTGGTCTGCTAACCCCGCCCTGTCGGAAATTCTGGCGGATCCCGATATGGTGCGGCGCGTGTTGATTAACTTGCTCGAAAACGCGGTCAAATTCACACCAGCGGAAGGTAAAATAAAAGTCGGCGCCAAATCCAGGCGCGGGCTGGTTGAATTCTCGGTGAGCGATACCGGAGCAGGGATTCCCGACGTGGATCACGAGCGCATCTTTGAGAAATTCGCGCGGCTTGCCTCAAAAGAGGGACCGCGCGGGCTTGGGCTGGGGCTGGCGTATTGTAAGCTGGCGGTGCTGGGACACGGCGGCAAGATTTGGGTGGAGAGCCAGCCTGGTCAAGGCGCCACGTTTAAGTTTACGATCCCGCAAGCTAATTGAGCGGATTTCAGCCAGGCGAGTAGAGTGGATCATGCAGCAAATTGAGCAGGGAATCTTTTATGAAGACGCCTATTTGGGCGTCACCATCGGCGCGTTGGTTTTCCCGTATGGGGTGATCCTGATTGACGCGCCTTTGAGGAGCGAAGATGCGCGCTCTTTTCGAGCCACGATCAATAATTATCGCGGCGGCCCGAACCGCCTGCTGATCAGCCTGGATTCCCATCCCGACCGCACGCTGGGAACGCGCGCGTTCGAATGTACGGTGGCGGCGCACCAGAAAGCCGCGCACGTCTTCAGGAACCGACCGACAATCTTCAAAGGGTTGAACGTAGAGACCGGCGCGATTTGGGAGACTTTTAGCGATGCAATCGGGATGCGCTGGGCTTCCCCAGATATTACGTTCAGCGACCGGATGTACTTTCACTGGGGTGGACCGCAGGTCAGGTTGGAATCCCGGCCCGGAGCGAACCAAGGCTCGATTTGGGTGGTTATCCCCGAGCAAAAGACGGTTTTCGTGGGAGATACCTCCACGCCGAACCAGCCGCCGTTCTTGATGCAAGCCGATATCCCTGCTTGGCTTGAAAGCCTGGATGTGCTGCTCCACCAGTATAAGGGCTATCAGATCGTCAGCGGGCGCGCCGGGCTGGTAAAACCGGAGGACCTGAAAACGACGATCAAATTCCTGAAGGATGTTTCGAACGCAATCGAAGGTTTTGGCGCAAAGAATGCCCCTCCAGAAGTCACGGGAGATCTGGCGAACAAGCTAATTTCCAGGTTTCCAGCCACGGGCAAACAGCGCGAGCTTTACCTTACGCGATTGCGCTACGGACTTTTTCAATACTACGCGCGCCGGTTTCATCCAGTCCAGGCGCTTGGGCAGCCAGAGATCGACGAAGAAGAACAATAAACGCGCACCGGCTGGATTGACGGCAGCGAAAACTACGGATAAGGACATTTTATGACAGACTCTCCATATTCCCCTGTTTACGAACTGACCCGCGGCGGCACGGTCGAATCGATCCATTACGGCGCGGCTGCGGTCGTGGACGCGGCGGGCAATTTGCTGGCTTCGTATGGAAACCCGGAAGCGGTCACTTTCCTGCGGTCGACAGCCAAACCGTTTCAGGCGCTGCCTTTCTTTGAAAACGATGGTCCGCAGGTGTTTGGTTTGAACACCGCGGAACAGGCGATCATTTGCGCCTCGCATTCCGGCACGGACGCGCATCTCGCGACCGTGCTGTCAATTCAAGAAAAGGCTGGAATCAGCGAAGCAGACCTGCTGTGCGGGATGCATGAACCGATGGACCGCCTGACCGCTGAGCGGATGCGCGAACAGAAGGAAAGCTTGAGACCCAACCGCCATAATTGCTCTGGGAAGCATAGCGGAATGCTGGCGTACATTCAACTTAAAGCGCGCCAGACACAAGTTCCGCCCAGCGAGTTGGAATATGTTGACCCAGCTCACCCAATCCAGCAGGAAATTCTGCAAACCTTTTCCGAGATGTGCGCTGTGCCGGTTGAACAGATCGGTCTGGGGATCGATGGCTGTTCGGCGCCAAACTTCGCGATCCCACTACGGAACGCAGCCCTGGCGTATGCCCGATTGTGCGACCCGGTCGGGGGCAAGGTGGGCTCCGAGCGGCGGGTGAAAGCCTGTCAGAAAATCACCAAGGCGATGACCTCTAACCCGGAGATGGTCGGGGGACCGGGCCGGTTTGACACGCAGCTCATGAGCGTGGCTGGAGGGAAGATCGTCTCGAAAGGGGGCGCGGAAGCCTTTCAGGGGATCGGTCTGATGCCTGGAGTTCTGGGGAAGGACGCTCCGGCGGTGGGGATTGCGCTCAAGATCGCGGACGGAGACAGCCGCGACAAAGCCTGCGCGGCGTTTGCATTAGAAGTTCTGCGCCAGCTTGGAGCGCTTTCAGAAGCTGAGCTGGCAGCCCTGGCGGAATTCGGGCCCGAATCGGCGCTCAAGAACTGGCGCGGTCTCGTGGTCGGGCACGCTTATCCCACATTCCGGCTGGTTCAAACGGTGACTACGCCGGCTTGAGGTGGATAGAGGTACTTGAGGTTGACGGAGATAAAGATCGGTATGGAACTAAAAGAGCGAGCTGTCGCGGTTCACGAAAAACTTTTGGAATATTATGGTCATCCGGAAATGGGCATTCCCCTCCCGCCCGTTGATCAGCTTGTCTCTACCATACTGTCTCAGAACACGAACGATAACAACCGCGATCGCGCTTTCAAAGCCCTCCAGCAGCGCTTCCCAACCTGGGAGGCGGTGCGCGACGCTGACGCCGGCGAGGTGATCGACGTAATTCGGACGGCGGGTTTGGCGAACCAGAAGGGTCCGCATATTCAGGAGGCGCTGCGGGAGATCACCCGGCTGCGCGGCTCGCTCAACCTGGATTTCCTGGCGGACTTGCCCGTTGAGGAGGCGCGCCGCTGGTTGATGCAATTCAAAGGCGTCGGTCCTAAGACGGCTGCGATCGTGCTTCAGTTCTCACTTTCCCGCCCGGCTTTCCCAGTCGATACCCATATCTATCGGGTGAGCGGGCGGCTGGGTCTGAGACCGGCGAATATGAGCGTTGAGCGGACGCACGATTTGCTTGCCGAGCTCTTCCCTCCAGAGAGTTATTACGCCGCCCATCTCAATCTAATTCGTTTGGGGCGCGAGATTTGCCACCCGCGCCGACCCAACTGTGCAAGCTGTCCGGTCAATAGTCTATGCAATTATTATTTTGAAGTGTTTCTGAAAGAAAACGGTTAAAAGTAGGTAGATGAGGTTGCGCCAATGTTTGCCCAACCAGAGGGTTGGCGCGCACCTCCCGATTGGATCCGTTCAGGTTTGTTGATTGCTGAGGATTTCATCAATGCCAAATTATATCGAAGCAAGATTCAACACCGCTCAACCGACGTTCTCCGAAGGCGAGGAGCGGCGCCTGGCTGCGCTTAGCCGAATTGCGCATTCACTGAGCAGCGCGCTTGACCTGGATGACGCGCTGATCCAGATGCTGGATGCAGCGATCGAGTTGACCAACGCCGGGCGCGGTTTTTTAGTCCTGTTGGAGGAAGACGCCGCTTCCTGGAGCCTGCGCGCCGCTCGGAATAACGATCAAGTAACTCTGCCGGCTCAGGATCTGGAGCCCTACCGAACGGTGATCGCGGATGCGCTCAGCGGCGACGCGAGCCGGCTGATTGCGGATGCGGGTTCGGATTTGCGCTCCTCTGAAAGCGAGCCGGCGGTTCGACCCGCTCCGGGTGCAATCATGGTTGCGCCGCTGCTGGTGGGCAGCCGGAAGATTGGCGCAATTCTGATGGACAGCCGCCTCCCGGAGGCGCCGTTCACCCAATCCGAGCTTGAGTTGCTCAAAATCTGCGCAGCGCAAACAGCCCTGAAAATCGAAAACGACCGCCTTCAGCAGGCGGTGCAAAACGCCAGCCTGGCAAAATCGCGCTTCGTTTCGATCGTTTCGCATGAATTGCGCGTCCCGATGACTTCGATCAAGGGTTACGCCGATCTGTTGCGGCAGGGCGTGGTGGGATCGCTCACCGCGCAGCAAACCGAGTTTGTGGATATTATTCGGAATAACGTCGAGCGCATGTCGATCCTGGTTTCCGACCTGGCGGACATTAATCGCATCGAGACCGGTCGCCTGTTCCTGGAGACCGCGCCCATCGCGCTTGCCGACCAGGTGGAAGATATCTTAACCAGTCTGCAGTCGAAATTCGCAGAGAAACAGCATTGGTTCACCACGGACATTCCGGCAGACTTGCCTGTAATCAACACAGATCCGCTGCGTTTGATGCAGGTTTTGACGAATCTGATCAATAACGCTTGTAAGTACACCCCAGCCGGCGGAGAGATTCAGATTCTAGCGGTGGATCAGGGCGATGGAGTGCGGATCGAAGTGGTGGATAACGGGATTGGGATCAGTTCGGAAGACCAGGCGCGGCTGTTCACGCAGTTCTTCCGCTCCGATGACTCAGTAGTGCGCGAAGAGCCGGGCTGGGGGTTGGGCTTGAGTGTGTCGAAGTTGTTGATCGAACTCATGGGCGGCGAGTTGGGTTTTAGCAGCACGCTGGGCAGCGGCAGCACGTTCTGGTTTCGTTTACCGTACGAGCCCAAGCCGGCTGTGGATGATGCCTGATGGGAAATGAGAAATGAAAGGAACATTCAAGCCCTCGCGTAAAGGAACGCGGCATCCTCTGCTAATGTACCGGCGGATGATGGATCGGGTCTGGAAATATACTCTGGTTCTGGGGCTTGTGTTGGCTGTGGCGACCCGTTGGCATTTGCTGCGAGAGCGCGATATCTTTGGCTGGAGCAGCAACATCTGGATTTTTGCGGCTGCGGCGCTGTCTCTGATCGTCTGTATCTTCGCTTTTGTGACGCGCTATATGGCTTATGTGCAGGTCAGGGAAGATGCGTTGCGGCTTTACACACCTTTTCTGCGCCTGAAAATCTCCTATCGCCGCATCCGCAGCGTACATCCGGTGCTTTTGCAGCAATTGTTCCCGCCTGAAAAATCGACCTGGGCTCAGCGGAGTTTTATCGAGCCTTTCTACGGGCTGACGGCGTTGGTGGTAGAGTTGCGCGGCTACCCGATGGACCCGAACCTGCTCAGGCTGTTTTTACCAAAGCAGATGTTTTCACCCCGCTCGCCAGGTTTCGTCATCATGGTCAAAGACTGGATGAAGTTCAGCACCGAATTCGATTCGCTGCACGGAGCCTGGCTGCAGAACCAGGGGATGCGCCAGCAAACCGGCAAAGGCTAAACGCAGATCAGGCGTCTTGACAAGCAGGCTTGTGAGGGCGGTCACAAAAGAACAGAAAAAGATCATGCGTTTCATGTGACCTTCGGCAATGTCGAAGACGGGCATTATCTTGTATGATGAGCGTAGAACTAAGACGGGGGTTTCAAAAAAGTTGCTCATCGCTGTTTCCTCCTTTGGCGAAAGCCCCCGCTTGGCATTTATTATTAACCAGGCGGGGGCTTGTTTATGGCGGGTGTCAGCCGATGAAGCAGGGACAAGCGGGCGTCGAGGCAGAATGGCGCGCCCGCAGGAAAGACCGGCTATGAAGAATCAAGCATCACAGCCTGAGGTCGGTGCTGGGGAGCACAACGGTGAAGACCGTCCCCTCGCCTGGGGTTGATTCCACCCAGGTGCGGCCCTGATGATTCTCGACAATCGACTTGGCGATCGCCAAGCCCAAACCGATGCCGGCAAGGTCTTCCGGGACATTGCTAGCGCGGTAAAACTTATCAAAAATATGGGGTTGGTCGGCTGCGGGGATGCCAGGCCCGTTGTCTGCGATGCGCAGGATGATCTGACCTGCTTCTGCGCTGGCTTGCACGTAGATTTCGCCGTTTTTCTGGGTGTATTTGATCGCATTTACCAGCAAGTTCGCGACTAATTGGCGCAATCGGATCGGATTCCCCAGCACGTGCGGCAAGTCTGACGTTACATCCACAATCAGGTTTTGAGATTTCTCAGCCGCTTTTGTTTTCAAGTTATCTACGGCGTATTCCAGGATCGAATTGAAGGGCAGGATTTCTTTGCGGGCGTCAAAACCGGATTCTATGCGACCCAGGTCGAGCAGATCGTTGATCAGTGAGGTGATGGTGTGAACGCTCTGTTGGACTCGGCGGATAAATTCCTGCTGCTGTTCGGTAAGCGATCCAACCCTTTCTATCAACTCTGTATAGCCCAGGATAGCAGTGAGCGGCGAACGCAGGTCGTGTGAAACGGTGTTGACAAACTCTGTTTTGATGCGGTCCAGTTCCTTTAGGTGGGTGATGTCCTGCATAATCACCACCAGTCCCAGGTTTGGAATTGGGGTGATCTGGGTGTTCATGACGCAGCCATCGTTGAGCGTGAGTTCAATCCGGGTGGCGGAGACCAGATCCTCGTCCCGCAGAACCTCCAGCAGGTCTTGGTTCTGGATCAAATCGCTCGCGCGTTTTCCGGTCAGGTGGGTTTCGTGGATGCCGAATGCCTCGCGCGCTTTGTGATTGACCAGAATCAGCCGCCCGTCAAAATCAACAACGACGACGCCGTTTTCGCTCTTGGTCAGGATGGTTTCCAGTTTGGATCGCTCAGCTTCTGTGTGAGCAAAAAGCTGGGCGTTTTCGAGCGCGATTGCAGCGTAGTTCGCCAGCGCCGCGAGAAACCTTACCTGGGTTTCCCCGAAAGGTTTGTCGCTCTGGCGGTTGTCAACCCCCAGCACGCCAATCACACGCCCCTTGACAGTGATTGGCATATAGATAAGCGTGTGCACCAGGTAGTCGGTCTTGATCTTTCTGGGTGACTTTTCATCCAGCAAGATCGGTTTGCCGGTTTGGAAGACCGTTCCTGCCAGGGAATCCTGGATGGGCAGGCGAAAGGTCCTCACGAAATCCTCCTCGAAATTCCGGCTGGCGAAAATGAGGAGTTCACCGGTTGTTTCGTCCGGCAGTAACAAGTTGCCCTCTTCTGCTTCAGACAATTCGACGGCTGCGTCTACAACAGCGGTGAGCACACCCTCCAGGTCGAGCGACGCAACGATCTTGCGCCCGAAACGCCCGATGGTTTCAAGGTCGGTGATTCGTTGTTGTAAAGACCTGACCTCCTCGCTGGCGTGCGCGGTGAGCTGCCGGCGGCGCTCAAGCGCAGCCCGCAGGCGCGCTTGAATCTCGGACGATCGGGCGGAAGGGGGAATATAGCCCGAAATCCCGGCGTCAATTGCCGCGGCTAATTCTGGCGGCTGCCGAGCCGGGACGAAAACGATTGGGATGAGTGGATAGCTCCGGCTCAAGTCTCGGATGGTTTGAAAAACGTCAGGTTCGCCGATCTGGTCGGACAGCAAAATCAATTTGGGCGGATCGTTGGCGATGATTTCTTCAGCTTCAGTCCGATTGGGGCAGATCGTGAGCCGGCAGCCGATGGTCTCCAAACTCAACCTGTTCTGCAGAGTCGCAGATTCAGGTGGGGCTGCAATGAGAAGAAGATGTTCACTTGCCATACGTTGAGTGGTATTGATTATCAGACCTGGCTACGGGTTGGACACCCGGTTAGCGTCATTGTCTAGCCAGAAGCTGGTCGGAGCTTCTCGACCGTATCCGCGGCGCTGTGCAAATTTTCGAGTGAATTGCGCATTCCCGATTTCTGGGCCGCGTTCAGCCGGGCGTCTTCACGAACCAGGAATTCTTCAATCTCCCGGATGGTCTTTTCGAGCTTTGGTTGGATTTCTTTCTTGAAATTGAGCATGACCTGGTCTTTCTTGCGGTCGCTGGCTTGCGCCTGTTCGGCGGTTTGCTGCATTGCCCGGGCGCGCTCCTCGAGTGCCCGAAACAGGCTGGCATTGACGAGCGAGACCGAGGCGTAATCTGCGACCGCCTCCAGCAGGGTTTTATTGCTGGAGCTAAAAGACTCGGCGGCTTTGCGCACGACCACCAACAACCCGACGACCTCTTTCTTGAGCTTAATCGGCACGATTAGCGTCGATTGCCCTAATTGAGAAACCTTGAAACGCGCCAGCGGCTCGCCTGAAATCGAAAGCGTTTCGCCTGAAAGCGCAACCAGAGAACTGATTCCGTCATCCCAGGGCTGGTTGATTTTGGCTGCCAGCGTCTTGGGCAGGTTGCGCTGAGCGACCAGGTTAAAGGTCTTGTGGCGCTCCTCGCGCAGCAACAGCCAGCCGTAATCAGCCTCGGTTACGTAGACCGCGCCTTCCACGATTTTTTCGAGCAGTTCGCGCTGATTCGTGATCGAAATCACCGCCTTGCCGATCGCGAAAATTGTGGTCAACTCGCGCACGCGCTGCTGGAGCTCATTGTTTGTCTGCTTTAGTTGCCTGGCAAGGGTTTCGCGCTCCCGCCGTGAACGAACCTGTTTGAGAACCCGCTCCACTGCCGCGACGATTTCTGCTTCGCGCATCGGCCAGATGAGATAATCCACCGCGCCCAGGCGAAAGGCTTGGATCAGGTCGCTCTCCATGTCCTTTTGCGAGATGATAATGACCGGGACTTCGATGCCCTGGGATGAGAAGGCGACCAGCAGGTCTTTGCCGCTCAGGTCCGGCAGGACCAGATTCACGATGATCACATCTGGGAGGAAACGGTTCACCTCTTGCAGACCCGCAGAGGCGGAGCGTGCGCTCTGAACCTGATACCCCAGCGCCTGGAGGGTCTGTCTGGCGACCAGATCGCTGATTTCCGGGTCGCTTTCGATGAGCAGAATGCGGTCGCGCGAGGTTTTCATATGCATCAATAATAGCACGGTTGGATAAAAATGCAGAGGGTAACCGGAACAAAGCGCCAAAATGTTTTCGCTGCCAGGCTGCTTTGCGCCTGAATTAAGAAAATGATTTGAAAGGCTTAAGGTTTCCTGAATCCCTGGATGAGTGCTTGACTCTGACCGGTCTACCTATATACAATATAGCTAAGGAGTTTTGGTGGGGGTAGGTTGAACACGGAACTTGTGAGGAGGTAAATATGATAACAGATCAAAATATCCAAGAGCTGTTGCATTATCAGCCTGGTCAGCCAGTGTTGAGTGTGTACCTCAACACAGACCCTGCTGAAGGAAATACCGACTTTCATCGCCGCAGACTGCGGAGCATGCTCAAAGAGATCGATTTGCCTGAAGATGTTGAAAAGGTCATCGGCTTTATCGAGCATGAGCATGACTGGGTTGGAAAAAGTCTGGCGGTCTTTTCTTGTGTAAATGATGGATTCTTGCGCGCCTACCCGCTCGCAATTCCGTTGCGCAGCCGGGTGCGGGTGAGTGAGCAGCCTTACGTCAAGCCGCTGGCAGACTTGTTAGATTCATATGGTGGTTACGGCGTGGTGGTTGTTGATAAACAGGACGCACGTTATTTCCATTTTCACCTGGGAGAATTGCGGGAACAAGAGGACGTAGTCGGCGAAACAATCCGGCATACCAAAAGGGGGGGCGGTTCCCAAGCAGCAGGGCGGCGAGGCAGCAAAGTTGGTCAGACCGGCGGACACTTGGATGAAGCGGCTGAGAGGAATATGCGCGAAGCAGCCGAATATGCCGTCCACTTCTTTTCAGAGAAAAATGTGCGGCGGATCCTGATTGGCGGCACCGATGACAATGTTGCCATGTTTCGCAACCTGCTTCCTAAGACCTGGCAGAGCCTGGTGGTGGGTTCGTTCCCGATCAGCATGGTGGCAAGCAACAATGAGGTGCTGGCGAACGCAATAGAAATCGGAACCCGAGCTGAGATCCTGCGCGAAAGCAATCTAGTCAAGACGCTGGTCACGAACGCAGCCAAGAGTCGGGGTGGGGTGCTCGGATTACAGGAGACGTTGGACGCACTTCGAGAAGGGCGGTTGCAGATCCTGGTCATCCGCGATGGTTTTCGAGATCCCGGTTTGCGCTGTACCGGTTGTGGATATGTCTCGATTAAGGCGGTAGAAGCCTGCCCCTATTGCGGCGGGAAAATGGAGCGCATCGAAGATGCGGTGGAGCTGGCTGTGCAGGCGGTAATGCTGGACGGCGGAGAAGTCGAAGTATTGCGGGCGGATCAGAAAATCAAGGGGTTCGATCAGATTGGCGCAATCTTGCGCTATTGAGGCGGTAACCGGTGCGGAGGCGGCAGCTTGTCCCCCAGAACGGCTCAACCTCCGCACCGAATTTCATTAAATCTAAATCGAGACCAACAGAATTAATTGGGGCGAATCGGCGGAGAAAGGAGACCCGTCGAAATCTCCGAGCATTTCCACCGTTGTGAACTCAGCCGAATGAATCTCGGACAGGTGATCCTGCGGCGATATCAGAAAATGGGTTGAGGTCACGCTGGTTCGTTCCACGCGGCCCTCGGGCAGAAGGTGATCGTAATGCCAGAAGACGCGCAGGGTCCGGGCATTCTTCTCCCATGCGCTGGAAACCTGAACCGGCTCTCCATCCAGAGGGTGCTCGAAGATCTGCTCGACTTCCGCCTCGGCGTGTGGCGGCAGGCTGCGGAGCTGCAGCGGGTTGGGGAGGCTGGCGGCAAAAATCCCCCCAGGCAGCAGGTGGCGATGAACATTTTCCAGGAGGCGTGAGCGCTGGTCCAGATTCAGCGCGCTGTAAGTGTTGCAAGGCAGCAGGATCGAGCTGAATTTCCGTTCAAGGTGAAAGGCGCTGAAATCAGCCTGGATCAACTGCAGCGCGGGGCGGGTCTCCGGAGGCAGGCTGGACTGCAGCGCCGCCAGCATGTCCCGGTCATGATCGAGCCCGACTACCGCGTGACCCGCCTGGAGCAGGGGGATCAGAAGCCGGCCCGTCCCGCAGCCCAATTCCAACACTGAGCCGGGGTAGCGGCTGGCAAGCCCCAGCCAGAAGGGCAGGTCTTCGTTGGACAGCCGATGATGGGCGTGATATAAGAGCGGAAACATTATGGAAAAAGGTTTTCCTTGACTTTAAGCGGCAATACGCATTATACTCGTTGGCACCGGGGTGTGGCGCAGTTCGGCAGCGCACCGCGTTTGGGACGCGGGGGTCGGCGGTTCGAGTCCGCCCGCCCCGACTCCAATCGGCTGCGTAGGGTACATTCCCCAGTCGGGAACGTATCCTACGCAAGCTGATATTAACAGGAGAAGGTTTGGGAGGGGATCCATGGCGAAGCAGAAATTTGACGGCGTAATCGATGCTGTGCATTACAATCCGGATGGACAGGTGCAATGGGTCCGCGCCTATCTCCGCCGCGGAGCGATCTTTACGGATAACCTTTTGATCCAACGCCAGGATCTGATCGAGGAAATTCGATCCGGTAAAAAATTCTTCGCCGGTAAGCGCATTCCTCTGATGGCAAGCACATTTGAGATCAACGCGCCTGTGCGGCTGGTGGAGAGCAATGAGAACCCGATTTTGCTGGTTGGCGAAAGGGATGCTCAACAGGACCGTCTTGAAAACGTCCCGGTTATTTGATCGGCAAATTTTTCGGCATCCGAATATCGCAGCGCCTGCGCCGCTGTTTGGATTCGCTGGCGGGGCGCGCGGCGGCGCACACCGGGCGGTAATACTTGGACGCGCCTTCGCCAGGAGGCAGGGTTGAAGGTTTACGAGTGTGGGGGAAAAGCTCCGGAAGGTCGGCAGCCGCCCGATCGGCGCAAACTGAGCGCGCGCGACTATCTGATCCAAAACCTGCGCGGTGTGCTGGATAACCGTTTTCACATGGTGTGCGAAGCGTGCCTGGATGAGAAAAAAGACGCCCTGCCGCTCATTTTGTTGGGCCCCACCGGGATCTGGGTGATCCTGACTGCGGATGCAAAAGGCGTTTTTCGCATCCACGAGGCGGTTTGGGAGGAATTACAGTCGAAGCGCGGCGGTTATAAGACGGTTTATCCCAACCCGATAACCGTTGGGTTGGAAAAGACCCAGGAATTGTTGGACTATCTAACCAGCCGGGGGATAAGCGTGCCTTCGATCGAGCCGGCGGTTTTTTTCTCTGACCCGGGAGCGCACATCGAGACCAGCAAACCGGCGGTGCGGATCATTCCGATGGACGCCTTACAGCGGTTCATCATTACAGTTTTTCGCTCGCCGGTGGTTTTTGACGAAGACGAAGTGCAGCTCATCATCGACGAGTTGGTCTGCGAGCAGGAGGACGCTGAAATCAGCCCGGTGGCAGAGATCACCGATATCTACACCATGCGGGATTTGCCGGAACCAAAAAAGCCAGCCGAACCTTCTAAACTGGCGCTGATGGCGCGCGAAGAACCGGCGCTCATCCGGCGGATTGCGCAGCGCTTTCCGTTTACGCGCCAGCAGTGGATTTTGCTGGCGGTCTTGCTGGTGGTCAATATCATTATCTTGGTCTGGCTGGTCTTTGTGGTTGTGAGCATCACGTGAAGGAGCCCGTTTCATATTGGCGAACCCGTTTCTGTCGATCATTATCCCCGCGTACAACGAAGAAAACCGCCTTCCAGCCACACTCGTCCAGGTAAAAGATTTCGTCCAGCGTCAGCAATTTTCAACCGAGGTGCTGGTCGTCGAGAACGGCAGCCAAGACCGCACCTTCGAGGCAGCGCGCGAATTCGCGGACCAGACAGCGGGCTTTGAGGCGATCCACGAAGAGCAGCGCGGCAAGGGTCTAGCGGTGCGGCGCGGGATGCTTGCGGCGCAGGGCGAGTACCGCTTCATGTGCGACGCAGACCTTTCTATGCCGATCGATGAGACTTTGCGGTTTCTGCCGCCCGCGCTGAACAGGTTTGATGTTGCGATCGGTTCGCGCGAGGCGCCCGGTTCGCGCCGTTTCAATGAACCGTTCCATCGCCATTGGGGCGGCAGAGTGATCAATTTGATGATCCGTGCGCTGGCGCTGCCTGGTCTGCATGACACGCAATGCGGTTTTAAGTGTTTTCGCGCTGAGGCGGCGCAAGACCTTTTTCAGCATCTGACGCTGACTGGCTGGTCGTTCGACATCGAGGTCTTGTTTATTGCGCGCCAGCGCGGTTATGTTATCCAGGAAGTTCCGATCTCGTGGTACTTCAACCCCGAAAGCAAGCTTTCGCTGATCCAGGACACCTTTAAGATGTGGCAGGATGTGTTGACGATCCGCCGCAACCACCGGCTGGGGCAATACGCCCGGCGGGGATGAAAAACCGGGGTGCATTTACATGAAGAAATTTGACCGGGCGCTGCTCCCCGAAGCCCCCGACTTGAGCTTTGAAGCGGCGCTCTGGGGAAAAGGGCTGCAATGGGTCGCGGGCGTGGATGAAGCTGGACGGGGCGCGCTGGCTGGACCGGTAGCTGCCGGCGCAGCTATTCTGCCCGCCGGCGGACAAACCGCCGCGGCGTTGAGCGGGCTCAAAGATTCAAAGCTGCTCAGCCCGGCTGAACGCGCTTACTGGCGGGAAAAGCTGCACGACCTCGCGTTCGATTTCAGCGTGGGGTTTGCCAGCAACCAAGAGATCGACGAACTGGGGATCCTGCCGGCGACGCGCTTGGCAATCGTGCGCGCCATCGCGGGGCTGCAAACCCGCCCGCAGCACCTGTTGGTCGATTACCTGGCGCTGCCCGAGGTCGCCATCCCGCAGACGCCGCTGGTGAAAGGCGATGCGCGCTCGTTGAGCATCGCTGCTGCGGCTGTGCTGGCGAAGACCGCCCGCGACGCCTTGATGTGCGAATTCGCGCTCGAATACCCCGAATACGGCTTTGAACTGCACAAGGGTTACGCCACCGTGGCGCACCGCCGGGCAATCGGGCGCCTGGGGGAATGTCCGCTCCATCGCAAGAGCTTTCAGTATTCGCAATTAGATTGATCGGCTGATCCAGCGGAATGGGGGAAACGCCGAGTTCGTTCTACCACAAGAAAGACGGGAGGGCAGCGGACGAGCTTTTCAGGGTTGAAGGCTAGACGTATTTGACGATATTTTTTATCGCGCTATTCCGAAATTAGCGTCAACCCCAAAGCCGCCAGCAGCGCCAGCAGCCCGCCGAAATCAAACAGGCTGAAGCGCACGATCGAACTGCGCAGTTGCGCATATTCGCGCGGGATGGTGAACAAGATCAACAGCTCGCCCGCCACGCCCAACGCCTGCATCGCCAGACAGATCAGCAGCAGGCTCCGGTTTTTCGCCGGGTTCCACAGCGCAGCCAGATAGGGGATGTTCCACATCAAGAATAGTACGCCAAAGCCGCGCACTGCCGCCTCGCCTGGGGCGCCGCTCAACTGGTAGGCGGGGGCGTATGCTGCCGGGCGGAGCAGAAACACCAGCGCGCACCAGACGTTCATCGCCAGCACCGCCGCGATCAGCCCACGCGTAATCCAAATCCTCCTTGGGCTTGGGCAATTTTCTGCCATTGTTTGCCTGACCCGAACTCGCGTTACTTTATGAAAATGCAGCTAATTAATGCGTAACACACCATTTTGCGGTTTATTTAGCGGTATGCTCCTGGTGAACCTGAGAGCGTAAACGCGGTAGGCGTGAATCGGTCGGCGATCCGGACTGCTTTCCGGCTATTTGCCCGTAAAGGTTTCGTTCAAGACCCGGGCCATCAACGAGGCGAACGCCGCCGGTTCTTCGAACAAGGGACGATGACCGGAATGCTCGAAGATGATCTTCTCCTTTGACGGCGCCTTGAGCATCTCGAACCACTCGTTTGCCAGGACCGCCCGACCCCGGGCTTCGTGCTTGCCGATCACCATATATACGGGGACGTCGAGAGCGGGGAGGTCACGGCGAAAGTCGATGTTCTGGAGTTGGGGGTAGAGCACCGAGAACGTATCGAGAAACGATCGCAACCCGTTGATCCGATCCATCAGCGTGTTTTCAGGCACGAAAAGGTTGTTGGGCATCTCCTTGCTTAGATCGAGTTCCGAATAGCTATTCCAGTCGTGCTCATGGGAGAGCGCGGGTTCGTAATCGAGGAGGTTGTTGTAAGGTGGAGGCCCGTTCCGGCGCAATGTGGCAGCCAGCGCGTTGTTGCCAGTCTGTTCTGCCCACGCCAGCGTGTCTTCATAGAACATGTGGTCTGTTTCGCGCGGACTGACCATCTGCCCCGTGCCCACGTAAGCATAGAACAAATCTGGGCGCTGCTGCACAGCCAGCACACCGAGGATGGTACCCCACGAATTGCCCGCCAGATAGATCTTGTCCACGCCGAACCGCCCCCGCAGATAGTCGGTCACTTCGATGGCATCGTTCACCATCTGATTCAGGGTCAGCGTCTCTACCGGGTCGAGAGCCGAGTAAGACTTGCCCGCGCCGCGTTGCTCCCAGGTGACCACCACGAAGTCTTGCTCGAGCGCGACGTCGGCGCGCATGGCTCCGAGGTCGGTGCCGCCAGGCCCACCAGCCAGGTACAGCAGGACGGGGTTTTTGGCGCTCCGCCCCCGGATCATCATGGCTTGCTTATGACCGCCGATGGGGACGGTAATCAGTTCGGCAATACTGCCGGGGAATGGTTTGCCGTCGGAGCCGATGATCGGGTGGGTGGCGGCAGGTCGGGCGACCATGACGGCAACCGCAATCAACGCCAGCGTGGCAAGCGCGATGAGCCCCCAGCTGGCGACTCCAGCGGCGGCGGTTGCAGTTCTTCCGAGAAGCGCCGCGAACTGAACCCCGTAAGCCGCGCCCAGGATCATCGGCGCCAGGACGAGCAAACCGTGAACCAGGCGTCCCAGGACGAACGCGATGACGCCGTACGTCGAACCGAGGTGGATGCCGTCCACAGTGGGACCAACGACCCTCAGCCGGGCGAGTTCGAACACCACGACAAACACCACCGGCGCGATCAGCATGCTCCACCGGCTGCCCATGACAAGCCCCGCCAGGATGCCGATGGCGAGAGCTATCGCCATTGACGCCAGCGCCTGGAGCGTTGTCACGGGACCGCGCGGGGTCAGCCAGGCGCCTATCAACCCGGCGCCAGCCGCTATCCCGGTTGCGGCGCCGATGCCTATCCGCCAATCCGACCAACAAGACTCTAAAACCGAATGCATAGCAAACGTCCTTTTCTAATTTGATGGTATGCGTTATCTGATTTAGATTGTAGCGAGAGGCTATCCGATAAACAATGACGCTTATAAGAGGTTTTGCGTTTACGCACCCGCGCCAAAGACGATCAAGTGCAAATGGTTATTAGGTAGCATTTTCGCCTTCGGGATCCTTAAGGTTCAACACGGTTTGACGTATTTCTTGCCAAAACCTCAAATGATCTCTCTTAATGCCACTTGCATGCCGATATTCAAATTCAAGCCATCTGGTATACTCGTCAATAATGTCTTGCGGGTTGCTTAGTAAACGCAAGTAGTACTTTAGTGAAGGGATAACACCATTAACAATAATCTGGCACGAGTGAATCTTTTTATACTTTTCTATTTCCTGGATAACCGATTCTTGGTCATCAATATTTGGTTCACTGGTTGTCAAAATATAATAGCGATCAATTTCCGTGTCTCTAATTTTTCGATAAGCTACACCAATCATATCAGCGGTAATTGGCTTATTATATTTAATTTCAACCGATTCAAAGCAAGAGTTATCCGCATTATTTACATCAATATCACCCAGCGATTTTGTCCGCAAATCAGGACTTGTATGTGCTTCGAGGGGTGAAAGACGTTTTCCGGAATACCTTTTAACGTCTAACATGAGTAAATTGTAGACTGAGAAAATCGCTAAAACTGGCAGCCGAGCAGTTCCAACAACTCCCCTGCCATAGTTATGAAGAATGTGCAGACTCAAAGCATCTATGATTCTTGCAATCGTTACGTCACTGACTACTTGGACTTTGGTAAAAAGTTGTTCATCTTGTGTTCTTGCTTCTAGCATAAGGCACATTAAAGCAATCAAGAATTTAGGTGCGAGTTCGCTATCGGTTTGAATACGGTCTAGGGTTTTCAAAAAGGCAGTTTTCAAAACTTTATTACGAATTCTTCCAGGGAAATCCAAGTTATATGGTCGGGGTTGCTCTAGAGAACGTGTTAACCATGCGCTTTCGGCCATTGCGAAATGAGGAAATTTTTCTTTTAGAAAAGGTGTGACATATTTTGTATCAAATGTTCTGCCTGAATAACCATCTTTCATACCCATCTGATGTCTACGAATATCCTGTTCAGGCTCGAAAACTTTATATACAAGTGAAGTCAATGTAACACCTAGAACTGCTTTTTGAGTTTCAGCGTTGTCTACAATAATCCTCAAATCGTGAATGGTTTCGCTTGATAGACCAGATAAAGCTTCTTCCAACGATTCTTCCTGGGCTTGTTCGTAGGCTACTTCTATGATTTTGTTAGGTGTTGGCATTGTTTTTTTCCCAAAGGGATAGTTGATGTCGTACACTGCTTAAACGTTTTTGAGCATAGAGACAATACTCTTCACTAATATCAAAACCAATATAAATTCTTTCACTTTGAAAAGCGGCTACCGCTGTTGAGCCAGATCCTACGAATGGGTCAAGAATAATATCGCCTTTTTGAGTTAGCAATTTTATAAACTCTTCTACTATTTTGATTGGATAAATAGCGGGATGAGGACAGTTTTTGAGTGACTCAACAGGCGTTATGATAACATCTTTCTTTAATGGATTGCCATAAATACGAATAATGGTAAATCCATTTTTGTCTAACTGAATTTTTCTACCGCCTTCTTGTCCGCCAAAAGGTTCTGAATGAATACCTCTGATTTTCATACGAAATCCTTGAATTTCGCCATTACGTACTTCCCCAATAACTTCTTCTAACGCATTTCTAGCCATTCCTTTTTGCTTTGGCGTGAGTTTAGATTGTTCGATCAGGAGAAAATATTTTTTGCCAATATTCTCTCCAGTTCCAATGTCATTATTATTAGTCTTTGGCTCTTCAATGGGTTTCAAGAATTCGTCAAGGAAATATTTATATTCTTGTGATTTTACGAAATGGAAAAAAGGCTCTGTACTGCTAACTAACCTACGCTTAAATTGTCGAGGTGTAGGGTTTGATTTTACCCATGTTATATTGTTAACAAGCTTGACTCCACATTGCTCTGTTACAGCTAATGCAAACCTGTAAGGCATAAGCAATAAGCTGCTATCCTCATACTTATCACCAATATTAAGAACAATACTTCCCGTTGGCTTTATTACGCGGACGCACTCACAAAAAATTTCCATAAGCGCGGAAATATATTCATGCGGTTTTTCCTCGTTGCCAACTCCACCACCATCATATTCTCGTTGTTGAAAATATGGGGGCGATGTGATCACTAAGTCAATACTATTAGCTGGAATTAATTTAAGTAAATCTGCACTATCTCCGCAGACAATCTCATTCCAAAATGGCATTTTGGTTGAGCGATTAACAGAATAAACCACAGCAGCTTGATCTTTGACTTTTCTCATACTGCAATTTTACTCTAAACCATCAGTTGGTCATTTATAAGAAAGGTACTTAAGATAGAAAGTTACCGCTTGACAGGTACGACGAGATAAAACACAAGAGCAGAATTTACATCGAATGCAGAAAATGTTCATCAGTCACGAAAAACCCCAATCGGTGGGATGATAAACAGTGTGTAAATTCGGCGTTCTCCTCGAATGACACATCTGCTTACATATTGAAGGGTGTATGCTAGATTGAACGCGATTTACTGCCGGATACCTGAATTAAGCCGCGTAGTGAAGCATCTATACAACCACAACATCCATCGCTGACGTTTTCAAAGGTTGAGAGCGAGCGAACGCAGCGCGCCTGAGGCTAATGAGCCAGGCGGGTTCTGCGCCGGATCTGCCGGCTCTTCCAACGCAGATAGACCTTGGTGATTTCCTCGGAAATCGCCGGGATCAGCGCCAGCCCGATCACGATCGCCCATTCAAGCGGGCTCATGGAGTGGGTGTTGAAAATTGGCTGTAAGAACGGCACGTTCACCACCAGCAGCAGCAAGACGATCGAAAAACCCACCGCGTACTGCATATAGCGGTTGGAGAACACCCCGATCTTGAAGATCGATTGGCGCTCGGAGCGGACGGTGTACGCCCGGAACAACTCGCACATCGAGAGGGTGACGAAAGCCATGGTTTCGGCGGTCTGCACATCCACGCCGCGCCAGTCGTAGCGCAGCAGGTAGCCGATCGTCCCAAACACGTTCGTGCCCGCCGGGATCGTTTCCTGCAGGTGCCAGAGCAGACCAAGGCAGAAGGCGGTCAGCGTGGCGCCGGTTTGTGTAATGGTCTGGATGGTGATGCCCAAGCCCATGGAGGAGTTGATGATCGGCTCGTGAGCCGGGCGAGGCTTGCGCTTCATGATGTCTGGATCGCCCTTTTCCATTGCCAGCGCCAGGGCTGGCGCGCCGTCGGTGAGCAGGTTGAGCCACAGAAGCTGGATCGCCGTCAGCGGGGTGGGCAAGCCTGCCAGCGTAGCCAGGAAGATGATCATAATTTCCGCCACGTTGGAGGAGAGCAGGAAGAAGACGAATTTGCGGATGTTATCGTAAATGATGCGCCCTTGCTCGACCGCTGAAACGATGCTGGCATAGTTATCGTCGGTGAGCACCATATCGGCGCTCTCCTTTGCCACGTCGGTCCCGGTGATCCCCATTGCGATTCCAATGTCGGCGCGTTTGATCGAAGGGGCGTCGTTAACCCCGTCGCCGGTCATTGCCACGACTTCGCGGTTGGAGCGCAGCGCCTCGACGATGCGCATCTTGTGCTCTGGGGAAACCCGCGCAAACACGTCAGTGTATTCGACCTCGCGCTGTAGGGTTTCGTCGTCCATCTCGTTCAAGCTGGGACCGGTGAGTACCTGGTGCCCGGGCTGCATCAACCCAATCGATTCGGCAATCGCCCGGGCGGTGTTGGCGTAATCGCCGGTGATCATGACCGTGCGCACCCCGGCTTTGCGACCGGTGGTCAGCGCGGGCGGCACTTCGGGGCGCGGCGGATCGATCATCCCGATCATCCCGGTGAAAACTAGATCCTTTTCAAGATCGTTCGGATCGGAGGCGTCTGGCATGTTAGGCGTCAGCCGGTAAGCCATACCCAGCACGCGCAATGCGTCTTGGGTCATAAGATCGTTGGCAGCCAGGATTTGCATGCGCATGGTCTCGTCCAGGGGTTCGATCTGATTGTCCATGGATTGATAAGCCTGGCATAGATCTAACACCAGGTCGAGGGCGCCTTTGACGGTGATGGCGTGCCATTCTTTTTGATTGCTGTCATTGAAGGGCGATATGTCTTCGGACCGCGGCGTAACAATTTTATGGATGGTGACCATGCGTTTGCGAACCGAGTCGAACGGCACTTCCTGAACGCGGGGGTAAGCCTGGTTGAGCTCGAGCTTCCTGGCGCCGGCTTTCGCCGCGGCGACGATCAAGGCGCCTTCGGTCGGGTCGCCTACCATCCGAAAAGTCTCTTTATCGGCGCTGGCGCCGCTGACCTCGAGGTCGGCGTCGTTATTCAAAGCCGCCACCCATAAATTCGTCAATGCGGCGGGATAATCTTTAAGATCGATGACCTGATCGTCGACCGAGAAATCCCCGGTCGGGGCATAACCGCCCCCGCTGATCGAGAAAGAACGACCGGCAACCCACATGCGGGTGACGGTCATCTCGTTTTGCGTCAGGGTGCCGGTCTTATCCGAGCAGATCACGGTCGTCGAGCCGAGCGTTTCGACGGAGGAGAGCTTGCGGATCAGGGCATGGCGTTTGATCATTTCGCGCATGCCTAGCGCCAGGCTGATGGTGACAACCGCCGGCAAACCCTCCGGCACGGCGGCAATCGCCAGGCTGACGGCGATAAGAAACATGTCGAGCAGATCATAGCCGCGCAGCCATCCGACTACGAAAACCATGCCACAGATGCTCAGCGCAGCCCATCCGAGGGTCTTTCCCAGTTGATCCAGCCGTTTTTGCAGCGGGGTTTCTTCTTCTTCAACGGATTGCAGCATCTCGGCGATCAGACCGATCTGGGTGTGCATACCTGTGCTGATCGCCACCCCGCGCCCGCGCCCATAGCTGACCAGGGTCCCCATAAAAGCGGTGTTCTTCCGGTCGCCCAGCGGGATCTGCGCTTCGAGGCGGATTGCGGCGTCCTTCTGAACCGGGACCGATTCCCCGGTGAGCGCCGCCTCCTCGATGCGCAGGTTGACCGCTTCAATTAATCGGACATCGGCGGGGATGTAATTGCCAGCCTCCAGCAGGATCAGATCGCCCGGCACGACCTGGGTTGACGGTATGATCTTGCGCGAACCGCCGCGGATTACGTGGGCTTCAGGCGCGGCAAGCTTTTTCAGCGCTGCCAGAGCCTGTTCGGCGCGCCGCTCCTGGAACACGCCCAGCGTGGCGTTCAAGATCACAATTGCCATAATCGCCGCCGCCTCCACATAATCGCCGAGCAGAGCCGAGATTATCGATGCGGCGATCAGCAGCATTACGATGAAGTTATTGAACTGGTCCCACAGCATTTTCCAGAAGCTCACCGGAGGCTTTTCGGCAAGTTGGTTTGGACCGTATTGCTCCAGCCTTTTAGCAGCTTCTTCGTCGCTGAGACCGATCCCAGCCTCGGTATCGAACTTGTCAAGCACCTCCTCGAGATCTAGAGCATGCCATTCGTTTCCATCTCCATTTATTTTTGTTTTATTAATATCGATTTGGGGGGTAAATTTTTCGATAGTCATGAATTGCGCTCCAGGCAGGGTTGCTTGACTTTGCCCTATATTATATAGCATGTCGATCTTCCTGAAGTAGTTAACTATCTCGTTTTTGCATTATGACAAACCTCACCTTTGTTTGCTATAATTCCAGTCAGTAAATCTGATGTGAATGCAGCGGAGTAACCGAAAATGGAATACACGATGATGAAAGCGCCCGAACGCGGGGCGAAGATCACAATTCAAAATGGCAAGCTGCAAGTCCCTGACCTCCCGATCGTGCCGTTTGTAGAAGGGGATGGCACCGGTCGGGATATCTGGAAAGCCGCGGTGCGGGTGCTGGACGCGGCGGTGGAGAAGGCGTACCAGGGCCGCAAATGCATCCAGTGGATGGAAGTGTTTGCCGGCGAAAAAGCCTACGACCAGTTTGGCTCCTGGCTTCCAGACGAGACGATCGCGGCTTTTAAGGACTTCCTGGTCGGGATCAAGGGTCCCCTGACCACGCCCATTGGGGGCGGGTTTCGCTCGCTCAACGTTGCCTTGCGCAAAGCGCTGGACCTGTACGTTTGCCAGCGACCGGTGCGTTACTTCAACGGGGTGCCTTCGCCGGTTAAACACCCCGAATACGTGGATATGGTTGTCTTTCGAGAAAACACGGAGGACATCTACACCGGGATCGAGTTCGAGAACGGCACAGCCGAGAACCAGCGTTTTAAGCAGATTTTGCAGCAGGAGTTCCCACAGGAATTTGCAAAAATCCGCTTCCCCGAGAGCGCCGGAATTGGGATCAAGCCGGTTTCGCAGGAGGGCACTGCCCGCCTGGTTCGGGCTGCAATTACCTGGGCGCTGGCAAACCGGCGGCGCAGCATCACGCTGGTGCACAAGGGCAACATCATGAAATATACCGAGGGCGCGTTCCGCAATTGGGGGTACGAAACCGCCGAGACCGAATTTGGCGCCCAAGTATATACCTGGGCTCAGTGGGAGCGCACCAAAGCCGAGAAAGGCGAAACGGCAGCCAACGCCGAACAAGATGAAGCGCTCAAGAGCGGCCGGCTGCTCGTCAAAGATGTGATTGCCGACATCGTTTTTCAACAGACGATCACGCGGGCGCGCGAATTTGACGTGCTGGCGACCATGAACCTGAACGGCGATTATCTTTCGGACGCCTTGGCTGCCCAGGTGGGCGGGATTGGGATCGCCCCGGGCGGCAACATCAACTACGCCACGGGTCATGCAGTTTTTGAAGCAACCCACGGCACGGCGCCCAAATACGCCGACAAGGACATGGTCAATCCTGGCTCGGTGATCCTCTCCGGTGAGATGATGCTGCGATATATGGGGTGGGACGAAGCAGCCGACCGGGTGATCCGAGGCATGGAGGGTGCGATCGCCGCCAAAACCGTCACCTACGATTTTCACCGCCTGATGGAAAACGCGACACTGCTCAAGTGCTCTGAGTTTGGGGATGCAGTGATCGCCCACATGGGTTAGAAGGACCACGCGCATTTGAGGGATCGACTCGCCCGGATCGCTTCGATTCGCTGGCTGGCTGGCGTGGCAGCGCTGCTGGGCGCGGCGGTTTGCGCCTGGCAGTTATGGATGTATGCCCACACCCAGGTTTCCGTCCTGGATGAGGGGGCTTACTTACTCAAAGGCTATCTGTTCGTAAGCGGTCAGTACCAGCCTTTTCAGGCTTATGGTCCCTGGACGAACCACATGCCGCTGGCTTTCTTGATCCCGGGGGCGATCCAGCAATGGTTCGGTCCGGGTTTAGCCGCGGCGCGCTACTTTGCAGTCGCGCTGACGTTGTTCCAACTGCTTGGCATTTGGATCCTGGCGCGGCGGCTTGGCGGCGCCTGGTGGGCTGCCGGCGCGGTGTGGGTGATGGCTTTGAACCCCGGGCTGCTCAAGCCCTACAGCACGGCGGTATCGCAGGGGCTGATCGCTTGCATGTTGGTTTGGGCGCTGGTGTTTGTGTTGGGAGAGAAGCGCCCGCTCTGGCAGATTGGGCTGGGCGCCTGGATCGCAGCCCTGATGGGCTTGACCCGCTTTAACATGCTGCCTTTTTTCCCTTTTCTGGTTGTTTATATATTCTGGCAGCACGGACGAAAAGCGGGCATGCTGGCGCTCCTGGTGGGCGGCTTGACCCTGTTTATCGGACATGCCATCTACTGGCCGGACATCATGCGGCTGTATATCAAGATACCGAAGGCGATCTCGCCTTTTCTGAACCGCTGGCGGCTTGGGTTACATGCCACCCCGGTCTGGAAGCCGCAGACCGACCTGGCGAGTCAGGTGTTGAGTTTTTTCCAGGGGCTGCGGTTCCAATTCGTCGCCGCGGTGGGGGTGTTCTGCGTCTGGCTGCTCTGGCCCCCCAGGCGCGACTGGCGGAGCGCCAGCGACTTCAAGGTTGCGGTGTTCCTCTCGGTCCTTTACCTGGTATTGCTGCTGACGCACATGTGGGCTGCGCTGGTCAAGGACTACTGTCCGTTTTGTTTTGCGGGTTACCTGGCGTTTTTCTCGGTTTTGGGGCTGCTGCTGTTGATCGTATCCGCCCCAACCTGGTCCAAAACACTGCCGCTCTGGCGGCAAATGCTGATTGCCGCGGTTCTGTTGATCTTGACCGCCGGCATTGGCTACAGCACATTCGAAGAAACCGGCAACTGGCTGTTGGAAGTCCAGGTTCCGCGCGTCTTATTGGGCAAGTTTGGCGAGACCGGTTCCGCTTCGATCGGCGCGCTGATCGTGAACAAATTTGGGCTGGATGTCCAGCTCTTGCGCAAGCTGGTGCCTGCCCTGGCGGGGCTTGGGCTGGGTCTTCTCCTGCTAGCTGCAGGATACGTTTTTGGGCGTCTGCGGCGGCGCGCGGCGGCGAACGGCGCTCCAACTCAACGGCTCTCAGCCGGTTACTTTGCGCTGGTGATCACGTTGATTTTGGGGATGCTGCTTTCTCCGACCATCCTGCTGGGCGGCGGTTATACGACGTACGACTGCGCCGGCGATGTCATCGCGTCCAACCGCATCCTGGGCGAATACTTGAGGGAAAACATCCCGCCGGGTTCGCTGGTGTACTGGCGCGGTGGGCTCTCAGCGGCGCCGCTGCTGTACGTCCCGGACATCCGCATCTATCCGCCCCAAATTAACGATGGCTATTCGTTTTACCTGGACGGCGATCCGGAGCTGTTGCTGCGCGAAGGACGTTGGAATCGCGCACTGGATCAGCAATGGCTGCAGGAAGCTGACGTCGTGTTGATCGAAGACCGGATCTACAGCCAAAAATACCGCGACGCGCTTGGGGCAACGACGATCCAACTCCCGCTGACGCCGCCCACAGTGACCTGCCGCGGGGATTCGCGCATCCGCATATTTCTGAGATTGCAATGAAGAAACAAAACCCGAGCAATGCCAACGTTTTTCGAATCTTGATCAGCCTGGGACTGCTGGCAGTTTGGGTGTTCCTCAGTCTGGATATTTATCAATCTTTGTTGGGCAACGGGCTCAAAGCCGGTTTTGGGATTACGCTGCTCAGACTGACTGCCGCCGTGGGCAGTTTGATTTTTCTGCTGGCAGCGCTCGGTTTGCTGGCGCAGATCTGGGCGCCTGAACGAGTAAGAATTGCCGGCGGGTGGTTGATTCGGCTGCGCGAGCGCCTGGGAGCGTTCAGGTGGCTGCTGGCGTTCCTCCTGGCGCTGTTACCGGGCTTGATCTTGTTGTTCACCCCGCTCGGGCAGCTGCTCCCAGCCGGTTACATCCGCCTGGGCGCGCTGCTGCTGGCGGGATTTCTGGCTGGCTTGTTTGCCGGTCGCAGCCCAACCCAGCCGCTCACCGGCGCCGACTTCGCATTTGGGGTTCTGTTGACCGCGACCGGCTATGTTTTCGGGTCCTTCTTGACTCTGGTTACCGCCTACCCCTTTTCGCTCTCCTGGTCGGAAGGCAACCGGCTGTACGACTATTCGATCCCGTTTGGGAGCGGGCGTTATCAGTTTGTTGGACAGCCTGACGGTACCTATGATTCGGTAGGTCGGTCGCTGCTCTGGGGGCTGGCGTTCCTGGTGAGGGATTTGCCGATTTGGGCTCACCGGCTTTGGAATGCGTTTCTATCGACCGCGCCGCACCTCCTCCTGGGTTATCTGCTGGCGCGCTGGAGCCGGATCGGCGGGCGGGAGCGCTGGTTGTTTGGCATGTGGTTCTTTCTGTTTTTGGCTCAAGGACCGATCTATACCCCGCTGATCCTAAGCGCCATTCTTCTGATCATGACGGTCAGCCTGAGCCGGTGGCTGCTCTCGGCTTTTGGCGCTGCCTTGGCTGGGTACTACGCCAGCCTGAGCCGCTGGACCTGGCTGCCAGCCAGCGCAACCTGGGCGGGTTTTCTGATGCTGGCGGATTTTCGACTGAAAAAGGGTGAGGGATGGCTTGCCGCCGCCAAACGCCTGATCCCAGTTGCGGTGGCGGCGCTGGCTGGTTTAGCCGGAGGCGCGTTGGCAAACCCCAAACTTTTTCGACCGGCGAAAATCGCGCAGGGGACCTCGCTTTCCCAGCCGCTGCTCTGGTACCGGCTGTTCCCAAACTCCACTTCTTCTTTGGGGCTGCTGTTATCGCTGGCGATTGCCGTGCTTCCGCTTGTCGTGCTTTTAATCTGGGCGCAAGCCAGCGGGCGCTGGAAGCTCAACTGGGTGCAGATTTTGGCGTTCAGCCTGCCCAGCCTGGCTCTTCTCGGGGCGGGGCTGGTAATGAGCGTGAAGATCGGCGGCGGCAATAACTTGCACAATCTGGATATGTTCCTCATTTCGCTGGCGTTTTTGGCTGCAATTCTGCTGCGCGATCTGGGGGGCTTAAAAACAGAGGGGCTGGGCTGGCTGCCGCGTTCCGCATTAGCGCTGGCGTTGCTCATCCCCGCCTGGAATGCGCTCTGGGTAGGCGTTGGGCTGGATCTGCCGCCGCGCGCTGAAACCGCCGAGACTCTCAAAGTCATCAGAAAGCAGGTTGAACGGGCAGCGCAAGCTGGAGAGGTGCTGTTCATGGACCAGCGTCAGTTGCTCACATTTGGATACATCCAGGACATGCCCCTGGTTGCGGAGTATGAGAAGAAATATGTGATGGATCAGGCAATGGCAGATAATGCGCGCTATTTTGCCGACTTTTATGAGGACCTGCGCAACAAACGGTTTGCGCTGATTGTGGCGCCGCCGCTTTTCTTGATCGAGAAAGGATCGGAATTTAGGTGGGGGGAGGAAAACGATGCCTGGCAGAAATGGGTGGTCGCGCCGCTGCTGTGTTATTACAAGCCCATCCGCACCTTTACAAATGACAGCGTGCAGTTGCTCACGCCGCGCGACACCCCCAAGAACTGCCCAGCAGGATTAGAGACTCCCTGAAAGAGACTATCCACCTGCTGTGCAAACGGGGCTGTCAGCAGGATGACAGCCCCGTCTTCTATTTATTTTGTCTGACCGGACGCAGCCTCAAGGGGAGGGAGAGGCAGTGACCTCGGGCGCGGTAAGCGTCACGGTGAGCGGCGTAGTCGGGGCGGTCAGCGTGGTTGTTATAGGTCCGCTGGCAGCCGCGGCTTCCTCTGCGGTCTGAGGGGCGCCGCCAAGCACCCAGCGGGTGAAGATCTCGATTATCTCCGGCTTGAGCGCTTTGGTGGGTGGCATTGGTCCGCCAGCGTCAATCTCTTCGCGGTTGAGCATGCGGATCAGGTTGCTGTTCAGGTCGCCGGGGATCACATTGGGAGCGTGATCGCCGGAGTTCATGATCTCGTCAAAGGTTTCCATCAAGTAATTGTTGTTCTTCTTGCCTGGGCGGTGGCAGGAAACACAATTGCGCTTGACCAGCGGCGCGATGTACACATCGTAAGAGGGCACCTCGTTCTCCCCCAGCGCCGGTACGGCAGAAGCCTGGCTCACTTCTTCCGGGATCTCAGCCCGGTCGTCCCAGGTATAGCGCATGAAATTGACGATCGTTTCGATCTCGCTCACGGAAAGCTCGCCCCCGTAGGCTTTCCCAAACGGCTGCATGCCCTGACCGGGCTGACCGTAGTTGATGATGTCAAAAAGCGTTTCGTCCGAGCGGGTGTACATCTCATCTTGAGAGTTGATAGGTTTCATCAGATAACCTTCCAACCCCTCTACGCCCTGGATCTCGCCGCCTTCGCCATCCGGTCCGTGACATTCCACACAGTTGACGGAGTACAAGTCCTGACCGACCAGAATGCTCTCGCCCAAACTGGCTGCCAGGCTCTCGGCTTCTGCCTGGGGCGGGGTGGTGATGACCGCCCGGATGGTCAAGCCAATCATTGCCAGCACGACTACCCCCATAACGCTGATGGTGCGCCAGCGCTTGCTCGGGTGGCGCGCCGGGCTGCGATCCAGGAAGGGCAGCAAAAACAGCGCCAGGATCGCCAACGTGGGGAGCACAACCGTGCCGAGCCATTCGATTTTGCCCGGGAAGAATTTCAGCATTTCGAAGAGGAACAGAAAATACCACTCTGGGCGGGGGATGTAGCTGCTGTCGCTGGGGTCTGCCTTGGGCTCGTTCGCCACGCCGACAAAGGTCGCCAGCATTACCAGAATAATAAACAAAGCAAACGACATCAGCAAGTCTTTATAGATGATGTCGGGGAAGAATTTCACGCCCTTTTGCTTGGCTTGTTGATACTTTTCGAGATAGCGTTGTTTTTGCTCGTCGTTCAAGGTCGTGCTCCTCTGCTCAATCTTCTTGGCTGGGGATGCTGGAGATGCCCAGCTTGATGACCATATAGATGTGCACACCGATCAGCGCGGCGATTAGCGCGGGCAGGAACCAGATATGGATGGCGAAGAAACGCGTGAGCGTCAGCCCGCTCAGGTCTGCGCCGCCGCGCAGCACACTCGTTATGAAAGGACCGATGAATGGAAAGGTGCCGGGGATTTCAGTGCCGACCGTGGTTGCCCAGTACGCTCGCTGGTTCCAGGGCAGCAGATAACCGGTGAAGCCCATCCCCAACGTGCAGAGCAGCAAAACTACCCCGGTGATCCAGGTGAACTCGCGCGGGTATTTATAAGCGCCGTAGTAGAAGGTGCGCAGCATGTGCATGAAAACCACGATGACCATCAGCGAGGCGCCCCAGTGATGGATGCCCCGGATCAACCAGCCAAAGGAGACTCCATTCATTATAAAGTTCACACTGTCGTAGGCGCTTTCCGGAGAAGGAACGTAATAAATCGCCAGGAACATGCCGGTCACCCCTTGCAGCGCAAACAGGATGGCGCTGGCGCTGCCCAATGTGAACCACCAGTTTACTTTGGGCACTTTGCGGTCGAGCACCACATTGTAAATGGTCGTCAAACCAAGTCTTTCGTCGAGCCAGGCAAACGCTTTATTCATCGGGCTTATCCTTCTACGAAGTGGATGAACAGGTTGCCATCTTCCACTTTGTTCTCGTAGGTGTCGAGCGGGCGCGGTTGTGGACCACTGACGATCGCGCCGGTTTTGGCGAAATGTCCATCGTGACAGGGGCAAACATACTGAGCAATGTCTTCGTGCCAGATCACCCGGCAGCTTAGATGGGTGCAAATATTGGAGAAGACGGTGGTATCAGCTTCCGTTTTGCGCAGCACGTAGACGCCATAGCTGTTGGTGGTCTTCTGCCATCCGGCGACTTTCGAGCGGGTAAAACTGAAAGGGGTCGGAGTGCCAACCGGGTAGTTTTCGAGCGGTCCCAGAGGAATCCACGCGTCAGAGGTTTGGGTCTTCAGAGCTGGGGAGAGGATATACCCAATTGCTGGCAGACCGATAACGATCCCCATGATTGTTCCTATAATTCCCACCACACCTTTAACAAAGTCGTTCCGCGACATATGGGGGGATTTTGCCATCCAGTCCTCCTTATTCGATAAATATCCGTTTGTTTACAGGTTATTTCTGGAACATTTTCCTGGTTGTATTTACAACTGTGAATTTTACCTGGGTTAGGGGTGAATTTCAAGCGTAAAGGCGCAGCTTCGGGTTATGTTTAGGCTGCAATTTCAGCAAATGGAGAAGCGTGGTAGAATTTCTTCATTGTATTGCCAGGAACAATGTCTTAAAAAGCATAATCATTCTAATAGTTTACTGCTGAAAAACCCACATAAGACCATACTTGAACTTGAAGAGGAGACGCACATGGCTCTAAAAAGAAATGTCGGTCTGAAAGGCATCAAGTACCGGGGTGGAGGACCGATGATTTCCTGGGCGCTTCACCGGATCAGCGGTCTGGCAATCGTGTTGTTTGTGGGGCTGCACGTGATTTCCTCGTTCTTCATGCAGCAGCTTGGCAGCGACTTTGCCACTGCGATCAATACCGTTTACGAATCGATCTATTTCCAGTTTGTGATGATTTTCATCGTGCTTTTCCATGCGTTGAACGGTTTGCGGGTCATCATCCTGGACCTTTGGCCGCGGCTGATCAAGTATCAGCGCGAGGCGACCTGGCTGCAATGGCTGATCTTCATTCCAGCTTACGGGATGACGGTCGTGGTCATGATCCTGAACCAATTGCAGGGCGGTTAGAGCCCGGCATCGAAAACGACAGGAGACTAAGATGAGTTCCAGACCCGCTCCTCAAATTGGCTTCAGTTTTGAATATATGATGTGGATTTTTACGCGCATTTCCGGGTTGGTCATGTACTTGCTGGCTTTCATCGGCATTGTGATGGCGTTCGTAATGGGCGCTCGCCAGCAGGTCGATATCGGCGCGCTGGCGCGCTGGACTTTTTTCCCCAACCCGAACCACGTAGTGGACACCAACATCCCCGATGTCACCCTGGGCTGGTCTAACGCCTGGTGGCAGGTGATGGAAATGTTGATGCTGTTCTTTGCGGTCACACACGGCTTGAACGGCGTGCGCGTGGTGGTCGAAGATTACATGAGGAATTCGTGGGCGCGCGCGCTTGGGCGCGGCGTCATTTTCTTGCTGTGGATTTTCATGCTCATTTTTGGCATATATGTGATTCTGGCATCCTGAAACTGAGCCTGAAACTGGGAGAGAAAGAATGAGCAATTATCATCAATTTGACGTGATTGTGGTGGGCGCCGGCGGCGCGGGATTGATGGCGGCGTTGTATGCCTCGAGAACAGCCAGCACGGCGGTGGTGAGCAAGCTTTATCCGACCCGCTCGCACACCGGCACCGCTCAGGGGGGCGTCGGCGCGGCGCTGGGCAACGAGGGCGAAGATCACCCCGAATGGCACACTTTTGACACCGTAAAGGGCAGCGATTACCTGGGCGATCAGGATGCGATCGAATTCATGTGTTATGAGGCGGTTCCGGCGGTTTATGAGCTCGAACACATGGGGCTGCCTTTTTCCCGCACTCCAGAGGGTTTGATTGCCCAGCGCCCGTTTGGCGGGCACACCAACAACGTGACCGGTAAGCCCGTGCGGCGAGCTTGCTATGCCGCCGACCGCACCGGTCATATGATCCTGCAAACGCTTTACCAGCAATGTATCAAGAATCACGTCAATTTTTTTGACGAATACCAGGTGCTGGACGTGCTGATCGAAAACGGCGCAGCCGCGGGTGTGGCAGCGGTTGAACTGGCGACCGGCGAGCTGCACGTCTTCCATGCCAAGTCGGTCATTTTTGCCACCGGCGGGCACGGGCGCATTTGGGAGATCACCTCCAACGCCTATTCGTTCACCGGCGATGGACCTGCGGCGCTTTTGCGGCGCGGGATTCCGATGGAAGATATGGAGTTCTTTCAGTTCCACCCAACCGGCATTTATCGGATGGGCATCTTGATCACCGAGGGAGTGCGCGGCGAAGGCGGGATTTTAGTCAATGACAAGGGTGAGCGCTTCATGGAGCGCTACGCCCCGACGGTGAAAGACCTGGCTTCGCGCGATGTGGTCAGCCGGGCGATGTACCTGGAAATGCAGGAGGGGCGCGGCATCAACGGCAAGCGCTATCTCTACCTGGATATGCGACCCGAGACGGTCAACCGCTACGCCGCGTTGGACGGTCGTAAGCGCCTGGACGGTTCCCCATATGTGGTGACCGGCGAGGAACTGCTCTCGAAATTGCCGGACATTGTCGATTTTGCGCGCACCTATCTGGGCGTAGATCCCGTGGCGCAGCCTATGCCCGTCCAGCCGACCGCCCATTATGCAATGGGCGGCATCCCGACCAACAAGTATGGCGAGGTGGTGATCGACGAAGTCAACACCGTTATGCCGGGTCTGTACGCGGCGGGCGAGTGCGCGTGTGTCTCGGTCCACGGGGCAAATCGCCTCGGGACCAATTCGCTGCTCGACCTGATTGTGTTCGGCAAACACGCCGGGCTGCGCGCTGCCGAATACGCCAACGGCGCCGATTTTCAGGCGCTGCCGGCGGATCCGACAGAATATGCCCGTCAGCAGCTTGACGAAATTCTCAACAGCGATGGTGACGAGAAAGTGTATGTGATCGGCAGCGAAATGAAAGCGATCATGTTTGAAGATGTGGGCGTCTTCCGCACCCAGGCAGGTATGCAGCAAGCGCTCGATAAAGTCGCTGAACTCAAAGCGCGCCTCAAACGCATCCACAAACCGGACACGGGTAAAATCTTCAACACTGAATTGCTGAACATCTGGGAGTTGGGAAACCTGCTGGATCTGGCTGAGGTAACCGCCGCTTCTGCTCTGGCGCGCACGGAAAGCCGCGG
>MWTA01000005.1 GCA_002050125.1 Anaerolineae bacterium UTCFX2 | reverse complement strand
GTGAACTGCCAGATGATCACGACTACGAAACCAGGCAGCGAGAGCGGGAACACGATCCAGCGATAAATCCCGAAAAAGCCTGCCCCGTCAATCGATCCGGCTTCGATCATATCGGTTGGGACTTCGACGTAGTAGTTGCGGAAGATCAGCGTCGTGATCGGGATTCCGTACACCACATGCACCAGGATCAACCCCCACAGCGTTCCGCCCAGCCCGATCCGCGCCAGCGTGAGCGTCATTGGAATTAGAATGCTTTGGTAAGGTATGAACATCCCGAACAGCATCAGCGGGAAGAGCGTGTTTGCGCCCGGAAACTTCCATTTCGAAAGCACATAGCCGTTGAGCGATCCCAGCAAAGCTGAGAGGATCGTGGCTGGCACGGTCAAATAGATGCTGTTGAGCATGTTACCGCGCAGCCCGCGCAGCCCCTGTTCAGGGATGCCGAACCAGGCTGCTTTGAAGCTGTCCAGGTTGAACCCGGAGGGGAGGCTCCATAACTTGGAGAGGTCCTGCACTTCAGCAAATGTTTTCAACGAGCTGATGACCATCACATACACCGGCAGCAGAAAAACCGCCGCAAACAGCAGCAAGAGCGTGTAAACCGCAATCCGGGAGGGGTCGAACGTGGCTCGTCTCATAGCTCCACCTCGCGCCGCAGGCTGTAGATCAGATACGGAACAATCACCAGCGCTACCATCACCAGCATCACAACCGAAATCGCAGCCCCCTGGGCGTAGTGATTGCCCTGGAAGGTGGTTTCGAACATGAATATCCCGGGCACATCGGTCACAAAGGCGGGTCCCTTGCCGGTCATGGTGTAGATCAGGTCGAATATCTTGAGCGATATGTGCCCCAGCACGATCAAGGCGCTCAGCGTGATGGGGCTTAAGATTGGCAGGATGATGTGACGGTAAACATCCACCTCAGTTGCCCCGTCCACGCGCGCCGCTTCGCGCAGTTCTTCCGGAACCCCGCGCAGACCTGCCAGGTACATCGCCATGGTGTACCCGATCATTTGCCAGGAGGCGGCGATGATCACCGGGATCAACGCTACATGGAAAGGTCCGATAGAGGTGGTATCTGTGTACCACTTCCATTGCAGGAAGTCCAGACCAAGCATGCCGAAGAGGGCGTTTAAGCCGCGCGGCCTCGCCGCGGTGCCCGGGGCAAAAATCCATTGCCAGACCACCCCGGTCACCACGAACGAGAGCGCCATTGGAAACAGATAGATCGTGCGGAAGACGCCCTCGCCTTTGATTTTCTGATCCAGCAGGACTGCCAGGAGCAAGCCGATCCCCACACAGATCAACAGAAAGAAGATGGTGAAGAAAAACGTGTTCCACAGGTCGATTGAAAACCGTTTAGCCGAAATCCCCCCCGCTTCCGTAAAAAGCTGGCGATAGTTTTCGATCCCGACCCAAGTGTAATCCGGCATAACGCCGTCCCATTTGGAGAGCGAGACCCGCGCCGTCCAGCTAATGAATCCATAAACAAAAATCGCCAGCAAGATTATGGAAGGGAGAACCAATAAAAAGGCAATCCAACGATCTCGAGTGCGCGTCATAGAAACTCCTGCCTGGCTAAAGATCGTGCACGCGTTGCGAGTGGTTTGGTTGGCTCAGTGTTAAGACTTACGGCTCGGGTTAAAGATAAGAATAATGCCAGAACTGAAAAGGATTAAGGGGCGCCTCGGAAGATTTCCACTTCGAGACGCCCCTTCAAAACCTGACTTACTTACAAACGCCTGCGTTCTGGCAGGCTGCTACCAGCCCGGCTTGCGCAGCCGCCACGTCCAGATCGGCTACGAAAAGGGTCATCACGTCGTTGACCGCGGTCACCCAGCCTTCGGATGCCGCAGCGCCGTGCGCCAGGCTTGGGGTGATTTTGTTCGCGGCAAAATCGTCCATCGCCGACTGCAGATACGCGTCATAAAGCGAGCGGTCGCCGTCGATGCGAGCCGGGATCGAACCCTTTAGCGGGTTGAAGGCATCCTGACCTTCCTGCGATCCAGCTAATGTCAACCATGCGATAGCCGCTTCGCGGTTAGGCGCGCCCTGCGGCAGCCCAAACGAGTCGGACAGCATCATGAATGTCCCACCCGTCGATGGCGAAGGCACCCAGCCAAACTCCACGCCGGGGGTGAGCCCGACCGTCAGGAAATAGCCGTCTACCCAGTCGCCCATGATCGTCATCGCTGCGTCGCCATCGGCTACCAGTTGCGCCGCCTGGTCCCAGGAGAGCGCTGCATGGTCCTCGTTGACGTATGCCATCATTTTGGCGAAGTTTTCGAGCGCCGTGGTCACTTCTGCGCCAGCCCAGTCGGTTGTGCCGTTCCACAGTCCGATGTATTTCTCGGGACCCATGGAGCCGAGCAGCACGCTCTCGAACAGGTGGGTCGCAGCCCAAATGCCGTTATCGCCCAGCGCCAGCGGGGTAATCCCAGCAGCCTTCAGCTTATCCGCGGCGGCGAAGAATTCATCGAAGGTTGTTGGAGGCTCGATGCCGTTGTCTGCCAGCAATTGCTTGTTGTACCACAGCACGTTCGAGCGATGGATATTGACCGGCACGCTCCAGATTTCACCGTTGTACGACAGGACGTCGATCACGCCTTTCGGATACTTTTCCAACCAGTTGTTATTATCAAAGATGAAGGTCACGGGCTCCATCTTGTCTGCAACAACCCACGAATCAATCAGTTCGTGTCCGGCATGTACCTGGAACGAATCCGGAGGATCGCCAGCCTGCATGCGGGTTGCCAGCACGGCTTTAGCATTCGAGCCAGCGCCGCCCGCAACCGTCGCATTCACGATCTCGACCTGCGGGTACTTCTTTTTGAAGACCTCGAACATGGCGTTCAAGCCGTCCGCTTCGCCGCCCGCGGTCCACCAAGAGAAGATCTCCAATTTACCCGTTGGCGTCAGTTTGGTGGGTTCTTTAGGTGCGGGGGCTTCGCCGGGTACGGCGGAGATTGCGCCGGAGATGA
>MWTA01000101.1 GCA_002050125.1 Anaerolineae bacterium UTCFX2 | reverse complement strand
TTATTAATGTACGGTAGAGAAATCAATTATTCAAAATGACAGATAAAAAAACTGCCCATCCATTGACGCTAGTGAAGGGCAGTCCATCGGCCAGATATGCGTTACCATAAGTTGTCCACATGGGACTTGGTCTATATCCTTGCGGATAGTAGGGAGCCTCACCATTAGGACAAGTTTGCCCATTGTTATAGCATTGACAGAAATAATCGTAATGAGGTGGATAATCCGAAAGATCCCAATGCCAGAAACTCAAATGTAAATGATAATTATCCGTCCCAGATTGGCCTACAGTTCCTAAAGCCGTGCCAGCCCTGACTCGAAAGCCAGGGCTGACAAAAACACTATCAAGATGAGCATACCGTGTACGAAAGCCCAATGTGTGGTCAATATCTACATAACACCCATACCGTTCGGTTGTGCATGGGGGTGAATCTACACTTGACACCGTCCCGTCGGCTATTGAAAGTACTGCATACCCGGCATCATTATTATCCGGCCTGTTCCAATCAGTTGCATAGTAGTTGTTGTAGTAGTTGCAATGGTGGTAATTTCCGTAGAACGCCCCACTTCCCCCAACAATCCATGTCTGTCCCCATAGAAAAGGCATTTGAAGATCGATTGTGCTGCTCTTTGCTTCTGTGCCCGGAAATGTTTCTCCTATTGGGCATTCAAATGCTGTGAGAGTTTCGTCTTTCATTTGGTTGAGATCGTAAGCTAACTCTGCAATTTGATCGGAAGAATAGGAGTTCTCTGAGCATGTGAATTTGCCTGATGCATCAAGTGTGGCGAGAATAGCTAATGCTTCTGAGAATGCCTGTGAATCAGCAGGGAATATATTGACGACTACTCCTTTACTTGTGTCAACTTCTAATGCGATAACCCTTGAATTCCATCCAGCCGAATCCGTAAGGGCATAAGCTACACCCTTATACTTGCCAATTTCGTAGGGAATATTTTCACTAATAGTGAGAGCATTACCGTCCTGCCTTTTGGATTGAGCTTTATCGACAGAAACCCATTGCTCTAAAGATTGATTAGGTCCAAGGTTTAGATCATAAATCTCAATCTTTATGCCATTAGCAGGAACGTTTTTGGGTTTTCCATGCTCATATAATATATTATTGGTATCATAATTTACGATATTTATCGAATTTGCATTGATATCACCGTACCACCCCGCCGGTAATTGGAGGGATAATTTTCTTGAATACTCAATCAGGCAGGCAGGTCCCACGAACCTTTTTTTGGGGGTACTTACGGGAGTCGTTGACTGGTTTTCTGGAGCCGGATAAGGAGACACTAGTAAATCAGGTGTGTTTTGTACTTGCCTGGTTCCGTCCAGTGGAGGTGGATAGCTTTCTGCTCCTGCCGGCTTCATGCTGCTCTGATTATTGCCTCGAAGGAAATTGATCGACACGACTAAAACCAACACCATTAGCAGAACGCCTCCAACTTCAACAGAAATCTTAAGCGCATGTGGAATTCCTTTCATTAGTTTCCTCCTTCGGTTTTACTACTTAACGTGAGTACGGGTTAGGCAGACAAACAAGTCAGCGCTTCCCGACCCAAAGATGGTTTCTTGGGCTGACGAGCGTAAGCAATCAACCCACAAAGAAGATTGACCAGGAAACTTGTTACACTACGATGCCGCGAATGCTCAATCTGCGAAATATTCTTGAGTTGATCAATCACACTTTCAACGATGGCTCGCTTCCTCAACATGATGCGATCCGTCAGGGGCATCGGTAAACGGTTCTTGGCATTGGATCTGAGCTTGGTGACCAGTTGGATGCCAAATGTTTGCTGGAGCAGTTCATACAGGGCTTGAGAGATGTATCCTTTGTCACCGAAAATCTTGCCGAATAGCTTACCGACCAGCTTTGGAACAGGCTTGCGGTCATCTACATTACCAGGCGTCAGCCGCACATTGAGCAATTCGCCGCGATCATTGATCACCAGGTGCAGTTTGAAGCCGAAAAACCAGCCCGTAGAAGTCTTTCCTCGACCTGCCAGCCCTGCAAATACTTTGTGAGAATGGATGCGCTGGTTGAGACACACATCTAAGGAAGTTGAGTCGATGAACGATATGCCAGTGCAGTCGCCCAGACAGGTTTGCAGGAAGTAGGCACAAAGCGGAAGCATGGCCGAAGGAATGAAATCCACAAAGCGAGTGTAGCTCACCAAACCAGGAAACTCGTTGCGCAGATACGGAAGGACAAACTCACAGTAATAGGCTTTGAAGTTGCGGTAATGCGATTGATGAAAGTGGATCAAGATGGTCATCACTTCACTGATCGATAACCATCTTTCTCGGCGGCGCTGGATAGCTCCGCTGCTAAGCAACTGTTGCTCCAAATGAGGCAGAAAGGCTTGGTAGAAATCATCGACATGCACGAACAATTCGAGTAGACTTTCCATGGGGGCTTCTCCTGGTGATATGCTTGGTTTGTAGTGAACTCAAGTTTATCCCAGTTGAAGTCCCTTATCCCGTACTCACGTTAAATACGCTTGACTCAACTCATATTGAAGTTCAACATTGTTATTATATACTATACAATATGCCAAATTTTATAATTTGTCAATACGATAATCGTTTGGGAGTGGGGGATAAAGCCTGGGCTAGACAAAATGAGACAATGAGCGGGGAGTTTGGAAACCGTGTTTGTGCAATTGACGCCGTCGGCAGGATCTTTATATCGTACTTGATCGAACGTACTATCCAGGGGATTCGCTAAACTATCATGCACCTCGGACTTTGCATAACCGGCTGCAGCAACCGGTGTTCAGCCCCCCGCCGACTGGGCATTCCGGTTTCCAGGGATCACATCCCGCTGTGCCAGCAGCATGCCAAGCAGCATGGTTCCGCCTCCGGCGATCTGGATCCAGGTCAGGTTTTCTTGCAGAAACACCCAGCCAGAGAACGTTGCAAACACCGCTTCCATGCTCAAGATGATTGCCGCGTCCGCCGGCGGCGCAAATCGCTGACCGGCTGCCTGCAGCGTGTATCCCAAAGCGATCGAAATCAAACCGGTGTACGCAATCGGCCACCAGTTTTCCAACAGAACAGCCGTATTGTGACCTTCGAGCGCCAGCCCGAGCCCCAGCGAGATCAGCCCGCAAACCAGATATTGACCGGCGGCAAACTGCACCACATCCATGCGCTTCACCATCCAATCGATCTGCATCACGTGCAGCGCCCAAAACACCGCGCTGACCAACACCAGCAGGTCGCCCTGGTTGAACTGCATTCGACCGCCGGTGCTGAGCAGGAAAAGCCCGCCCGCAGCCAAAACCGCCGCCAGCCAGGTGACTTTGCTCGGGGCGCGCCGCCAGCCGACTGCGAGAAAAATCGGGATCAGCACCACGTACAACCCCGTGATAAACCCGGCGTTGCCCGCGCTCGTGAATTTCAGCCCGGCTTGCTGAAAGGTAGCCGCCAGGGTGAGCAAAACGCCCGCCAGCAGCAGCCCGAAGCGCGTCTTGACCTGTTCAGCCGGCGCCCGTTCCACCTCATCTTTAGGGGACCGGTTTCGAAAAACCAACAGCGGCGTGAGCGCCAGCGCCCCCACCAGAAAACGCCAGCCGTTGAACGTCAGAAATCCGATCTCCGCCGCGGCAAGACGCTGCGCTACGAAAGCAAACCCCCAGACCGCCGCCACGCCCAGCAGCATGAGGTCTGCCGTAAGCCGTTTTTGCCGCGCCGCCTCTGCCTGAATGTGTTGAACTGTCATAATAGAGCCGATTATACAGTCTACCGCAGCCCCCACGCCCGGTTCCAACAGGTTCTCCAGCCGCTGCATGAGGGCAATCGGTTGAACGGTCGCGCTCATTCACCCGATATCCGTCTGCCAATTTTCAAAATTCAGCAACCAATTTTGCCCATAAACCGATTTTAATCCTATAATCACCAAAATACGTCAGCAGCGAAAACGGGCGTTTCAAGCTGGCAATCTCATCACTGATGGAGAATTCAAATCATGACAGTTAAATATAACTTTGACGAACTGATCGACCGCCAGAAGAGCGACAGCGTCAAATGGCGCTCCTACGGGAGCGACGTGCTGCCGATGTGGATCGCGGACATGGACTTCCGTTCGCCTGAGCCGGTGATCCAGGCTTTGCGCGCGCGCGTCGACCACGGCGTATTCGGCTACCCGGAATGGAACACCACCAATACCGACCTGATGCGCGAGTTGGGCGAGGTCATTGTCGAGCGAATGGCGTCTCTCTATGGCTGGACTATCCATCCGGACGACCTGCTGTACTTACCCAGCGTGATGACCGGTTTCAATCTGGCTTGTCACACCCTGACGCCCCCGCACAACGGCGTGTTTATCCAGACACCCATTTATTATCCAATACTACACGCCGCCAGGGATACCGGCAGGCTCTATCAAGAAATGGAACTCACCCTCAATCAGGACGGCGCTTACAGCGTGGACTGGGACCTGTTCGAGTGCAGTCTGGACGAACGCAGCCGCCTCTTTATCCTCTGCAATCCGCACAACCCGGTGGGAAAGGTGTTCACCCAGGACGAGCTTCTCGAGGTCGCCCGGATCTGCCTGCGGCGCGGCATCACAATCTGCTCGGATGAGATCCACTGCGACCTTTTATTCGATGGGCACCGCCACACCCCCATCGCCTCATTGGACCCGGAAATTGCGCAAAACACCATCACCCTCATGGCGCCCAGCAAGACCTTCAACCTGCCCGGCTTGAAGTGCTCGTTCGCCATCATCCCAAACCCCGAACTGCGCAAACAGATGATCGCTGCTCAACAGGGCCTCATCTTCGGGGTGAACATCCTGGGGCTGCATGCAGCGCTGGCAGCCTATCGCGACGGCGCCGATTGGCTCTCTCAGCTCATGCCCTACCTGCAGGCTAATCGGGATTATCTCGTTGATTTTGTGCGTCAAGAACTGCCAGGGATCAGCCTCGCTTCGCCGGCGGCGACTTACCTGGCGTGGCTCAACTGCCGTCAGGCAAACATCCCCGGAAATCCGGGACAATTCTTCCTGGAAAAAGCCGGGATCGGCTTCAACGACGGCGAGCTGTACGGCAAAGGCGGAGAAGGTTATGTCCGCCTGAACTTTGGCTGTCCGCGCTCCGTGCTGGCAGAAAGTTTGAACCGCATGAAGAACGCCCTGGAAAACCTGCCCGGCTGAGTTGGTACGATTATTGCAACATGTGAATTGTGCAATAACTTGACGCGAATCTCGGTTTATGCTAGTATCATTGCAATGAGATTTGCGATCCCTGCATTGCCTGCATTGACTGGAGCAGTCAGGCAGGCTCGCCGGACGGCGATCAAAAGATCAAGGAGTCGGGAATGAAAACTAATCGCATGATTGCATTTCTGGTTGTAGCTTTGCTCGTTGCCAGTCTGGCTGCCTGTAAACGACCGATACCCGGCACCGCTGATAAACCGACTGCCACACCGGTCGAGGGTGCTTCCCTGCCCAGCAGCCCAACGGACGTGCTGGGACAGATCTACCTTTTCGCGACCCAGACCTCCATGGCTACCCAGGGTCTGACCAGCCTAGAAACGCCCGTTCCGGACAACTCCGCCCCCACGACCCCCAGTGAGCCCAGCGCACCGGTTGAAGGGGCGCCCACCGAGGCAGTCGTTCCACCTCCCGAGCCGGCTGCGCCGGAGCCGATTGTCGCGCCCACGGCGACCCCCGGACGCCCGAGCAGCTACACCCTGCGCACTGGCGAATTCCCATACTGCATCGCCCGCCGCTTTGATGTCGATCCCGGCGCCCTGTTGCGCGCCAACGGTCTTACCAGCTATTCGGTCTACTTCGCGGGCATGACCCTTCAAATTCCTCCTTCGGCGGGCAGGTTCCCCGGTAATCGGGCTTTGCGCTCTCATCCCACCACTTACACCGTCCGCCCCGGCGATACGCTTTTCACGATCGCCTGCGCGTTTGGCGATGTCGATCCAAACATGATCGCTTACGTCAACAACATCAACTTGAACACCAAGCTGACGCCCGGCGAGGTCATCCACATCCCTTGAAACCGGGGGTTTAAGGGAACATCAAGCGGTTTAATGAAAATTGAATTACTGCACAGCGAGATCGTCTACCAGGGTCCAGCGTTCAACATCCGCCAGGATTTCCTGCGCTTTCCAGACCGCGAACAGTTTCGCATCGACGTCGTCGATCATCGCGATTCGGTCACCATCCTGCCCGTCGACCAGCACGGCCAGGTCTGGTTCATCCGCCAGTACCGCCGTCCGATCGACCGCTACCTGTTAGAGCTTCCCGCCGGCGTGAGAGAGCCGGGCGAAGACCCGCTCTCCAACGCCCAGCGTGAACTTAGGGAAGAGATTGGCATGGCGGCTGGCTCTTTGCAGGACATCGGCGCTTTCTACCTCGCCCCCGGCTATTCGAGCGAATTTATGCACGTCTTTCTCGCCCGCGACCTGTATCCAGCCCCCTTGCCCGGCGATGCAGACGAGGTCATTCAGATCGAAAAGAAATCTGCCAGCGAAGCCCTGCGGCTGGCAGAAAGCGGGGAGTTGTGCGATTCGAAATCGCTGATCGCTCTGTTTTGGGCAAAGCCCTTTTTATCTGAGCAAGGCTTGATCTGAAATCATCCAGGCAACGGACGATCGATCCGCCGCGCCCCCGGGCGGCGGCGTTTCCCCTTTTTTATTGGGCGCCGCTTGCCTTCTGAGCTAAGCAGCGTGTTCAGCCGGATGATCGCCCGCGAGTCGTACTCGCGCTTGCCGCACACATCGCACACCCAGGCTGGAAAATTGGGAACGGTGATCAGTTCTTTGTTCAGCCAGGTAAAATAAGTCAAATATTCCATGCGCAAAATGCCAGTCTGACATTCAGAGCAAAGGCTATAGAACTGGGGCAAATTCCCCGCGTTTTCCGGTTGGATATCATTGTCCGGTTCGTTGAATTGGCTCATCCAACTACTCCATTTCCAGCCGTTCAGGGCGCCGCGCTGGCAGCGATCGGGTGCTCAATCAGCCCCCATTGTTGGGGCGGCCAATAAACGAATAGCGCTTTCCCGATTACATTCTCCATCGGCACCGGACCCCAGTTGTGCGAATCGGACGAGTTGTTGCGATTATCGCCCAGCACGAACAGCGAATCCGCCGGCACAATCCATTCGCTTTCATATCTTGGCGGCGCAGAGATGTACGGCTCATTAATCGAATTCCCGTTCACCATCACCTGCCCATTCAAGATTTTCACCTCGTCCCCTGCCAGCCCGATCACCCGCTTGATATACTCCTGCTTGGGGTCGCGCGGGTAGTGAAAGACGATCACATCTCCAAGGCTCGGTTCTCCAAATGTGTAAGCCAGTTTGTTCACGATCACAAACTCGCCGTTTAGCAGCGTCGGCTCCATGCTATAGCCATCCACCCGGATGCGCGCTGAAATCGCGTTGATCGCCAGGAACAACAGCAACGACAAGACGATCGTCTCCAGGATATCCAATGTAAAGCGCCAAACCCCGGGGCTTCCTTTTTGTCCTCCTTCTTGTTCGGAAGACAGATCAACCAGCGGTGTGTTTTCCGAAAATTCGTTTTCCATCTATAAAGATTATATAACCGCTCGATTAGCGGATCAAGGTTTAATTATTAGAGTAAATTCATCCTTTGCAAGATTATCAGGTTCAACGGCGCGGGCGAAAAACGAACCGCACCGGCGTCCCGACAAACGGATAAACTTGCCTTAAGCGGTTTTCCAGGTAGCGGACGTAGCTGAAATGCACCAGTTTGGGGTCGTTCGAATGGATCAAAAACGTGGGGGGGTCGCTCCGTACCTGCGTCCCGTAATACATTTTGAACTGGCGGCCTCCTGCCGAGGGCGCCGGGTGAACGTCCTGTGCCTCGTGGATAATGGCATTGATCTGCGAGGTGGACAGGCGCACCAGCCGCTCTTCCTGGATCATCAGCGCCGTCGGTAGAACCCGTTCCACGCGCTGACCGGTTTCCGCTGAGATGAATAACAACGGCACGTAATCCATGAAGTTCAGCTCCTGACGGATCCGGCGGGTGAACTCGTCCATCGTCGCGGAATCCTTTTCGATCAGGTCCCACTTGTTCACCAACACTAGCGCGCTTTTCCAGGCGTCCAGGATATACCCGGCAATGTGCGTATCTTGAGAAGTGATCCCGCTGGTCGCATCAAGTACCAGCATCGCCACATCTGCGCGTTCAATTGCCTGCATCGAACGCAAAACGCTGTACTTTTCCACCCCTGGCTCAACTTTCCCGCGCCGGCGAATCCCCGCGGTATCGATCAGCGTGACGGGAATGCCTTTGTAGGTCAGAAAGGTGTCCACGGCGTCGCGGGTCGTCCCTGGGATGGGCGACACAATCGCTCGTTCCTCGCCTAACAAACGGTTGAGCAGGCTGGATTTTCCGACATTAGGCTTGCCCACAATCGCAATTTTGGCGCTGTCGATCTCATCCTGTTCCTGGCTGGGGGGCAGCAGCTTCACCAGGTCATCTAGCAGATCGCCCGTTCCGGTGCCGTGAATGGCTGAGATCGGGTAGGGGTCGCCCATCCCCAGTTCGTAGAATTGCAGCGCCTGGTCGCGCCGGGCGGGGCTGTCCGCCTTGTTCACCACCAGCAAAATCGGGGGCACGCGTTTCCCGTCCTTTTCCTGCTGGCTTCGCCGTAAGATCTGGGCAACTTCGATGTCGGCGGGTGTGACCCCGCTTTCGGCGTCGGTCAGGAAAAGCACTGCGTCCGCCTCGCGAATCGCTGTCTCAGCCTGAAACCGGATCGATTCGATGAAATCTGAAGACCCAACCGAAAGCGGCTGCTTGCCGCTGCTGCCGGAATGAGGGTCGATCCCGCCGGTGTCCACGATGTCGAAAAATACGCCGTTCCAATCCGCCTCTGCCAGCAGACGGTCGCGCGTGGTGCCGGGTACTTCGTCCACAACCGCCAGCCGCTCGCCTGCCAGCCGATTGAACAGCGTGCTCTTACCGACGTTTGGGCGTCCAACCAGGGCTACAACCGGTTTACGTATCATCATGCCTCAACGCGTCGCTATCGGTGTGAACGATGGATGAACAGTTGGGGTTGGGGTGCTCGCCGGCGTCAACGTGAGTGTTGCCCCCGGGGTTGTTGCCAGATTCGTCGTGGTCGCCGTAACTGTCGGCACGATTTCAATCGTCACTTCCACAGTATCCGGCAGCGTCGTCTGAATTCGCACCTGTTCCGGCGCTATGTCCACCTCAATCTCGCGCTGGTAGACCCCAGCCGGCAAACCGCTTACGTCAACCACCACCCCGAAGTTTTCCGGGGTCAGGCGGTCGAGCACCAACAACGGACCGGCGACGATCACATCCACGCTGTCCGGCGAGACCATAGCTTGAAATCCCGGCTCGAGCCCAACCACCTCGAGTGGAAGGCTCAAGGTCATACTGCCTTCAATTGCCGCCACGCTCACCTGCACGACCACGCTTGGATCACGCAC
>MWTA01000076.1 GCA_002050125.1 Anaerolineae bacterium UTCFX2 | reverse complement strand
CTGCCGTGCGCCTGGCAGTCCAGGCTGCTTACGCCCCGAGTATGAAACCCGCATGAACGACTCTCAAACCCTGCGCCTGGGCTTCCATTATCACATTCCCGCCTGCCAGCAGAACGGCGGCTGGTACGTCCCCGGCTACCTGGGCCTCTTCCTGGACAGCCTGGCTGATCGCTGCCAAAAACTGGTTTGCTTCCTACACAACTATATACCAACTGGACCCGATAGGCTGGATCACCGCCTCGACCATCCGCATCTGGAAGTCGTCCCAATCGGTCCGCACGGTGGCGTGCCGCAGCGCCTGCTGCACGCCGCCCGCCACTGCCGCCCGCTCCGCCAGCGGCGGCACGAGTTGGACGCGGTCCTGCTGCGCGGTCCGTCTCCGCTGCTGCCGGCGATGGGGGCTGCTGCCGGCGCGGTCCCGCTTGCTCTGCTGCTCGTCGGCGATTACCAGGCTGGGGTCGGCGACGCCGCCCGTCCTCTCTGGCGCAGGGAGTTGGACCGTCTTTTCTCCACCTGGAACAAGTACGGTCAGGATCGCCTGGCTCGCCGCTCGCTCACGCTCGTCAACAGCCGGAAATTGTTCCGCCAATACCAGCCCATCGCCGCCCGCCTGGTCGAAACCCGCACCACCACGCTGAGCCGCGCGGATTTTTACGCGCGGGAGGACACCTGCCAGTCGCCGCCCTATCGCCTGCTCTACACCGGGCGCATCGAGCGCGCCAAGGGCGTCCTGCTGCTGGTCGAAGCCCTGGCGCTCCTGGTCAGCCGCGGCGAAGACCTGCGCCTCGACCTGGTCGGCTGGCCCGAGAAAGGCGACCCGATCCTGGACGAGCTCGCTGCCCTGGCGAGCGCCCGTGGCGTCGGCGAACGGGTGACCTATCACGGCTACCGCCCGCTCGGTCCCGAACTGTTCCAGTTTTACCGCCAGGCAGATCTTTATGTGCTGGCATCCATCTCCAATTTCGAAGGTTTCCCCCGGACGATCTGGGAGGCGCTGGCGCACAGCCTGCCGGTTGTGGCGACCCGGGTCGGCTCGATCCCCGATTACCTGACGGGCGCGGCTGAATTGGTGGATCCCGGCGATCCCCCGGCGCTGGCTGAGGGGATCCTGCGCCTGCTGAGGAATCCGGATCTGCGCATGGGAAACATCCGAAACGGCGTGCGCCTGGCTCGCCAGAACACGTTAGACATCCGCGCCGTTGAAATTATTCAAGAGATCGCTGCCTGGGTCGACGCGAATACGTCTAATGGCAGGCTGAAACTTTTACCATCATTAGAAGAAACCAACCAGGATTCCAGATAATTGATAAGGCAGCGCTTAGATGTTCGAATCTTATTCGTTGGAAATTTTCTGCCCTCAACAGTGGCTTCGAAAAGCGCCTCGGAGGAATTGCTAGTTCGATTGAATACAAACGGCTGGCAGGTTTTGAAGACCACTTCGCAACAGAGCAGGACACTTAAAATCTTCTACATGCTCGGCGACACAATTTCCAAGTCTGGGCAGTACGATATTGCCGTAGTCGATCTATTCAGTGGAGCAGCCTTTATCTGGGCAGAACTAGTATGCGCGGCGCTGAAAGCCCTAGACAAGCCCTTTATCCTGGTTCTACACGGTGGCGGTCTGCCGGATTTTGCAATCAAGCACCCGCACCGCGTGAAGCGCTTGCTTAACGGTACTGCCGCGGTCGTCACCCCTTCGCAATGGATTGCTCAGGCGTTCGCACACTGGCGGTCCAATATCCGCTGTATCCCCAACGCCATTCAAGTTTCCGCGTACCCTTTCCGCCTCAGACCGTGTCCTGAACCAAGGCTCTGCTGGCTGCGCGCATTTCACGCGGTCTACCAGCCCTGGCTGGCGGTCGAGGTCGTCGCCCGGCTCAAAGCAGATTTCCCGGCAATTGAATTGACCATGATCGGTCCCGATAAGCGCGACGGTTCGCTGGAACGCGTCCAGGAATTAATTCGGCAGCATCATCTGGAAGATGCTGTTCACATCGTCGGCGGTGTCGCCAAACCGGAAGTGCCCCGCTGGCTCAGCCAGGGCGAAATATTTCTGAACACCACCAACGTTGACAATACGCCGGTGAGCGTTATCGAAGCGCTGGCGTGTGGATTATGCGTAGTCAGTACAAACGTAGGCGGAATCCCCTACTTGCTAGAAGATGAAGCCGATGCCCTGCTGGTGCCACCGGATGACCCGCAAGCCATGGCGTACGCCGTGCGGCGCATCCTGACCGAACCCGGGCTGGCGGAAAGACTCTCACGCAACGCCCGCGCGAAAGCCGAAAAGTTTGATTGGACGAACGTCCTGAACTCCTGGGAAGAGCTTTTTATACAGGTTTCACAAGCGGTCTGACAGAAAGATCAATTTCCCCATAGGAAAATGGCAAATTCATTGGATCGTCTCTACCAAGCCAGCCCCGTCTGGCTGCAGCAAAGCATGGTCTCCGTTTATGGATTGTGGTGGCGCCAGCGCCGTTTTAGCGGTCAGTACAGCCGGCTGGTGCGCGAATACCGGGCGCGCGAGCGCTGGTCAAGCGATCAATTCAGCGCCTATCAGCGAGATCACTTGATCCGGCTTCTGCTTCAAGCCAGGCAATCACCCTATTATCGCAGTATTCTGGATCAGCTCGAGTTCCAGAGCGCCCGTTCTCCAGAAGAGGTCCTGCCAGAGATCCCACTGTTATCAAAGGAAGTCCTGCGAGAACAGCCGCAGAATTTATTGACGGAAAGCCAGATCCCCCGCCGCACATTGATTTTCAAGTCCAGCGGCACCACCGGCACCCCTACCGAGATCTATTACACGCCCGAATTTCATGCGCTGGAGCTGGCGGTCCCGGAGGCGCGCAACCTGGGCTGGGCTGGGTTGAGCAGCCGCGACCGGCGCGTAATGTTCGGCGTGCGCAAAGTCTGCCGCTACGACCAGGACCGCCCGCCCTTTTGGCGTTTCAGCCCGGCTGAAAACATGGCTTATGCCTCTATCTACCACCTATCTCCCAGATATCTGCCGGATTACCTGAGATTTCTGCGCGAGTATCGCCCAGCGATCATTATGGGCTATCCAAGCGCCCTCTACACGGTCGCCCGTTTTGCGCTCGAACATGACGATCTTCCGGCGCCTGCTCGCGGCGTTTTCACCACTTCCGAAACCGTCACTGTTGAGAATCGCCGGGTCATCGAAGAGGCCTGGCAGTGCAAGATCTACGACCGTTACGGCGCGGTCGAGGGCTGCCTCTTTGCCGCGCAGTGCGAGTTCGGGCGTTATCATGTCAGCCCCGAAGTGGGGATCATCGAAATCCTTGATCCGCACGGTCAGCCCTGCGCGCCGGGCGAAATGGGCGAGGTGATCTGTACCGGCTTACAGAACGCCCTCCAGCCGCTGATCCGCTACCGCATCGGCGATGTGGCGCGCTGGGCGGTGGATCAGGACTGCGCATGCCGCCGCCAGATGCCAATACTGGAAGCGATCGAAGGGCGCTTTGAGGATCTGTGTCTCACACCGGATGGAAGGGAAATGCTGCGCTTCGATACGGTTTTCAAAGGCGTGACCGATATCCGTGAGGCGCAGGTCGTCCAAAAAGCCGTGGACCATTTTGTGATCCATGTCGTTCCCTCGAACGGTTTCAACCGAGACGATGTCGATCAACTGACCCATAATTTCAGGCTCCACGCCGGCGATGTCCCTGTGGAAATCGTTCCCGTATCCGAGATCCCGCGCAGCCCCTCTGGCAAGTTCCGCGCCGTGATCT
>MWTA01000032.1 GCA_002050125.1 Anaerolineae bacterium UTCFX2 | reverse complement strand
GAAGTGTGGATGCGTCCGGAAGCCTCGGTCGCTGGAACGCGCTGCACGCGGTGCACGCCCGATTCGTACTTCAGCCGCGAATACGCCCCGCGCCCCTTGACCATGAAGATGATCTCTTTGATCCCGCCAATCCCGATCGCGTTCGCCGAGAGCACCTCCACCGTCCAGCGGCGGTTTTCGGCGTAGCGGCTGTACATGCGGAACAGGTCGGCGGCGAACAACGCCGCCTCATCGCCGCCCGTGCCGGCGCGGATCTCGACGATCACGTTGCGCTCATCGCGCGGATCCTGCGGCGCGAGCAAACCTTTGAGTTCGTTGGACAGCCGCTCGACCTCCGGCTCCATCTCGGCGATTTCGGCTTCAGCCAGCAGGCGCAGTTCGTCATCCGCACTGTCCAGCAGGAGGCGCGCTTCATCCAGCCGATCCAGCGCCTGGCGGTATTGACGCGCCTTCGCGACGACCGGCTCAAGTTCAGCCCGCTCCATCCCCAATGCGGCGGCGCGCTGATAGTCATCCCCTACTTCGATCAGCTCGCGGCTGATCTCTTCAAAGCGTTCTTCAATTGCGGCAATCTTCTCCAGCATAGCCTGCCCATTATACCAAAAATCGAGACCCTGCTGTTCGCAGGGTCTCGAAGGTTATTACTCGTTTAGCTCAACCGTACGGTTTAGTACTGGTAGCGCCAGGCGCAGCCGTAGGGCAGTCTGTAAGTGCGCAGATTGTAGTACCAGGTGCCGCAGCCAAAGGTCCAGAAGCCGCTGTAAGCGTAAGCATTGCCCCAGGCAATGTTCTTACCAACAGCCAGGTACTTGAAGTAGGTCACCTTTTCCATGCGGGGCTCACCAGCATAGCGGTGGGCAGTCGCAACCACGGTCAGTTGGTCTTTGCGGCATCCCCAGAGCTGGGTGGTGATGTTCGTCCAGCCGCAGGCTTTCTCGCCGCAGGGGGTGAAGGTCAGGCGGATGTTACCGTCGACGATCAGCGTGCCGCTGCTCTTGGCGCCGCCGCACTGCCAGGTGGTGCGCTTGTACAGGTCGCTCATGACGGTGAAGACTTTCACAGTCGGGACATCGCGATCGCCGGATGGAACGGTCAGATAATAGAACGCTTCGGTAACCGCGGAGCCTTCAAGCTTCATGTAGACATCGTAGCCGGATTTGTTGATGATGGTCAGGCGCACGACGGTGGTCGGGATCGCTGCCATCAACAGGGTGGAAGCCACGATGGCTAGCAAAACGAGCAAAGATACTTTCTTCATCTGTCATTCTCCTTTTTGTAAGGTTTGCAAGACTTTCCCTTTTGTTAGGGTAACGAGATTATAGCATAGCACTTAATCGAAGTCAATACTTTTCGTAACGACTTTAACCTAATTGCTTAACCTTTTCTTAAGACAGGGCAACTCACACGGAAAACTTGGTTTGCTCGATATCAATGCCAGCTTGAGTTTCCTCATATATAATGTGTGTCTATCCTGTTCCTGCATGGCGATATGGTTTATGAGGTTTTTAAGCAGTTGGCAAAGATTAGAAAACGGCGCAAATTCACTTAATAAGCAATTTTGCGCCGTTTTCAACCAAGTCAATCGGATTGCTAATCGAGAGGCGTTGGCGTGGGTCCCGGGGTTGGCGCCGGCTTGTTCGGCAGGTCTTTCAGAAGCTGCTCGGCTACATTTTTTAGTTCGGGGTCATCAGCCAGCTCAACCGCTTTTTGAGCGTCGCTCAATGCCTGTTCGAGCGTCCCCATTTCGGGGTACAGCAGCGCCCGGTAAATGAAGAACCGCGCCTGTGTGGCGTCGAGCTCGATTGCCCGGCTGTAATCCTCAAAGCTGCGCACCACATTACCCTTAAAGGACTGACAAAGCCCGCGGTTGAAGTAGGCATCCGGGTTATCCGGCGCGAGCGTCAGCGCCTGGGTGAAATCAACGATGCACAGATCGATGAACGATTCATCCTGGACGGTGTTCAACGCCGTGATGTAAGCCTGACCGCGGTTAAAGTAAGCTTCGGCGTCATCCGGGGTGCGCTCAACCACCAATGTGAAATCCTGTAAACCTTCATCCACATTACCCTGCAGGATATAAGCAATCCCGCGATTTGTGTGCGCCTTATTCAGCTCGGGATCGAGTTCGAGCGCCTGGGTGTAATCTTTGACCGCCTGGCTGAACTGATTCTTCTGCGCCCAGGCGACCCCGCGCGAATTGTAAGCCTGGGCGTTCTGCGGGTCGTAGTTAATCGCAAAGTTGAAATCAGTGATGGCTTCATCCAGTTTACCCATGTTGCTGTATGTGATACCGCGCTCGATGTATCCATCCGGTTTGGTCGGGTCCATTTGGATCGCCTCGGTGAATTTCGCGATAGCAGCATCAAACTGTTCGTTGATGCGCAATTGCACCCCTTCGAAGAGCAGCGTGTTATAGGGGTCCAACGTGTTGGTCGGGGTAGGAGCTTCGGTGGGACCAACCGGCTCCGCCGTTTGAGTCGGAGGCGGGCGCAGGGTCGGGGTTGGGATCGGCGTTCCCGCTTCTTCGGTTATGCTCTCGCTCGGAGGCTCAATAATAAGTTCCTTTTCGGTTGGCTTGGGGCCGATTCCGCCCGAGCAAGCCGAGATCGTCAGGCTGGCTAGGAGAAGGACAAAAGCCAGCCGGGCTCTCAAATTTTTCATCATGTTTGTAATGCTCCTATATGCAATAAGGGATTCGTCCTGACCGATGGTTGTTTGCCGCTGGTTTGGCGTTTCCTTGAGACAGGCGTCTAATTATGCCACTGATCGCAGAGGATCGCAAGGGAGGCAAATGTGCGTTTGTGGGTGCGGCTAAATCCCCGCTCTGCTTAAAATTTCCAGGAGACGCTGCATTGCAGCCGTCAGAGCAGGATGGGAGACTTCATAGCGCTGGATGCTATCGGTAAGCTGGTCGCCAAAGGATTGAACATGCTCGGTGAGCAACGGCTCCTCGCGCTCGCGTAAGGCTTGGATATCGGCGATGATGCGCAGTAAACGCTGGCGCGCCTCGTCGTCTAAATTTTCGGTCTGCTCCAATTCCCAGCGGAGTTTTTCAAGTTCCTCGAGCAGTTCAGGATCGTTCATCACAGTTTCTCCTTTTTTACGGCTGCCGCTAGAACAGCTTCAATACTGCCTGAGAAGCCAGAAAAAGGAGCGGAGCGGAGAAAATGCTCAGCGCCACCACGCCGATCGCGCTGCCGTACGCCATAGCCTGTAACCAGGGCTCGCGGCGCGCTTCGGGCTCGCCCTCTTGCATGTACATCACGACGATCACCCGTAAATAGTAAAACGCCGAGACCAGCGAGGTGAGCACACCGATCAGCGCCAGACCCACATGTCCGCCTTCCAACACCGTCCGGAACAGGTAGAATTTCCCCACAAACCCCAGGGTTGGCGGCACGCCGGTGAACGAAAGCATCGCCACCGCCATCACCGCCGCCAGCGCCGGGTGCTTGCGCCCCAGCCCGGCATAGTCCTGCAACTCCAGCCCCTTTTCGCCAGCCTGTTCCAGGGCGATCACCACCGCCCAGGCGGCAAAATTCGTGAAAGCATACGCCACCAGATAAAACAACGCCGAAGCCACCGAATCGGCTGAAAGCCCATCCTGCCCGTAAGGCACCAGCGCCATCATGATATAACCTGCGTGGGCGATGCTGGAATAAGCCAGCAGGCGCTTGATGTTCCGCTGTGCAATCGCGGCGAAATTTCCCAGCACCATCGTGAGGGCGGCGAGCCCCCAGAGCACCGGGGTGATGTCCGCCGAAAACGCCGGAAAAGCCAGCACGAAGACGCGCAGCAGCGCCGCAAAACCGGCTGTTTTTGCCCCCACAGACATGAACGCCGTGACCGCGCTTGGGGCGCCCTGGTACGCGTCCGGCGTCCACATATGGAACGGCACGATCGCCACCTTGAAGCCCAGACCGGTGATGATCAGCGCCGCCCCGCCCAGGATCAACGCCAGGTTATAGTTCCCGCTCTGCACCACTGCCACGATTTGTTGCAATGACGTAGAGCCGGTCGCCCCGAAAACCAGTCCTATGCCATACACCAAAAAGCCTGACGCAAACGCCCCCAGAAGGAAATACTTGAGCGCCGCCTCTTCAGAACTCGGGCGTGGAGTAGCGATGCCTGCCATCACATATAGCGGTATCGAAAGCAGCTCGAGCGAGAGGAAAACCATGATCAGGTCGGCTGACATGCTCATCAGCATCATTCCGCTGAGCGAGAACATCAACAGCACGTAGTATTCCCCGCGGGCGATACCCAGGCGTTTCATGTAGTCATGCGACAGCCCAATCGTCACCAGCCCGCTTGCCAGCAGCAGCAGACAGATGAAGTGCGAGAAACCGTCCGCCATCATCATGCCCCCGAAACCCATGGTTGGCTGACCGATGCGGGCGATCACAATCGCCGCGCTTGTCAGCATGCCCAACGCCGCCAGCAGCGGGGTTATCGGCGAATTGGATTCCCCCTGCTGGCTGCCCTGTTGATCCTTCGGGAGCCATAAATCCACCAGGAGCAGCACGCACGCCCAGAGAGCCAGGACGATCACCGGTAAGATCGCCCACAGGGAAGTCATTATGTCTCCGATCATATCCACGCTCCCGTCATGGGATCAACGCCACAGCCGAAGCCGCCTGCACCGCGGCGACGAGCTTGTCGACTGCCGGCGCCATCAGCATAAAGAAAGGTTTGGGATACAAACCGATCCAGAAAATCAGCACAATCAGCGGCACCAGGGTCACAACTTCGCGCCAGTTTAGATCCAGCAAAACCCGGTTTTCTTCTTTCGTCACCGGTCCCAGGAAAAGTTTCTGGAACATGAGCAGAATGTACACCGCAGCCAGGATCACGCCCACCGCAGCCAGCCCGGCGAACCAGGTCGAGCCAAGCGCCGCGCCCGGCTGTCCAGCGCCCCAGGCGCCCAACAGGATCGTGAACTCGCCCACAAAACCGTTCAGCCCGGGCAGCCCCATTGAGGAGAGCGCTACGATCAGCGTCAGCGCCCCATAAATGGGCATGACCTTCCACAACCCGCCAAAGGCGTCCATTTCACGCGTGTGCCGCCGCTCGTAGATCATTCCAACGATAATAAACAACGCCCCGGTGCTCAGACCGTGGTTGACCATCTGCAAAATTCCGCCCTGAACGCCTTGCGGGTTCAGCGCAAACAAGCCCAGCATCACGAAACCCAGGTGGCTGACCGATGAATACGCCACCAGTTTCTTGACATCTTTCTGGGCGTACGAGACCGCCGCGCCGTACAAGATGCCGATCACCGCCAGCCCCGCCATCCAGGGCGCCAACTGCACCGTCGCCTGCGGGAAAAGCGACAGATTGAAACGCAAGAAGCCGTACGTGCCCATCTTCAGCAGCACGCCCGCCAGAATAACCGAGCCGGCGGTCGGCGCTTCGACGTGCGCATCCGGCAGCCAGGAGTGCAGCGGCCACATCGGCACCTTGATGGCAAACGCAGCGGCAAACGCCAGGAACAGCCAGAACTCGATGTTTGCCGGGATGCCTCCTTTGGCGATCAGCGCCGGCATCTGGAAGCTGCCCTGGTAAATCCCCAGCCACAGGATCGCCAGCAGCATCAAGATTGAGCCAGCCATCGTGTACAGGAAGAATTTGACCGCGGCGTACGTGCGCCGTCCGCCGCCCCAGATCCCGATCAAGAAATACATGGGCACCAGCGTGAATTCCCAGAAGACGTAGAACAGAAACAGGTCTTGCGCCAGGAACACGCCCACCATTCCGACTTCCAGCAGCAGGAAGAAGATCATGAACTGCTTCACCCGATCCTCGACTGCGGTCCAGGTCGAAAGGACCGAGACCGCCGTCAGCAGGGTGGTCAGCAGCACCAGCAGAATGCTCAAACCGTCCACCGCCAGAAAGTAATGGATCTCCCAGCCGGCAAGCGGGATCCAGGGCAGGTCGATCGCGAGCTGCAGGTCGGGGTTAGCCGGGTTGAACTGCGCCAGGACCGCCAGCGAGATCCCAAAAGTGATCAGCGAGGTGACCAGCGCCACCCAGCGCGCCAGCGTCTTCTGCTCATCGCGCAGGAAAAGCAGCACGACCACCCCCACCAGCGGGAAGAACGTGACCAGGGTCAAAGGATGTAGTAAAAAGTTCATGACCTTACCTCCGAAGTCCTCGTCCCTTTACCGGCGGCTCTCATTTGTAGAAATTCGAGCCGCCTCTCAGGGAAAGGGGATCAGAAAGAAGTTACCTTAAGAGCAGATAGCCCAAAATAATGACCACGCCCAGGAAAATCGAGAGGGCGTAATTACGCACAAATCCGGTTTGCACAGAACGCAGAACCGCCGCAACGCGTTGAGCGAGCGTCCCCAGCCCATTTGCAATCCCGTCGATGATGCCCAGGTCGATCCGCCCAGCCAGCAGCCCAGTGAGCCGGTTGAAGCCTCCAAATAAAGCCTGATCGTGGAACCAATCGTGCCAGAAGCGCCAGTCCACCACGTCTGCCAGGAAACGGCTCAAAGCGATGTACGGGTTCAGGATCGCCGCCCAGTACAGTTCATCGATCCAGTATTTATTCTTCCAAAGCTCGAAGAGCGGACCGATCAGCCGCCGCAGCGGGTCGTCCGGACGCTTGGCAGCTGGCTCCGCCCAGAACGCTTCGTAGCGCCGAGGGTTGTAGAACCACCAACCCGCCACAATCGCCAGAAGCGCCAGGACGGTGCTGAGCGCCGCCACCAGCATCACGAACTCGGCTTTGTGGATCGCCTGCCCGAGCGTGTGTTCCATCCAATGTTCCAGGGTGTGGAACTCCGGCAAGTTGATCAACCCGCCAAGCACCGTCAACCCCGCCAGGATCATCAGCGGGATCGTCATGACTGGCGGGCTCTCCTGGGCGTGTTCCGCAGCCGCGCTGCGCGGCTTCCCAAAGAACACCATCAGCACCTGGCGCGTCATATAGAAGGCGGTAAAAATCGCGGCGATCGCCAACAGCACATAAGCCCATATGTAGAGTTTGTTTGCTTCAGCCAAGATTTCGTCTTTCGACCAGAAACCCGCCAGGGGCGGCAGCCCTGACAGCGAGATCGCTCCGATCAGGTAAACCCAGAAAGTGACCTTCATCCGCGAGCGCAAACCGCCCATGTTGCGCATGTCTTGCGGGTCGAAGTCGGGACCCAGAGATTTGGATTGCTTCTTGAGTTTCGGGTCATGCTCAATATGGTGCGCGCCCCGCTCCACTCCTTGAATGACCGAGCCAGCGGAAAGGAATAACAGCCCCTTGAAAAAGGCGTGCGTCACTAAGTGGAACATACCCGCCACAAACGCGCCCATCCCCACCGCCGCGACCATGAAACCCAGTTGGCTGACGGTCGAGTAAGCCAGCACCTTTTTGATATCGAACTGCCCGACCGCGATCGTCGCGGCAAACAATGCCGTCGCCGACCCCACCAGCGTTACCATAAACTGGGCTTGGGGTTCCAGGATGTACAGATCTGCCGAACGCGCCACCAGATAGACGCCCGCGGTCACCATCGTCGCAGCATGGATCAGAGCTGAAACCGGGGTCGGACCAGCCATCGCGTCCGGGAGCCATACGTAGAGCGGGATCTGCGCCGACTTGCCCGTCACCGCCACCAACATAAACAGCGTGATCAGGAGGATGATCACCGGTGAGGCAGCCGCAACCTGCGGCGCCTTCGCGAAGATCGTGTTGAAATCCAGCGAGCCAAACGCCCAGAACATCGCAAACAGCGCCAACAGCATCCCCACGTCGCCGATCCGGGTGGTGATCATGGCTTTTTTACCCGCCACGGCGTTTCCGATCCCGTCCTCGCCTTTGTCATACCAGAAACCGATCAGCAGGTACGAACAAAGTCCCACGCCCTCCCAGCCAACGAACAGCATCAGGTAGTTATCGGCGCTCACCAGGATCATCATCGACACGATAAACAGGTTCATGAAGACAAAAAAGCGTCCGTAACGCCCCGGGTCGCCGTTGTGCCGCACGTCCTCGTGCATATAGCCGATGGAGTAAATGTGAATCAGCGTACCAACAATCGAAACGACCAGCATCATCACGACTGAAAGCGTATCCACCTGGAATGACCAATTCGCGCTGAAGCTTCCGATCTTGATCCATTCTGCCAGCGGCACCACCATCCCTTCGGGGTGACCGAGCAGCGAGACCAACAGCAGCACCGAAACGACAAACGTCAGCCCCGAAGCGATGCTGGCAACCCAACCGACGATCTTCTCGCCCGCCGGACTGCGTTTCAGAATCATCCCTCCGAACGCAATGTTAAACAACAGACCGATCACCGGAAAGAAGACGATCCAGGGGACCAGACCAAAAAATTGGGGAGCTTGTGAAACGGTTTCTTGAAAGAACATGGGCAGCCTCACTTGATTCTGGCTTTCAATTTACCTGCATTCAGCCCGAATCTCTCCTCGTACCACGATCATCCCTTCATGCTGTTGATCTGATCGACATCGATATTGCGCTTGGTGTGGAAAATCGCCACGATCAACGCCAGCCCTACCGCAACTTCCGCGGCAGCCACTGCAATCACGAAAAAGACAAAAATTTGCCCGCTCATCCCCTCATACGAGCGCGCAAACGACACAAACGCCAGGTTAGCCGAATTCAACATCAGTTCGATGGACATGAAGATGATCAACGCATTGCGCCGGATCAACACCCCCAGCGCCCCCAGCGTGAACAGGATAACCGAAAGTCCAGTGTAGTATTCGATGGGCAGCATGCATTCTCCTCCGCTTGTTTTTCCTCGTCTCGCCTGACCAGGAACGGCTCAGCCTCTCCGTCTCGGTTTTTTAGTCAGCACAATCGCCCCAACCATTGCAGCCAAAAGCAGGATGGAGACCACCTCGAACGGCAGCAAATACGCACTGAACAGCGTTTCGCCAATCGCTTGCGGCGAGCCGAACCCCGCCAAAGCCGGCGCCGGCGGTGCGCCTGGACTGGAACGGAAGAATAGCGCATACGCGGCTTCGAGCAGCAGAATGACAGCCAGCAGGATGGAGAGCGGTCGCTGATAAGGCAGCGTCGGACCGGTCGACAGCTTCTCGGCGCCCAACAACATGATCACAAACAGGAAAAGCACCATGATTGCCCCGGCATACACCGTGACCTGCATCAGCGCCAGGAAGGGTGCGTCGAGCACCAGATAGAAGACCGCAATAGCCGTGAAGTTGAGAATCAGGTTCAACGCCGCATAGACCGCGCTCCGGCTCAACAGCAGCCCAATCGCAGAAGCGACAGCCACCAGCGCCAGTCCGAAAAACAGGATCAAATCAGGGATCATGGGCAATCTCCAACTGAGACGAACTATCTCAATCCTGCGGGTTTTTCATCACCGGGATCGAGCGCGTGAAAACGCCTGGTTCCACCTTCTGAGGGGTGGGCTTGCCGCCTTCCGCGACCGGATCGATCAACATGCTTTTGTCGTAGATCGAATTGCGCCGGTCGTAAAAAGAAAGCTCGTAGTTGTCGCCCAACACAATCGCTTCCGTCGGACAGGCATCCTCGCAATACCCGCAGAAGATACAGCGCATCATGTTAATCTCGTACACGCGGGCATAGCGCTCTCCCGGAGAATAGCGCTCCTCGTCCGTATTTTCAGCCGCTTCCACGAAGATTGCGTCCGATGGGCAGGCTGAGGCGCACAACGAACAGCCGATGCATTTCTCCAGCCCGTTATCATAGCGCTTGAGTTCATGGCGTCCTTTAAAGCGCCGGCTCACCGGTCGTTTCTCTTCCGGGTATTGCACCGTTACCGGTTTAGCAACCAGTTCCCGCAGCGTTGTCGCCAGTCCTCTGGCAAGTTCTACTGCAAACATACAGTTCCTCCGATCAAACTGCGCATATCATCTCAACCGTTAAGCGATCATCCCCAAGACGTACATGACGCCCGCGGTGATAAACACATTCAACAGCGCCGCCGGAAGCATCACTTTCCAGCCAAGCGCCATCAACTGGTCGTACCGCACGCGCGGCAGGGTAGCCCGCACCCAGATGATGCCAAATAGCAGGATAATCACTTTTGCAAACAACACCAGCGGTCCCAGCCAGGGCCAGCGGTCGGTAAGGAACGGGAAGTGATACCCGCCCAGAAAGAGCGTTGCGGCAATCACGCTGACCACGATCATCTTGGTGTACTCGGTCAGCATGAACATCGCAAACTTCATTCCCGAATACTCGACGTGGTAGCCCGCCGTAAGCTCCTGTTCGGCTTCCGGCATATCGAAAGGCGAGCGGTTGATCTCCGCCAGGGCGGCAACTAAAAAGACCACAAACCCAATCGGCTGGAGAACCGCAAACCACACGGTTTTGGATTGAGCCTCCACGATCCGCGCCAGGCTGAGCGAGCTAGCCATCATCGCCGGTCCCACAAACGCCAGCCCCAGCGCCAGCTCGTAGCTGATCATCTGCGCCGAGGAGCGGATGCCGCCCAACAGGGCGTATTTGTTATTCGAAGACCACCCCGCCAGCACGATCCCGTAAACCGAGATCGAAGTTACCGCCATAATGTAAAGGATGCCCACATTCAGATCGCCGGCTAACGAAAAATCGATCGTGCGCCCAAAAAGCTGGATCGAACCGAGCGGTATGACCGCCAGGATCACCCAGGCTGGTATAACCGTGATAACCGGCGCCAATATGAAGATCAACTTATCAGCCTGTTTAGGGATCACTTCCTCTTTGAAGATCAGCTTGATTCCGTCCGCCATCGGCTGCAGCAAGCCCACCGGACCAGCCCGATTTGGACCGTAACGGTTCTGAAAGCGCGCCAGGAATTTGCGTTCCATGTACGTCAGGTACATGAACCCGATCAACAGAACAACGATCAAGATAATCGCTTTGACGATCCACTCAATCCACAGTCCCAGATCCATATCCAGCCTCGTAAAGTATGTGTTCCATTTCGCTCGGGCTAACCTGCCGGGCGGACTTCAACCGGCGTCGGCGCATCGATGGACAATCCAAAGCTGCGCGGCACAAGCACCACGCGCTCCGGAAGCGCGGCGTCCAGGCGAACCTGCACGATCACGCTCTGCGCTGAAGTATTGAAGGTGATGCGCGCCTTCCCGCCGTGGCTGATCTTCAACCGCGCCGCGTCGAAGCCGTTCAATACCACGAAAGACTCGCCAATGCGCTGATGGAGCAGTTCGGTGTGCATCAGCGTGGAACCTTGATCGTACAGCCGGGTGACGGGGAATGCCATCAGCCCCAGCTTTGGCAGTCTGAAATCTTCCACCTGCGACCAGGCTGGCTGCGGTTGAGCAGGGGCGCCCGTGCGAGCCAGTTCGAGCTGCACGCCCAGCCCCTGGGTGTTTTCATAGAGCGTACCGCCGTAATACATGTCCGCCCGGCCAACGATTGGCCATTGCTCGTGCACCTCTGCCAGCTTCTGGTACGTCAGCCCGGCAAAAACCGGGACGGTCTCACCGATCTGGGCAAAAACTGCGGCGGCGCTGCTGTGGTTCAAGCCATCCATCTGCAGCCGTTCGGCGATCAGGGAGGGGATAGCAAAATCGGCTTGCGGTCCCTGCAGCTCCGGCACGGACCCGGTCAACACGGAAGCACGGCGAACGCCGGGCGCTTCCGTCTTCGGCGGCATGGCGGTTGTCGACTGGATGGCGGGGTAAAAACGCTGCACCCGCCGCCCGCCAGAGGTGTAGCTGCCTTCGCGCTCAATCCAGGATTGAACCGGCAGCACGACATCTGCCAGCCGGGCGGTCTGCGAAAGGTAGAGATCCTGCACAACGACAAACTTGTCGCTGCCAAACGCCGATTGAAAAGCCGCGTCGTCGTTCACCGGATCCGCCGCGACGATGTAAAGCGCCTCAGCCTGGCTCAAATGCTCGAGCAGGTTCGCGTCCGCCTCCCAGCCCAACTCCCAGGCGCCCTGTTCGTTGGCGCGCGGCCAGGCGCCCAGCAGACCGTTGTTCGGCTTGCCGGTATGACCGGTGGTCAGCAGCAGGTTGGCGCAAGCCTGCGCCAGGGCGGCGCTCTCCGCCAGCCCCATCCCCTCGCTCCCAAAGATGACCAGGGCGTTCCTTGCCTCCGCAAACGCCTTGGCAGCGGCTTTCAAATCCGGGTTGCGGCTCAGGTCCTGGATCGATTCGGGCAGGTCGTGCGGCTTCTGTGAAAGCGAGCTGGTCATTGCCAACACGGCTGCGGCTGCCGATCCAAACGGGTAGCGCAGCGAAAAACGGGCGTCCCGGTCCAGCTTGGTCGCGCGCGGGTTGAGCGCGATCACGGCGGCGCCGCGCTTGGCTGCCTGTCTGAGGAGCAGCCACCAGACCGGCGCCTCTTCTTCCAGGTCGCACCCCACTACCAGGACGGCATCAGGGGGTTCGTTTTCGCCGCCCCCGCCCAGGTCCTTGAAATTCGAACCGGGCGTCAGCCCAACCTGAGTCGTGAGCTTCCCGCCCCCCATGTGGGTGTACAACCCGGTTTTACCGCCCAACCTGCGCGTGAGCTGGTCCAGGTTGAACAAGTCCTCGTTTGCCAGCCGGCTGCCCGCCAGCGTGAACAGCCCCGCGCCCGCGCTGCCAAACCGTTCGGCAATCAGGTCCAGCGCCTCATCCCAAGAGGCGGGCTGCAACTCGCCGTTCTTGCGCACCAGGGGCTGTTCCAGGCGTTTGGGTCCCTGCTCGGCGTAATGATGTCCAAACCGGCCCTTGTCGCAGATCCAGATCTCGTTCACTTCTTCGTTCTGGCGCGGCATCACCCGCTTGACCACCCAATCTCCACCCGTAACCACCTCGCGGCGCACGTTCAGGGCTAAATTGCACCCCACCGCGCACTGGCTGCAGATGGAAGCGGCTAAACGCAGTTCCCACGGGCGCGCCCCAAAGCGAAAATCCATGGTCGTCAAGGCGCCTACCGGGCAAATGTCCGTCGTGTTTCCCGACCAGTAGGAATCAAAACCCGGTTCGGAGTACGATACGATTTCGAGCGAACGGCCGCGTTGTGAAAACCCAATCACCCGGTCGTCGGCAAATATATCCTGGAACCTGACGCAGCGTCCGCATTGGATGCAGCGCTCACGGTCGAGCATGATCAATTCGCCCAACGGGTAGCGCTTGGCAAGGTGCTGCTTTTCCTCGTAAAGAAAACGGCTCACCCCAGGTCCCCAAGCCATGGTGAGGTCCTGCAGCGGGCATTCACCGCCTTTGTCACAAATTGGGCAGTCCAACGGGTGGGAGGTCAGCAGGAATTCCAGGATGTCGTCCCGTCCAGCTTTGGCGTTATCCGATTTGCCCAGCACCACCATCCCCGGCGAGACCGGCGTGGCGCAAGCCAGTTCGAGCTTCGAACCAAACTGGATTTTCGGAGAGCCGTCCTCTTCTAGCACCGCCTCGCCGGTCGCCCGGTCGATCACCGGTCTGCCAATCTCCACCAGGCACTCCCGGCACATTCCCACCGGTTCCATCTTCGGGTGGTAGCAGAAAACCGGAATATCGAAGCCGACCTTCTTCGCTGCATCTACGATCAGCGTTCCCGGGGGCGCTTCAACCTGGATACCATTAATTGTCAAAGTGACTGGCTTCGTCATAATCGTTATTCGTCCTTCGTCAATTTTTCCTGATCCGCGGAGACCACGGAGGCGCCGACCGTCAGGTCGAAATCGCTGCGAAACCGATCGATGCCCGACCGAACCGCCTCGATAGAAAATTCGCCCAGCGCGCACAGACATTTGCCGCGCATCTGGCTGGCAACGTCGTACAGCAGCGCGACGTCCTCCGTTTTCGCCGTGCGCTTTACAATGCGCTCGGTCAGATGCGACATCCAGTACGTGCCCTCCCGGCAGGGCGTACATTTTCCACACGACTCATGGCGGAAGAAATGCACGGTCTTGTTGATCAGCCAGGGGATGCTGATCGAATCGTCGATGATGATCACCGAAGCGCTGCCAAGCTGCCCGCCGACGCTGGGCACGCTCTCATAGTCCATCGGGGTATCCAGCGCCTGATCGTTTGCGGTGATCAGCGACGAGCTGGCTCCGGCAGCCATAATAGCCTTAATACTCCTACCCTCGGGGATGCCGCCGCCGCATTCAAAGATCAAATGCCGGAAGGTGGTTCCCAGAGGCAGTTCGTAGTTTCCCGGCTTGTTCACGCAGCCAGAGAGGGAGAAAATCTTCGTACCCGGACTTTTTTCGGTGCCGTTCGTGCGGTACCAGTTGGCGCCCCGTTCGATGATCGGCGGCACGTTCGCCAGCGTTTCCACGTTGTTGACCACGGTCGGCTTGCCGTACAATCCGAAAGACGGCGGGAAAGGCGGGCGAAGACGCGGCATCCCAAGCTTGCCCTCCAACGATTCGAGCATCGCTGATTCTTCGCCGCAGATGTAAGCGCCCGCACCCAGGTGCGTGAAAATCTTCAGGGAATAGTCGGCGCCAAACAAGTTCTGACCCAACAGACCAGCCGCTTCCATCGCGGCGATCTGACCGTCCAGCTTTACGGCAATTTGCCAGAACTCGCCGCGCAGGTAAATGTAAGCTGCGTGAGCCTGGATCGCATACGCGCAGATTGCAACCCCTTCGAGGAACTGATAGGGGTTGCCCTCCATAATTTCACGGTCTTTGAAAGTGCCCGGTTCGGATTCGTCCGCGTTCGCCACCACGTAATGCGGCCAGCTTTTGGCGTCAATCAACGACCATTTCAAGCCGGTGGGGAAGCCCGCTCCGCCGCGCCCGCGCAATCCAGAGGCTTTGACCTCCTCGGTCACCTCGGCGGGCTGCATCTGAGTCACGGCTTTCTCGAACGCCTTGAACCCGTTGTGTTCGCGGTAGACCACCAGATTGTCCAGATCGGGAATTTCGCGATGGCGCAGAAGCACATGTTCGTTTTCAGCCATTTGCGTCCCTCCCGCGCTCATGTCCAGCGACCCGGCGCCCGGCTGCGTCCCGCCGCAATTGCTCGATCAGGGAGAGGGCGTTCTCGACGGTCTGGTTTTCATGGTAGGTCAAGCCGGCGCCCGACTGGACTTGAAACATCGGGGCTTTATCGCAGGCTGCCAGGCACATCACCGGTTCGATGGCAATCAACCCGTCGGGGGTGGTCTCTCCCGGCTGAATACCCAGCCGGTCGCACAACTCCGTCAAAAACTTTTCGGCTCCGCGCAGGGCGCAGGGCAGGTCCACACAAACCTGAATGCGATAAACCCCTTTTGGCTGGTCGTAATACAGCGTGTAGAAACCGATAAGCGAAGCCACCTCGGTTGAGGTGATACCAAGGATCTCGCCAATCTCCAGGATGTCCTCGCGGCTTACATACATCTTGTCACGCTGAGCCAGGTAGAGCAGCGGCATCACAGCCGATTGACGCCGATCGGAGGGGTACTTCTCCAGAATGGCTTGGATCTCTTGAGCATATTTTTCAGCCAGGTATTTTCTTTCCAGCATAGTTATCTCCGACCCGTTTTTTAGCGGTCAACGTCTCCCAGGGTAATATCCACCGTCCCGATCAGCAGGACCAGGTCGGCAACCAGGTGACCTTTTGCCAAGATCGGCAGGATCTGCATATTTGTAAAGGATGGCGTGCGCCAGTGAACGCGGTATGGTGTGGGTCCGCCGTCGCTTTCCAGGAAGACGCCCAACTCGCCGCGCGGCGATTCGGTCGCCGCGTAAACCGAACCTTTTGGCGGAAGGAAGCCCTCTGTCCACAGCTTGAAGTGATGGATCAACGCTTCCATGCTTATACCGATTTCGCTGCGCGGCGGCGTGACGTATTTGCGGTTGTTGCTGCGCACTGGTCCCAACGGCAGCTTGTTCAACGCCTGTTCGACGATCCGGTTCGACTGGCGCATCTCTTCCATGCGCATGAGATAGCGCGCATAGGTATCGCTGTCGGTGTGAGTAGGCACATCGAAGTCGTAAAGCTCGTAACCCGAATAGGGCTGCGCTTTGCGCAGATCGTGTTCAATCCCCGCCGCCCGCAGCATCGGACCGGTCACCCCGTATTGCAGCGCGGTTTGGGGGTCAAGATGCCCAATTTCCTTGGTGCGGCGCATGAAGATCGGGTTTTTCGTCAGCAGATTGGCGTACTCTTCCACCCGCGGGGGAAAATAGCGGACAAAGTCGCGCACCGCGGCTTCGAATTCGACCGGGGTATCACGCCACAAACCCCCCGGGCGGAAATAGGTCGTCATCATGCGCTGCCCGCTCACCATCTCGAAAATATCGAGGATTCTCTCTCGGTCGCGGAAGCAATACAGAAAAACCGACATGGCTGCCGCATCCAGGGCGTGTGTTCCCACCCAGACCAGGTGTGAAGAAATGCGCTGCAGCTCGGTCAGAAGCACGCGGATTGCCTGCGCCCTGGGCGGCACGTCCAGGTCCGCCAGCTTCTCAATCGCCATCACATAGGTGAGGTTGTTTCCCAAATTGTTGAGATAATCCAGACGGTCAGTCATCGTCTCGGCTTTGAGATAGGTCTTGGCTTCCATGTTCTTCTCGATGCCGGTATGCAGGAAGCCGATGTCTGGAATGCAGTTGACCACTTCCTCCCCGTCCAGTTCCAATAAAAGGCGCAGCACGCCGTGAGTGCTAGGGTGCTGCGGACCCATATTGAGCAGCATTGTCTCACCAGTAAGCGCGCGCTCTGAAACCAGGTGCGCGAATTCGCCCAGCACGTCTGGAGACAGGTTAGCTTCAAAATCAATGTCCATCGTTTCTCACCTTCATCGACTCCGGCTGGCGCTGGAACTCATTCTGTGGCATACGGTTTGCGCTGATTAATCTCAGTGTAATTAAAAGTAAATTGGACTTCTTCATAGCCCAGCGGATAATCTTTGCGCAAAGGATGACCGACCCAATCGGCGGGCATGATCACCCGGCGCAGGTCTGGGTGACCCTCGAAATGGATCCCAAACATATCCCACAGCTCGCGCTCGAACCAGTTCGCATTCTGATAGACTTCGACCAGCGACGGCATCGAAGGGGAATTGCCATCCAACGGCACGCGCGCCCCGATGATCAGATTGCGTTTCAGCGAGCGCCAGCGGTAGACCACGTGGAAGCGCGGCGCCTGTTCGGGCCAATAGTCAACTGCCGTCTCCTCGGCGAGGAGCTCAAAATCGTATTCGTCCCGCAGGGCGCGGCTGAACGCCACAATGTCCCCAGGGTTCAGAATCAGGCTCACCTCGTCCCGAAATTCATAGAGGTTGGCTGCGAAACGTTCTTTCAAATCTGCTGCGATCGTCTGAAGTTCCTCGTTCATCATCCTTGTCTTCCCAATCCAGCTTGCGGCGCAAGGTTCTTTATCCAGAACCGGATCATCATCCCAGGATCGAGGTCAAGCCCAATCCTTCATTTTTTCTTTCTTGACCTTCTCGTGCAGCGTCACGATCCCATGAATCAGCGCTTCCGGGCGGGGCGGGCAGCCAGCGACGTAAACATCCACCGGCACCACCTCGTCCACCCCCTGCACAACGGCATAGTTGTTGAATACGCCGCCGCACGAAGCGCAATCTCCCATCGCGAGCACCCATTTCGGCTCCGGCATCTGATCGTACAACCGGCGCAGCACCGGTCCCATCTTCCGGGTAACCCGTCCCGCCACAATCATCAAGTCCGATTGCCTGGGGCTGGGGCGCATCAGCTCCATCCCAAAACGGCTCAGATCGAAATTTGCAGCCTGCGTCGACATCATCTCGATCGCGCAGCAAGCCAAACCGAAAAGCATGGGCCACATCGCATTCGTCCGCGACCAGTTGATCACATCTTCCAATCTCAGCGTCACCACCCCCAGATTGCCCGCCTTTTGTTCTATTCCCATTCCAATGCTCCTTTCTTCCACGCATAAACATAACCAACCAGTAAGATCAAAATGAAGACGAGCATCTCTGCCACGCCAAACAAACCGAGTTTCTTAAAGACAACAGCCCAGGGCAATAAAAACACAATTTCGATATCGAACAGGATAAAAAGAACCGCGATCAGGTAGAAGCGGATTGGCATTCGCCGGGTGCCGGGCCCGATCGGTCGCATCCCGGATTCGTAAGGCTGGGCTTTGCGCGCCGAAGGACGCCGTGGTCCAAACAAATGACCAAGCAGGACAACCAGCCCCGCCATGCCAGTAGCAATTAACACCAGAATAACGATCGGGAGATAGTCTTGCAACATAGACGCCTCGTCTATTTGATTTTAATTGACAAACTTGAATGGTTGTGCTTTACAGGGTGAAGTCGCTCACACTGTTTTGCCGGAATAGTTTATCACAACCAGCCAAGCGTGTCAAATTTCACAAAGACAATCCGTTTTATCGTAAAAAATCGCGCAACAACCTGCTGCGGGTCGGGTGGCGCAGTTTGCGCAGCGCTTTCGATTCAATCTGACGAATGCGCTCGCGGGTCACCGCAAAGTATTGACCCACCTCTTCGAGCGTGTGCGCTTTACCATCCACCAAACCAAAACGCAGTTCCAATACCTGGCGCTCACGGTCTGAAAGCACCGCTAGGGCGTTCTTCACCGACTCGCGCAGCATCTCGCGCGCCGCCGCGTCCATTGGCTCCAGGGCATCTTCGTCTTCAATGAAATCCCCCAGTTGGCTGCTGTCTTCGGGACCAACCGGACTGTCCAGCGACATCGGTTCTTCCAGCGCCCGCATGATCCGGTTGACCTTGGCAGACGCCCGGTTCCAACGCCGGCGCACATCCGCTTCCACGGGCGTCGAATCGGCGATCGAGCGCAAGATCGCCTGGCGGTCTTTTGGTTCCAGATAACCCGCTTCCAGGGCAATATCGTCGATGGTTGGCTCGCGGCCAAGCTTCTGGATCAACTCGCGCTGGATGCGCAGCAAGCGGTTCAGCGACTCGAAGATATGCACTGGGATGCGAATCGTGCGCGCCTGATCTGCAATCGAGCGGCTGATCGACTGCCGGATCCACCAGGTGGCATACGTGCTGAACTTATAACCCCGGGTCGGATCAAATTTGGTCACCGCGCGCAGCAATCCGATGTTCCCCTCCTGGATCAAATCCAGGAAAGAGCTGCCGCGCCCGACGTAACGTTTGGCAACGCTCACAACCAGCCGCAGGTTCGCCCGGATGATCGCATTGTGCGCATCCTCGCTCCGGGCGATGATCCCTTCCAGTTCGCGCTGCAGTTGCTCTTTTTCTGGCAGATGCTTCATGAAAGTAGCCTGTCTGGGGAGCCTGCCTTTGCTCTTGATATGGGTGGACAGCAGCTTGTCCAGGCTTTGCGGCAGCATGTATAAATAGAGAAAAACGGTAAAAGCCAGCCGGGCAATGTCGTTCCAGAGCGGGTCCGTTCCCCAAAGCCCATTATCGAGATAAGACCTCAGGTATGAAGGCATCCCGCTCTGCCAGGTCGAGCGCAGCATCTGAGCCTCTGCCAGAATTTGACCCAGGTCCAGACATTCGTAACCCAATCGTCCGGTATCCTGTTGGACGCGCGACCAGGTAGTGGACAACTCCTCATACAGCGCCTGGTAGATGCGGCGCGCGGTCTCGCCATCCTGGAGGTACGACTCGGGAATAAGAGCCTCTTCGTCCGCCGGGCTTTGGCTGCGCGCTAATGGATGCCTGCGGTTTAAAGCCTCCAGCCGCCGGGCAGCTTCCAGGCGAGTCGCCAGCCAAAACTCCTGATCCAGCTTTAGCAGATCGATGTTTCCGATCTCTTTCAGATAAAGCCGCACCGGATCTTCATTAATTTCCGAATATATTTTTGGGTCTTGGAGTAAGTTCAATGGTTCTTCTTTAATCAGCAATTCCAGGTCTGCTGTCTCCAACGACAGAGTCTCTTCGTCAATATCCTCGCCGGTGAATAAATCATCTTCTCCGTTTTCATTATCTCCCGAGGTTTCATCATCTCCCGGTATTTCGTCGACGCCGTTCAGGGTCAGATCCTCTTCATAGAGATCGGAAAGCGTCAGCGGATCGGAATCGTCCAGTTCGTCCTGGAAACCCCGAGTTGTATCTCGTGCTGTTGGTCCTGCAGACATCTCTGTTCTTTTATGACTATTTCTTTCGAAATGCCGCTTGGCGGGCTGATTGCTTGCTATCTTTAAGACCGCAACGCAGGAGAGCGGCTGCTGTATTTTTTCATTGCATAGTCGATCCGGCGTTTCGCTTCTGCCAGTTTTACCATATATTGCAGGTGTTGTGTGGCGCGGATATCTCCCTGAACCTGGGATTCTTCAATCAAGAACCGCTGATAGTCCAATTCCTGGTGGAGTCTTCTGCGCCTCAGATCCAGCAAGCCGCGCATCAAATCCTCCAGGACGCGCTCTTCATTCGGATCTAGTTTTTCCGTGCGAGCCAGCAGCCCATCCGCCAGATCCATCAGCGGCAGGGACATGTTGTTCATCACAAAATCCAGCGGTTCGCCCAGGTCCTGGTCAAGCGAGTCTTGAAAGAGGCGGATGATCGTTTTGTGGTCGGCGTGCTCGAAATCATCCGGCGCAAGGCGAGCCAGCCCATTTTCTTGCAAGTGACGGTCGACCAGATACAGCAAGTTAGGCTTGCGCAGCAATATCCCTAAGCAATGCGCTTCCAAAGTGTAACTGCTCATTGCAGCCGGTTTGACCGCTGGCTGCTTTTCTGAGGCGGCTGGCGCAGCAAAGCGCGCGGCGCGCGCTTTTTGGCGTCTTGGCTGCGGGTTGAAAGCCATCAACGTTTGCTCATCGACTCGCAGAAAACGCGCCAGCCGCTGTCTATAAGTGTCCCGTTCAATCGGGTTGGGCAAATCCTCAATCAACGGGATTACCTGCGCGGCGATCTCGCTCTTCACCTTCGCATCTTGGACATCCCGACCTACGGCAAGCGCTTCCATTACATGCACGACAATCGGTTGGGCTTGCTCCAGGATCCGCTGCCATTCAGCCGGATCGCGGTTGACCACTTCGTCCGGGTCCATCCCGGCTGGCAGCGTGGTGACGCGAATATCTGCCTGCAGGCGCGCCTCGTGTCGCAGCAATCCACGCGCATCGAAAACCGGATCCTGCTCGCGGTCCATCGCCTGGCGGGCGATCTGCAGCCCGCGCAGCGTGGCTTTGTCGCCGGCGGCGTCGGAATCTAAAGCCAGCACCACCCGCTGGGTGAAGTTCTTCAACAGATACAATTGCGATTCGCTCAAAGCTGTGCCCATCGGGGAAACCGCATTTTCAAAGCCAGCCTGGTGCAGCGCGATCACATCCAGATAGCCCTCCACGATCACCGCCTGGTCCTGGGCGCGAATCGCTTTGCGCGCCCGGTCGAGCCCGTAGAGCAGGCGTCCCTTGTCAAACACCGGCGTCTGCGGCGAATTCAGAAACTTGGGCACATCATCTGGATTGAGAATGCGCGCGCCGAAGCCAGCCATACGCCCGCGCCCGTCTCGGATTGGGAACATAATGCGGTTGCGGAAGCGGTCATACACGCCTGCCTCCTGGGCGCCCTTTTCATGAGCGCGCCCCGCCTCCCTCTCGGTCACGAGCCCCGCGGATAAAAGCTCATCGATAGAATGCCCCTTGCCCCTGAAGTGCTTCAAGGTCACATCCCAGGAATCGGGGGCGTAGCCCAGCCCAAAAGTCTCCAGCGTGGCTTCGTTGAGACCGCGCTTCTTTAAGTATTCCAACGCTGCTTTTCCCGCCCGGGTGTTCAGCATCTGGTCACGATAGAAAATCACCGCCGCTTCTAATAGATTGTGCAGATGGTCGTGCACTTCAGCAGCTGCCAGCGCTTCGGGGGTTTGAGCCTGCAACTGCAAGCCAGCCCGTTCAGCCAGATAGCGCAGCGTCTCGGAGAAATCCCAACCCTCCTTCTTCATTACGAATTGGAAAATATCCCCGCCCTCGTTGCATTGCCCAAAACAGCGCCAGGTGCCGGTGTCTGGAAAAACGACAAAGGCTGGCGTCCGTTGGTTGGGGTGAAAAGGACAAAAGCCCGTGTAATTCTTGCCCGTGCGGCGCAGTTGTACCGATTCGGAGACCAGATCCACAATGTTAATCCGGTCTTTAATATCGTCGGTTATCGACATTTTCCTACCAGACTCCAACTCAAAGGCACGATCGGGTCAGCCGGCTCCGTTGAGCGCGGCGTTGAAATCTTTTCGGGCTGCGAATTATTGCGCAATCGGCAGCCAGATGCGCAGACAAGAGCCTTTTCCCAGCTCGCTTTCCATTTCAATCTCCCCCGCATGAAAATCAACGATCTCTTTAACGATCGCCAGCCCCAAGCCGGTCCCATGCATCTCGGATTGCCGCACATTCCGCCCGCGATAGAACCGGTCAAAAATATGCGGTAGGTCCTGAGGGTCGATCCCAATCCCCGTATCCCGCACGGTCAGGCAGATCCGCTCATCTGCCAGGGCGGTCATCACCTGCACCTCTCCTTGCGGGGCGTAGCGGATCGCATTTGTGATCAGGTTTGTCAGCATCCGACCGATCTGATTTTGCTCAACTGAAATCAACGGCAGGTTCGGCTCGGGGGAAAAACTTATTTTCACTCCCGCCGCTTCCGCCAACGGTATATGAGCCAGGACAACTTGCTCAGTGAGCGTGTTCAGATCTGCAGGAGCATAAGTCACCGATCGGGTTTTGGATGCGGTCAGGCGGGAAAGATCCAGGATATCCTCTACCAGTTTTGTCAGGACTTCAGACTGACCCTTGACGACAGCAAGATAGTGTTTGTGGCGGTCTAAAGGCGCGTTCTTCAACAACTCTATGTACAAACCGATATTTGTGATGGGCGTTCGCAGCTCGTGGGATACATCGGATATGAATGCATCCTTCATGCGGTCCAGCTCTTTTTGCCGGGTAATGTCGGTCTGGCTGCCCACAAACCCCACCGTTCCACCGCTTCGATCATGAACCGGCGCAATTGTAAAGCGCACATTGTACTGCTTACCGTTCTTCCGCCGGCTGACCAATTCATCGCTCCAGGCATGTCCCTCTTGCAGCGATTCGCGCATCGCGTTCACCTGGGTGAGAATGTTATCCTGCACGATCATCTGGAACAGGTTAAGCCCTGAGATTTCTTGCACGGAATAGCCGGAGAGCTTCTCAAACGCCCGATTGACTGTCAGGATATCTCCCGCCAAATCTGTGACGACCACCCCGTCGCCTACGTTGGCTAAGATCGCCTCGACCCGTTCCTTTTCATCGTGCAGTTCGGCGGTCCGCTGCTCCACCCGGCTTTCCAGTTCGCGCGCATGCTGTTTCAGATCCAAAACCAGGTGAATGTTTTCGACAATCGGGCTTAGCTGTTGAACAACCACGCGCAGGATATCAAGATCATCCGCGCTATACACATCACCGCCCAGCTTGGGACCCAATGCCAGCAACCCCATGATCTGAGTGTGACCGACGATCGGCACCCACAGGTGGATCTGTTCGGTCCTCAATAACTGCAATTCCTGGGGGGTTAGCGTGACCTGGGAAAGCGCTTGCAGCAGTTCAGTGCGTTCGGTTGCGCCGATTCTCATAAGATATGTCAGGCTGGAGCGCGGCAGTACGGGGAATTGATGCCGAACGTGCTTCTTTGCCGCGTTTCCAAAGGTAGATTCGACCACCGAAAAGTCTCCGCTCTGGTCGCGCAAAAAAACCACCGCTTCCTCCAGGCGGAACGTATTTACCAGCCTTGCGCTGACGGTCTCTGCCAGCAGCTTCAAGTCGTTGATCTGAAACAGGTTTTCAGTAAGCTGGCGGATGCCAAACCGGTAATCGTACCAGCCGCCATAAAACATCTGGTCAACCAGCCGCTGTACCCCGCGAAAGAGAGGAATGTAAAAACTCGCCAGCGTCATCACCAGGATGGTGTTGATGAGCGGCGAGGTGCGCAGATCCTGGGGTAGTATATGATTTAAAATCGCGGAGAGCACCAGGTAGAAACCCGCCAGGATTGAAAAAACCAGGATGAAGGTCGCGCCGCGGTTGACTTTCTGATCGATCTCGATCAACCGATAGCGAAAGATGGCGTATCCGTACGTCAGCGGGAGAATCCCCAATAACAGAAACGCATAAGAATAGGGGACCAGAGGCTCCCCAAAAAGCACATCCGGCAGAAGGGTCAGAATTAGAAAAGGAATCACCGCCAGCGCGCCGCCCAATAACACCAGGCGGATCTTGCCGCGCACCCCAGGCGACTCGGCTCTATAATAATCAATTACCAATAACCCCACGCTTACAAACAAGTTGATCGCCAGCAGCAGCAAAGAAGCCGCAGACAGTTGCGGCGCTCCTGTCCACAAGAGCAGCGACACCCCGATCAGAGCGATCAGATACACAACCCGGAGATAGATCTTTAGACCCCTACCCAGGTTCGGTTGAGGGAAGATTGCATGAAAATGGACCGAAAGCGGACCGAGGATCCAGAGCAGCGTGCTAAAAAGCGTACCAGCCCAGATCATCCCCATAGAGGAAGCCGACCCGGCTGACAGAGTGAGCGCGCTGACTTGAAACCAAAGGAAGACAACCGGCTGGCTCTTCCCCAGCGGTTTGTAAGCCTCCACCACCACTCCCACCGCCCAGAAGATCAGCGCTACCAGAATCGCCATGAGCCGGCTGGCGATCAGCCCCGCCGAAGGCGCTTTCATAACGTATGCGGTCTTGATCGTCTGCCCATCCCGCAGGAGCGTCAAATTAATCGCTTCTCCGCCCTTCTTACCCAACCGGTTGTAATCAAAGCGGACCTGCTCGAAAGGGACCCCCTCCAGTGTTTGAATAACGTCCCCCGGCAGCAGTATCCCATCTGCCGGACCTCCTGGTTGAAGCAACAGGACCAAGCCCTGATCTACATTATCAATTCCATCATCTGGATAGCTGATTAACCGGATCGCGGTGAAGGCGATAAACGCAAAGAAGCCCAATGCCAGGATGAACGGCAATACCGCCATCCATCTTTCGGCTTGTCGTAAGGGGGTTGCGCGAGCGGCTTGCATAGCAAGATTCTAGCACAAAGCGCTGGTTTTCTTTACAAATGTATACCGGAGCGCGGGGCTTTTTAGCGGGGCTTTGCAGATGAAACACACGCTTGAACCGATCTGTACGGCTCAATCGAGGGGGTAAACCGCTGCCAGCAGGCGCAGGAGGTCGTCCCGCGCAGGCGGACGAGCGCCCGCGCTTTCCAGCCCTTCCAACGCTTTCAGGCGTTTGACTTCCAGTTCTGCCAGCACGTAAGCCGCGCCGCCAAAACGTTCGATTGTTTGCACGATTTGGGCGCCCGCATCCGCGGTCGCGGTCGGGGCTGCCAATAACTGTTCAAAACGTGCGACCACATCCGGCGGCGCCACCTCGCGCACGTACGCCGCCGGCAGCGAACGCCCTAAATCAGGCAGGCTTTCAGGATCTAGCGCGTTCTCATGCGCCCTTTGTTCGAGGATTTGGTATTCCTTCAAGTCGTCTAGGATTTGGATCAGCAGCCCCAACTGGACGCCGAACTCTTGAAACCCCTGCAGCGTCTGCGGGTCTGTGGTCGCCAGGCGCGCCCCCGCCCAGCCAGCCATGCCAAAGAATGTACCCGATTTTGCCCCCGCTACCTGCCAGTAGGTCGCGAGGGTTGGGCGGGGCTGCGTCAGGTCGAGGTGCTGCCCGCTGCACATTTCAAGAACCCGGCGCAGCATCTCGTCGCGCACCTCCCGCGCCGTGCGGAGGTCGGGGAGCGCTGCCTCCAGTTGGATCAGCGCCTGGCAGGCGCTGAAATACAACCCGGTCGCGACGCTCAGGGCGGCGGCGCTGCCGGATTGCGCCCACCAATCAGCCGGAGGATCACGGTCTTCTATGTTATCGGTAATCGCAGCCGCCTCGTAGAGCAAAAGCCAGGCTGCCGTCAACACCTGCGCCTCGGCGGCATCCCCTCCCGCCGCCTGACAGCACAGACCCGGCAGCGCCGCCAGACTCGACGCCTCGCCTGCATCCGAACCGCGGTTAACAGCCAGGCGCATCGCCCGAATATACTCGGACCATGCGCCGCCTGCGTGCCATATTCGATTGATCGTTTCTTGAAAAGAATTCAGTTTATTATGCCGAATCTAAAATTGCCAATTCTTAGCCTTGTAAAGATAATCCGCCAGGCGGACTTCATCGACGTCTCGCCGCTTGAGTCCGGTCTTGAGGAACGCCAGTTCCTCGCTCGACAGCTTCAAGCCTTGCTTTTCCAGTGTGCCCTCGGGATCTGATTTCCATTGCGCAGCGAAATCATTGTCGGTGGACAGTTGATGGACAACCTTTGCTAACGACATCTCGGCCTCCTGCGAGCGATTCCCGCCAGAACCGCTCATTTGAACTTGCACTTTTGATATTTCACCTTGCATATTTGTAAGGTGCCTATAAGAAAGAAAATAACATCAATTAAGCGGAATGTCAAGCATTCTCCCGCAGTTTAGGCAAAACTTTAACAATTCTCCCCAATATATAGGGGTCGATCTCTTTTAAATTATTTTGCAGATTAATTGCATTGCAGCCGCTTCGTTTCTCCCTCCTCAGCGGCTGATTAATTTTCTCGATCCGCGAACCCCTGGCGCTCTAAAAGCCTTCCAGGCGCGCCATATCCGCGGCGCCCTCCGCCAGGCGCACGATGCGCTGCAACAGCGCTAAGCGGTTCTCGCGCAGCCGCGGTTCATCCGCCATTACCAGCACCGCGTCGAAAAAGCGGTTGATCAACGGAATTAGCGGCAGGAAGGAATTCAAGAAATCATCCACCAATCCAGCCCGCCGCGGCAATCCTTCCGCTTCCAGCAGGGCTGCGTACAATTCGCTCTCGATCGGTTCCGCGAAATCGTCCGCGTCCACCGCATAGCTTTGATCCAACGGGCGCGTGATCCGCACGCAGCGCGCAAAGGCGGGCAAAATGCTGTGCCAATCGAGCCGCTTCGTCCAGGCTTCCAGTTGATTGACCGCCTGAGCCGCACGCGCCGGGATGTGTCCCTGCGACGCCAGTACCGCCTCCACGACATCATAAGGTCGCCCCTGATCGAGCAGCACGTTGCGCAGCCGCTCGACGATGAACTCCAACACCGCTTGCCGGTCGTCAGCGCTGATCGGCAGCGGCAAGTGCGCCGCGGCGGCTTCGATGCCGCGGCGTAAGTCGAAATCCAAGCCGCGGGTCAGCAAAACCTGCACCAGCCCCAGAGCAGCCCGGCGCTGTGCGAACGGATCTTTGTTTCCGCTTGGCGCCAGCCCCGCCCCAAACAGACCCGTCAAGGTATCCAGGCGGTCAGCCAGCCCCACGGTCAGCCCCGGCAGAGCCGCCGGCAACTCATCGCCAGAAAAGCGCGGCAGGTAGTGATCAAAGATTGCCTGGGCAACCTCGGGTGTCTCGCCGGATTGCAAGGCATAATAACGACCCATCTGTCCTTGCAGCGATGTCATCTCGACCACCATCTTGGTCGCCAGGTCGGCTTTACACAGGGCGGCTGCCCGCTGCGCGGTCTGCATCTGCGCGTTGTCCAGCTCGATCAACCCAAACAGATCGTCGACCAGGTTCTGGATGCGGTGCACTTTATCCAACATGCTCCCCAACTTCACCTGAAAGGTCAGGGTCGCGAGCTGCGGAACATAGGCTTCCAAAGGCTGCTTCAAATCCTCGCGCACAAAGAAATCGGCGTCGGCAAAGCGGGCGCGGATCACGTGCTCGTTTCCTTCTCTGACAAGTTCTAGCCCGTGCCGATCTCCATTGCGCACTGTGATGAAACCTGGCAGCAAGGCTGGTTTGGCGCTCTGTTGTTTCTGTTCACTCGTCAGCGCCGCCGGGGCACCTGCCTGAAGCGGAAAGTAACGCTGATGCTTTTTCATCACCGAAACCAGCACTTCATACGGCAGTTTGAGATGTTCTGCCTCAAAAACACCGCGCAGGGCAGTTGGCGCTTCGACCAGATTGGCAACCTCCGCCAGCAGGCTGGCGTCGCTTTCAACCCAACCCTCAGCCTCAGCCGCGAGCGCCGCAGCCTGCTGCTGAATGCTGAGGCGCCGCGCTGCGCCGCTTATCAGGATGCCTTGCTCGCCCAAATACTGCAGGTACTCTTCTCTCGAACGGACTTGTTTCTCAACCGGCTGAAGGAAACGCAGACCGCGCGTCACATCCCCGGATTGCAATCCAGCAAATTCAAACGGCACAACCCGCGCTTGCTCTCCGCTGCCAAAGACAGCCAGCAGCCAGCGGATCGGACGCGAAAAAGCGGCATTGCTGCTGTTCCAGCGCATCGGCTTCTCGAACTTCAAACCGGCGATCAACCCCGGCAGCGCTTCAGCCAGCACCTCCACCGCCGGGCGCCCCTCCTGGCGCACCCGCGCCGTAACGTAGCTTCCGCCGTCCAACTCGCGCACGTCAATGTCATCCAGCGTGACTCCTTTGCTGCGTGCAAACCCTTCCAGGGCTTTGGTTGGCGCGCCATGCGCATCATAGGCTCGCTCGGCTGGAGGCCCTTTGATCACCTGTTCCAGGTCGAACTGGCGCGCTGCCAGTCCATCCACCAGGACTGTCAGGCGGCGCGGCGTTCCCAGCACATCCAGGGTCTGATAGCTCAAACGCAGCTCGTCCAGAAGCGCTGGCAGGCGCTCTTCGAGCTGGCGCAGCGCGGCTTCCAGGTCGCCGGCAGGCAGCTCCTCCGTTCCGATCTCGAACAACAGCGGGGCGGTTGACTGCACGCCGCCAGCAGCCGTCTCCGCGAGCGCCGCTTTGTGCCCAGCCTTTGGCGGAGCGCTCTCAACCTGCGCCGCCTCATCCAGCCAGGGAAATTCCAGCCGCTGGCGCTGAGCCAGATAGGCTTCCGCCACGCCGCGCGCCACTTCGCGCATCCTCCCAAACAGCGCCTGCCGTTCGGTCACTCCCACCGCCCCGCGCGTGTCCAGCACGTTAAAGGTGTGCGAGCATTTGAGCAGGTAATCATGCGCCGGCAGCACCAGTCCCCTCGCCAGACAGGCATAGGCTTCTTGCTCGAACAAGTCATACATCTGGCGCAGACGCTCCACGTCGGCAATTTCAAAATAGTAGCGGCTGTGTTCCTGCTCCGCTTGCAAGTTGACATCCCCATCCGTCAGGGTCGGGCTCCACTGGATCTCGCGAAAGCTGCTTACTCGTTGCAGCGCGATCGCAATCCGCTCCAAGCCATAGGTGATCTCCACCGAGACCGGATCGAGCGGGATGCCGCCCGCCTGTTGGAAGTAGGTGAACTGGGTGATCTCCTGACCGTCCAGCCAGACCTCCCAGCCCAGACCCCAGGCTCCCAGCGCGGGCGATTCCCAATTGTCTTCCACAAAGCGGATGTCGTGCTCGCGCGGGTCGATCCCCAGCGCCTCCAGCGAATCTAAATAGATCTCCTGCGGATTCCCCGGGTCGGGTTTCAAGATCACCTGAAACTGATAATGCATTTGCATCCGGTTGGGGTTCTCGCCATAGCGACCGTCATCCGGGCGGATCGACGGTTCCACATAAGCCACATTCCACGGTTCAGGACCCAGTACGCGCAGGAATGTCGCCGGGTTGTACGTACCTGCGCCTACCTGGTTGTAATAGGGCTGCCAGATCAAACAGCCTCTGCCAGCCCAAAATTCTTGCAGGGTCATAATAATCGATTGAAAATTCAGCGGTTTATTCATAAAAACAATGAGATTGCCTTATTCAAAGGATGTGGATGCAACGCTTTATCTGATCGCCAGCGCCATCCGGATCGGCGTTCATAAGGGCGCGTTTGGCGCGCCAAAGATCAAGTACAGCATCACGATGACTGCCAGGATCACCAACACCAGCAGCGCCATAAACACGATCTTGACCGAATCGCTTGGTTTCTCGCCCGTCACTTTGCCGGTCTGACCGTTAACGAGCACCTGAAAATTCTTGCCCTGAAAACGATACTCGCCGATCCAGAGCGGCAGCAACAAATGCTTGAAGGTCATCCCGCTCCATTCTCCGCCCCCAATGTTGACATTGCGCTTGTCGCGGCCGGGCTCGATCAGGCTGTACATTTGGGGGCGCATTTCGCGAATCACCTCGTCGCGGGCAACCAGCGAAGCGTCCGAAAGCGAGCGGTCGTAGAACACTGCCGGCCAGCCCGCCAGGTATCCAGGATCGAAATTTTCCACGGCGTGTAAGTCGAACGGCTGCAATGCGTGCTGCTCCTGGAGCGTGATCGTCTTGATCCCTGGCACCAACACGTCATCAAAAAAACGCGTCTCCACGCCGTTTGAAGGTTCCCAGCGAGGGCGATCGTTACTCCCCATATTCACTTCACAGGACCAGCGCACTTCCACCGCGCCGTCGAAGGTCCAAAATGAATAATATCCAGCCCGAAGCTGCAAGCTCGCGCCGGAGCTGATCAAATTATCGGGAGCAAACAATCCTTTCCCCAACCACTGGCGCACCCGTTTACGCGCCTCGCCCTCATCGATCTTCACGACCGCGACGAGTTGCGGGTCCACCAGCTCTTCCAGCGGCGTGGTCTTCACGATCTGGTTCGAACCGCAGTACGGGCATTGGTTGGTTTTCTGCCCCGGGGGCAAAAGGCTGTGTGCGCCGCAGCGTTCGCAGCAAAGATGCTGCTGCGCCCTTGCCCAGGTGTGACCCAGCGTGGTCGGGATGAGAAAATCCAGCACCTGCTCAGCTCGATCCGCCAGCGAAGCCAATGGGCCGGCAGATTCTATGCCTGAAGCGGCGCTGTCTTCGTGATAACCGCAATACTCGCACGTAGGCGCCCCGCTCTGCATCGAAAATGTCAGCCTCCCGCCGCAGCGCGGGCAGAGGAACGCCTCGCCTTCAACCTGGATCGGCGCGCTCGAGGCGGGCCCCGCCCCTATAACAGCCGCTTCGTCAGCCCTTTCTAAGGCTTCTGCCTGCATCAGCCTGGTTGGATCGATCTTCCCTTTCAGCAGCGCCAGGCCGCGCCGGGCAGCGACGTTGGCAGGTTCTGCTGCCACAGCCTTCTCCAGATATTCGATTTGTTCGAGCGGGTCGTCGGTCGTGGAAGACAGCCAGATGTAGGGGCGGGCGTCATCGCCATTGATATAGATCGCGCGGTATAGCAGCGATTGAGCCAGGCTGCGGTGACCATCCTTCGCAGCCGTGATTCCATCACGCAGATAATCCATGAATTGGCGTTCGCGCTCGGCGTCCAGAGTGCTCATCACCCCGAAAGTTTACCCGCCAGTCCACATTCTGTAAATAGTTTAAGAGCCTGAGGCTTTTGTTAGCTCCCAGGCTTTTATCTCGAAAAAATTATGGGTTGACCAGCCTACAGCCGGCTAACGGGATATGCCTCAGGCGCCGCCCGGCGCGCATGACGCCGCGCTGAAACCGCTTGAGCTTACCCCGCCGCTCAGCCTGGAGGCAAAGGTGGATATTTTCTTGGAAACCTTGGGGCTGCCACACTCTGGACAGCTCACCTCGCTGATTGCGTTGGAACTGCGAACCAGTTCCTCAAAGGGCTGACCGCACTCGCTGCACACAAATTCAAAAAGCGGCATAAGCGTTACCTCACAGATGAAACATTCTGACAAACTATATCTTAGATGCACAACCGTCCAATAAGTTGCACGTCCGCGCAGGATTCTTATCGCCGGATTGGGTTACTGAACCCTGCCAGATCGGATAAAATCCAGGCAGAAAACTGGCTATATGGTCGCGTAGTATTTCATCATCCCACCTCGCAGTGAGGAACTCGCCTATGACCCTCAACCGGCGCACAAAATGGATTTACGGCTTTGGCGACATCTCTTTCAGCGTCACCAACACGATCCTGGCGGTCTATTTTGCCATCTTCCTGACCGATGTCGTGGGTTTGCCAGCCAGCCTGGCTGCCCTGGCTATTTTCCTAGGCCGCTCCTGGGATTACATTAACGACCCCCTGATCGGGCATCTTTCGGACCGCATGCGCACGCGTTGGGGGCGCCGCCGGCCTTTCCTGATCTTTGGCGCCCTGCCGTTCGGCTTGTGTTTTATCATGCTTTGGGTTCGTCCGCCCCTGGCGAATCAGTTCCTGCTCGCTAGTTACTACGCCCTGGCTTACATGCTCTTCGACCTCACCTTTACCCTGACCAATATGCCCTACGCCGCGCTGACGCCCGAATTGACCGAGGATTACGATGAGCGCACCAGCCTGACCTCATACCGCATGCTCTTTTCAATCGCGGGCAGCCTGATCGCCTTCACAATTCCGTTGGCGATCATCGGTTCGCTCATCCCTGAAAACGCCGGGCGGGTGCGTGAAATGGCGGTTCTTTTTGGACTGCTTTGTATGCTGCCCATCCTGCTCGTCTTTTTCAACACCCGCGAGCGCCCCGATTACATGCAGGCGCAGCAGCCGCGCCTGATCCAGTCGCTGCGCGCCGCGTTAAAAAATCGACCTTTCATTTTTGGCGCGGTGATCTTCCTGCTCACCTGGGTTGCAATAGACATCTTACAGACTGCGCTGCTCTTTTTTATTAAATATGCGCTGCTGCGTGAAGATCAAAGCGATTTGATCATGGGCGCCATCTTCATAACCGCCATCATCGCCTTGCCGTTGTGGGTCTGGATGGCGCACAACTGGAACAAACGCCTGGCTTACATCTTCGGGATCGCTTTTTGGGCTGCCGTCCAGGTTGTGTTGGTCACGGTTACCGCCGACACCGGTTTACCCTGGATCATGACCTTGTGTATCATGGCGGGCATCGGGATAAGCGCCGCCCACGTACTGACCTGGGCGATCATTCCCGACGCCATCGAATGGGATGAGCTGCAAACCGGCAAACGCCATGAAGGGATGTTCTACAGCCTGGTTTCTCTGATGCAGAAAGTAGCCTCTTCCATCGCCATCCCGCTCATCCTGCTGCTGCTCGACCGGACCGGCTACATCCCCAACGCGGCTGTCCAGCAGCCATCCGCCTTGTTCGGGATTCGGCTGGTGGTCGGTCCGATCCCGGCGCTGCTGCTGCTGAGCGGGATCGTCTTCGCCTACTTCTATCCGCTCGGAAGGGCGGAATACAACGAAGTGGTCATGCAACTGGAAGAACGCCGGGCTACTGCGCTGGAGCCGCCGGAAGTCCTATGAGCACTCTGCAGATTCTCCCGCTGCGCAGCCGGGCTGACCGTAATATCTTTCTGCGTTTTCCCTGGCGCATCTACCGCGGCGATCCGCTCTGGGCGCCCCCGCTTCTGCCGGAGCTCACGCGGCGCATCGATCCACAAAAGGGCGCTTTTTTTCAGCGCGGTGAAGCTGAATTCTTTATCGCCTGGCAAGACAACCGCCCGGCAGGCACCATCTGCGCTGCAGAAGATCGCGCGGTCAACGAACAACGCGGCATGCGCGATTGCATGTTCGGTTTCTTCGAGTGCCTCCCCGACTATGAAATTGCCTGCGCTCTGTTCGAGCGCGCCGCTGACTGGGCGCGCCAGCGCGGGCTGGAAACGCTCTATGGTCCATTCAACCTCGATTATGAAGACAGTTATGGCGTGCTGATCGAAGGGCGCGACCGCCCGCCGGCGCTGCTCTGCGGTCACACGCCACCCTATTATCGTGATTTCGTCGAGCGCTATGGCTTCGCCCCCGCGCGCGGCGACAATCTGGCATTTGCCTTCGATCTGACGGCAGACAACCCGGAAATGGAGCATTTACACCGCCTGGCTGACCGTCTGCGCCAACGCGGCCAGATCCAGATCCGCGCAGCGCGCCTGGATCGTTGGACCGAAGAAGCTCAAACCATCCTGGAACTGCTCAACCGCGCCACCGCCCACCTGACCGATTTCATTCCCTGGCAGCGCGAGGCGCTGGAGGAAATGCTGGCGCAATTTCGCCAGGTCGCCGACCCAGAGTTGATCCTGTTTGCCGAAGTGGATGGGCGCGCGGTCGGCTGGTTCCCGGCGCTGCCAAACTTGAACGAAGCCTTTCAACATGCCAACGGTTTGCGCTATCCCTGGGATTACCTGCGGCTGATCTGGTATATGCGCCGCCAGCCCAAGTGCCTGACGATCAAGAGCGTTCTGGTCTTGCCGGAATACTGGAATCGCGGGGTGGGGGTGCTGTTGTTCGACGAAATGGCGCGCCGAGTGCAAAATAAAGGCTATGAATGGATCGACCTGTCGCTCACCAGCGAGGACAACCCGGCTACCCCGCAGTTGGCGGAGCGCATGGGCGCCCGTATCTACAAGCGCTACCGGGTGTACCGCAAACCTCTATAATTGTCCGGTAAAGTTTCAAGGCTGCTAATCCAAAACCCCTTCCCCTTCCCCAGCCAGCGCCGCAGTAGAGATTTTCACCGCAGCGGCATGGGAGACGTTCGCGGGGTATTCTTCCCGACAATCGAGGCAATGCCCCGGATAATCCGACTCAAGATACGCCAATACACGAACATTAATTCAACTCTTGACACTTCCATAAAACCGTTTATAATAGAACATATGTTCTATATAGCAAGAATGGAGGAGCTATGTCTACTCTGAACGAGGCGTTGGCTCGCCGCCTCAAACCACTCGATCGCTTTTTTCCAGCCGCCGGAGGATATCCGCGGCTGCGCCGCAAGCCCCCGCCCCTAGTGGCTTACGGGGCTGAGGCGGCTGCGGTTCCGGCGCTGAGCGTCCAACCCAAACTGGATCAAATTTTGGACGGGTTGAATCTGGCTGAGATTCCCGAAAGCTCAGCCTTGCTCGGCGTTTGCGACGACGGCTTACCCTTCCTGCTGGATTTCAGCAATCCGGCGCCGGGGGCGCTGCTGCTCGTTGGCGACCCGGGCAGCGGAAAGACCGCCCTGCTCCAAGCGCTGCTGACCTCGCTGGTTCACATCAATTCACCCCAGCAGGTCGTCTTCAACCTGATCGCCGTCCAACCCGAAGAATACGCTGGGCTAGAAAACCAATCCCACTGCCGCCGTTTGCTACCGGTTGAACATCCCGGCATCCTCAGCCTGGTCGAAGAGATGGTGCGCACCGCTGAAATGCGCAAGCGCACCGGTCCACAGGACCCAACATTCCTGCTGGTGATCGACGATTTGGCAGCGTTGTTGCCGTTCCTGGACGAACCCACTTTTAGCAGCCTTTACTGGCTGATCCGCCACGGTCCGCGTTACCAGCTTTGGACGCTGGCTGCCCTGCCGGCTGGGCAGGTCTCGCAGATCGAGCCACGCTACCTCAGCGCGTTCCGCACCCGCCTGTTTGGTCACATGCAGGACGAGCGCCTGGCGCGCCAGCTTGCCAGCAGCGATGGGCTTTCGACGCGCCGCCTGCGAAAGGGCCAGCAATTTCTGGTTCCTTACGGCGGCGCCTGGCTGCGCTTCTGGACCTGCGCCCTCAACCCCTCGCAATCGCAAGCGCAGGACGAAGATTTCGACCCGAATAATCTGGAAGGAGATGAAACATGAACATCGGCATGCTCTGGTTCGATAACGACCCCAAAGTCAACCTGGACAGCAAAATCGAGCGCGCCGCGCTGTACTATCGGGATAAATACGGCAGCAGACCCACCCTCTGCTTCGTCCATCCCAGTATGCTCAACGGCAAATCTGGTGCAGTCGCTGCGCCGCCCACCAACGAGAAGCATAACGAGAAGCGCTTCACCGCCGGCGGCATCGAAGTGCGTTCCAACCAATCGGTCCTCCCCAACCACCTCTGGATCGGCGTCAACGGCGGGGCGTAACCAAGACAGCCGGGGCAGCGTACACTAACAGCGCTGCCCCGGCGCGCACGTCGCGGGCTGTTTCAACCTGTCTTTTTTTTAATCTGCCTTTCAATCTGTCAAGGAAGCGACCAGCATCTCCAACGCCAGATCGCCCGGCATCTGGCTGGTCTTGACCGCTTCGTCCGTCTCCAGCAGGCGATGGTAGATCAACCGCAGTTCCGCTATTGAAAAATGGCGCGCCTGCCCGATCAACCGGTCCGCCAGGAAAGCTTTTTTATCAAACAACCTAAACACGCGGATAACCTCCGCTTTGTCCTTGCCCGCATCCAAGATCGCGCGCGTCTGCGCAATCTGGCGAAACTGGCGCACGGTCATCCCAAAGATCGCATAATAGTCCAGGTAATCCAGCAGCCGGCGCAGCATCCCCAGCGCCCGGCGCCGGTCGCGGTTTCCCAACGCGTCCACCATTGCAAAAATGTCCCCCTGACCCACATCGGCGGTCAGCTTCAGCGCGTCCTCAAGCTGGATGGGGCGGCTATAGTTCACATAAGCCAGCAGCTTTTTCACTTCCTGGGCTGCCAGGCGCAAGTCGCCGTTGGTGAGTTCATACAGCGCCACAGACGTCTGCGGAGAAATTTGCCCGCCTTCCTGGCGCGCCAGATTCTGGATTGACTGCGCCCATTCACCGCCTTTTGGCGGCGGAAACGCCCGAATCCAGGCGCGCTCGGGGTTCTTTTGCGCCCATTTTTCGAGCCAGCGGCGCGTATCTTTTTCCCCCTCCCGCTCGACCGTGAGCAGTCTGTCTTCGCACAGGACCAGCGCCGTCGTCGCCGGGATCTGCTCGAGGTCTTGCATGAATTTCTGCCGGGCTTCCTTCGTCCCCAGCCGGCTCGTCGGATTGAACACGATCACCAGGCGGCGCTTAGCCAGGAACGGCAGCGCTCCGGCGACTTCCATCAACCTTTCCGGTTGAAACGCCCCGCCCTCCAGCCTGATGGTGTTCATTGCTGCAGCGCCCGGATCGTCAAACAGCCGCTCAAATTCGGCAAGCTTCTTGGCAATCCCAAATTCATCCTCGCCGTGCAGGATATAAACCACCGGCGTGGGTTTTCCCATATCTCAACCCTGCGTGGCGACCCGGTGAACCGGCAAGCGGGAGTTTTGGACGCGTTTCACCTCTACCACTTGCAGCGAACCCGGCTCGCCGGACGTGGTGAAACGCTCCTGGACCAGCAGACCGAGGGGTTGAGCAACGACGAGCGCCAACGTCGCCAGCATGATCGCAGCCGGCAGCCGCTCGATGTTGGTGCGTAATTTGCGCCCGGCGCCGAACATCGCCGCCCCGGCTGCCAAACCCGCCAGCACCCCCGCGGTGGCAAAGTTGGTCCCGCAGCTCGGATGCACCGCAAGCCGGCGCTCGCCGGCTTGCAGGCGCGCCAGCGCTTCCTCCGCAGCCGAAATTACGTCGGGGGTTTCCAGTTCACCGATGATCCAGAAACCGCCCACGTCGGAATGTCCCGCCAGCGGCCGGCCCGGAAACCCCTCCGTCAACACGTGCAGCGTGGCATGTTCCAGCCCGTGGTTGCGCCGCACCCGCGAGATGAGCCCCCGATCCAAGAGGCCGCGATTCGTCTGAGATAGTGCTGTCATAAATTCTCCTTGCCTATATCTTTTATTCTACCCCCATATCGTAAATCAATGGCGGTATGGGTCATGCCCGACTGGATGTGACTGCGAGGTATAAGATTGATCAAGCCGGTATCCGATCGAGAATTTCGAGGAAATCGGGTGAGGTTTCAGCCGTGAGCAGCTGCTTGCGCAGTTCCACCGAGAGCCTCAACGGCGAGAGATACCGGCTGGCGTATTTGCGGAAGAGCACCAGCCCGCGCGTTTCACCGTAAAACGCCTGGTTACGCTCCAGGTGGCGCAGCATCACTTCCCGCACCTGCTCTTTGGATACCTGATCGCGGTCCAGCCTGGAGAAGATCCAGGGATTGCCGATCGCGGCGCGGCCGATCATCACGCCGTCGCAGCCGGTGTGCGCTAAGACGCGCTCGATGTCCGCCGCGCTCCGCACGTCGCCGTTGGCAATCACCGGCACGCTGACCGCCTGTTTGATCCTGGCGATCGCATCCCAGTCCGCCGCGCCGGAGTACCCCTGCGCTTTCGTGCGACCGTGCACCGCGATCAGGCTTGCCCCGTTTTGTTCGAGCAGCTGGGCGACCGTCAGGTAGTTGCGCTCCTGATCGTCCCAGCCCAGGCGCATTTTGGCGGTCACCGGAATGTCCAGCGCCCGGCGGAGCATCCCGATTGCCAGAGCCGCCCTCTGCGGGTCGCGCAGCATTCCTGCGCCAGCCCCGCGCCCCGCCACGCTGCGGTCCGAACAACCCAGGTTGAGGTCGATCGCGTCCGGTCCGCGCCGGCGCAGCTTGAGCGCCGCCTCGACCAGACGCGCCGGCTCGCTGTCGTAGATCTGGTAAATCAGCGGGCGTTCTTCGGACTGGAAAGCCAGCTTTTCCTCCAGGCGCGGGTGACCGTGCAGCACATCCAGCGCATTGATGAACTCGCTGTAACTGACCGCCGAGCCGAGTTCGCGGCACAACGAACGAAAAGGCTGGTCGGAGAAGCCATCCATCGGCGCAAGGATCAGGTCGCCGTAGACCGGGATCTCCCCAATTGTGAAGCTGGGGTGCGTTTGCGTAACCTGCATGTCGAGAGAGAATCTAGCGGCGGCGGCTATTCCGCCTTTTCATCGGGCGAGCCCGGCAGCAAAGCCGCCTCGAGCGCCTGGCGCAGCGAGCGCGCCTCCACCACCTGTATGTCTTCGGGCCAGGGTTCGAACTGGCGCAAACGCCGCGGGACAATCGCGGTCTTGAAACCCAGCTTAGCCGCTTCACGCAGCCGGGCGGGCATCTGACCCACCAGGCGCAGCTCGCCCGAAAGCCCCACCTCGCCAATCAACACCGACTCGGCGCGCACCGGCACGCCGCGCAAAGAGGAGGCAATTGCCGCCGCTACCGCCAGGTCAGCCGCCGGCTCGCTGATGGAAATCCCGCCAACCACGTTGACAAAAATGTCCTGCTCGCCCAGGCGCATCCCCAAGCGGCGCGTGAGAACCGCAGCGGTGAGCAGCAGCCGGTTGAAATCGATCCCGTTCGGCGTGCGGCGCGGGTTGCCAAACGCGGTGGGGCTGGTCAGCCCCTGGATCTCGACCAGCAGCGGCCGGGTCCCTTCCATCGTCACCACAATTGCCGAACCGGGGGCGTTCACCATGCGCTCAGCCAGAAACGCTTCGGAAGGGTTGACGATCTCGACCAAGCCGCGCTCGCGCATCTCGAACACCCCCACTTCAGAGGTCGCCCCAAAGCGATTCTTCGTGGAGCGCAGCAGCCGGTAAGACTGGAAGCGGTCCCCCTCGAGGTACAGCACCGTGTCCACGATGTGCTCGAGCACGCGCGGCCCCGCGATTGCGCCTTCCTTCGTCACATGACCGATCAAGAAGACCGCCATCCCGCTCGACTTTGCCAGTTCGCGCAAGCGCGCGGCGGTCTCGCGCACCTGTGTGACCGAGCCGGCGGAGCTGTCCAATTCCGGTATATAAGTGGTCTGGACCGAGTCCAGGATCAGCAGCTGCGGCTTGACCTCCGCGATGTGCTCCAGGATCTGGCTCAGGTTCGTCTCGGTGACCAGGAACAGGTCTTGCGGAAACGCTTCTTCTACAGCAGCGGCGTCAGCGCCGTTCTGCGCCAGGCGCAGCAGGCGCTTAGCGCGCATCTTGATCTGCCGTTCGGATTCCTCCCCCGAGACGTACAACACAGGGGTGCGCCGCGCCATTTCAAGCGCCACCTGGAGCAGCAGCGTGGATTTGCCAATCCCGGGATCGCCGCCGATCAGAACAATCGAACCTGGAACTACGCCGCCGCCGAGCACGCGCGCAAATTCGTGTATCGAGAGAGGCAGCCGCTCATCGACATCCCCTCCGATCTCGCTCAGACGCCGCGGGGTCGTGCGCCCCCCCGAAAGCCCGCGCGCGTGGCGCGCGGCGGAGGCGCCGGCGACCTCGGGAATGATTTCCTCCAGCATACTGTTCCAGGCGCCGCATTGTGGGCAGCGCCCCATCTGGCGCGCGCTGGCGCGCCCGCATTGCTGGCAAACATATTGAGTGCGTGTTTTAGGCATGTGCGGTATTATAATTCAGACCCAGGAAACTCGAGCGAGCGTCAACTGACCGGCGCAGCCAGCGCCCCAGTCATCATTGCAACTGGAAACGTGCATCAAGAAAGCGCGAGCCGGGAACATCCCCGAATACTTGAAAACGGTTCGTAACAACATCGCCGGACGGCTTCGGCGGCAGCCCGGCTAACAGGAATTATTAGGAGGTGTGCAATGTTGGAATTGAAAGATTATCTTAAATTGGGTCAATCGATCTGGCTGGACGACATCCGGCGTGAATATTTATTAACCGGAGAAATGAGCCGGCTGGTCAAGCAAGGGCTGCGCGGTTTAACTTCCAACCCGACCATCTTCGACAAAGCGATTTCCAGCAGCAGCGATTACGACGGGGAACTGCGCGAACTGGCTCGGGAAGGGAAATCAGCCCCAGAGATTTTCGAGGAGCTCATGATCGATGACCTGCGCAACGCGGCGGATATCCTGCGCCCCGTTTACGATGAAAGCTCGGGCACGGACGGGTTTGTCAGCCTGGAGGTGAGCCCCAAGCTGGCGTACGATTCGCAGACGTCCCTCTCCGAAGCTCAGCGCCTGTTCAAAAAGGTGGATCGACCCAACCTGATGATCAAAATCCCCGCCACCCCGCAGGGTCTTCCCGCCATCCAGGGGGGGCTGGCGGCGGGCGTCAATATCAATATCACGCTCATCTTCTCAATCGAGATGTATAAAGAGGTCATCGAGGCGCACATGGCGGGGCTTGAACAGCGGCTGGAAGCGGGTCACGATATTCGCAGCCTCGCTTCGGTCGCCTCCTTTTTCGTCAGCCGGGTGGATACAGCGGTCGACCCACAACTCGAAGCTGCCGGCGCGAAGGACCTGCTCGGGACCATCGGCATCGCCAATTCAAAACTAGCGTATGCCATTTTCAAAGAAGCCTATTCCAGTCCGCGCTGGCAGCGCCTGGCGGACCATGGAGCTCAGCTCCAGCGCCCGCTCTGGGCTAGCACCAGCACCAAGAACCCGGCTTATCCAGACACGCTCTACGCGGACGCGCTGATCGGAGCGCACACCGTGAACACCCTGCCGCCTGCCACCATCGCGGCAGTGGAGGATCACGGGCGGTTGGAGCCGTCCATCGAGCGCGATCTGGATCTCGCCCAGGATCAGATCAACCGGCTGGCGGGGCTGGGGATCGATCTGGATGCGGTCACCCAGAAATTGCAGGATGAGGGTGTATCTAACTTTGTCAAGTCGTTCGATTTATTGATGAAGAGCATCACCCGCAAGGCGGAGAGCTTCCGCGCCGCAGACCTGGAATTTTCCGCCGCGCTCGGCGCAAACCAGCAGCCAGTCGACGCGGCGCTTAACGAACTGGCAGAAAAGCGCATCATCCCGCGCATCTGGGAGCTGGATTACACCGTTTGGAAGCCCGAACCACAAGAGATCTCCAACCGCCTGGGGTGGCTGCAAATCGCCGAAGCCATGCAGAAAGAGATCCCGCGCCTTCAGGCATTGCAGGACGAGCTGCGCCAACAGGGCTACACCCATGCGTTGCTGCTCGGGATGGGCGGATCGAGCCTGGCGCCGGAAGTGATGCGCAAGACCTTTGGGGTTCGCCCGGGCTGCCTCGACCTGGTTGCGCTCGACAGCACCGACCCGGCGGCAGTGCTCGATTGCGCCCACCGCCTGGACCCCGCCAAAACGCTCTACATCGTCTCCAGCAAGTCCGGCGGAACGGTAGAAACGATCTCTTTTTTCAAGTACTTCTACAACCTCGCAGCCCAACGTCTCGGCGCAGCGCAGGCGGGAGAGCATTTCATCGCGATTACCGACCCGGGTAGCGGTTTGGCGCAGATCGGTCACGACTTCAGTTTTCGCGCGGTGTTTTTGAACGACCCTAACATCGGCGGGCGCTATTCCGCGCTCTCCCATTTCGGGCTCGTTCCAGCAGCGCTGATCGGGGTCGACCTCGAATTGCTGCTTCAGCGCGCCATTGGGATGGCGGATTGCTGTAAGAAGACGGCCCCGCGCGACAACCCGGGCGCTCACCTGGGGGCGATCATCGCCGAACTGGCGCGCCAGGGGCGCGACAAGCTTACCTTTATCACCTCGGCTGAAGTCTGCAACTTTGGCGATTGGGTGGAACAGCTCATTGCCGAGAGCACCGGCAAAGACGGCAAAGGCATTCTTCCGGTGGTCGGCGAAGCCGTTGGGCTTCCAGAGAATTACGCCGATGACCGGGCGTTTGTTTACCTGCGGCTGGCGGACGAGCACGATTTTGACGTTCCGGTGCTGGCGCTCGAATTCGCGGGGCACCCCGTCGTGCGCTTAGATATGAAAGATTTATACGACCTGGGCGGTCAGTTCTTCCTGTGGGAGTTTGCCATCGCCGTCGCAGGGCAGCGCCTGGGCATCCAGCCTTTCGACCAGCCCAACGTCGAAGCGGCGAAGGTGCAAGCGCGCAACATGGTCGAGGCATACAAGCAAAGCGGCGCACTGCCCAGCCTCACGCCGCTGCTCCAAGAGCAAGGAATTTCGATCTACGGCGAATCCACGGGCAAGACGTTGCAAGAGGTCGCGTCAGACTTTCTGGGCGGCGCACAGCCCGGCAGCTACATCGCCATCCAGGCTTACCTGCCGCCTTCATCCGCCTGCGACGCCTCGCTCCTGGCGCTGCGCACCGAACTGCGCCAGCGCACGCGCCTGGCGGTGACAACCGGTTATGGACCGCGCTTCCTGCATTCGACTGGGCAGCTTCACAAAGGCGACGCCGGTCACGGTCTCTTCATCCAGATCACGCACCAGGCTGACGAAGACACCCCCATCCCCGACGAGGCGGGAAAAACCGATTCATCGCTTTCGTTTGGGGTGCTCGAGTTAGCTCAGGCGCTCGGCGACCGGCAGGCGCTGCTGGATAACAGGCGCAAAGTGCTGCGCTTCCACCTCAACGAAGATATCCAGATCGGTTTGACCCACCTGATACAGGCTTTGAAATGAGCGATACCCTGCCTACCACAATCGTCATCTTCGGCGCTTCGGGCGACCTGACCCAGCGCAAGCTCGTCCCAGCGCTTTACAACCTGTATTGCAAGGACCGCCTGCCGCAAGGTCTCAAGATCGTTGGCTTCGCACGCAGCGACCTAAACACCGATTCGTTTCGCCAGCGCCTGGAAACGGGGTTGAAAACCTTTAGCCCACAAGATTACAACCCGCAATCCTGGTCGAAGTTCGCCGCTGTGTTCGAATATATCTGCGGGGATCTGACATCCGCGCAGGACATGGGAGGGTTGAAGTCGGAACTGGAAAGAATCGAAGCCGGTCCGGCGAACCGCCTCTACTATCTCGCAGTCGCCCCGCAGTTCTTCGCGCCGACCGTGGTTAACCTCGGTCAACTGCACATGGAGTCTGACGCCAAGGGATACTGCCGTCTCTTGATCGAAAAGCCCTTCGGCACCGATCTGGAATCGGCGCGCCAGCTCAACCGGGCGATCCACAAGGTCTTCCGCGAAGATCAGATCTTCCGCATCGATCACTACCTGGCAAAAGAGACCGCCCAAAACATCCTGTTCTTCCGCTTTGCAAACGCGATCTTCGAACCGATCTGGAACCGCAACTACGTGGACAACGTTCAGATCACCGCCGCCGAGCAGGTCGACATCGGTCATCGCGCCGACTATTACGACCACGCCGGCGTCCTGCGGGACATGGTTCAGAACCACATGCTCCAGCTTTATACCCTCATTGCCATGGAGCCGCCAGCCTCCCTCAACGCCGACCATTTGCGCAACGAAAAGGTGAAGGTGTTGAGCGCCACCCGCCCGATCGAGACCAGCCGGGTGGTCATCGGTCAATACGAAGGCTACCGCGGCGCCCCAGGCATCCCCGCCGATTCGCGCACCCCCACTTTTACGGCGCTGAGGCTGTTTCTGGATACCTGGCGCTGGCAGGGCGTACCGTTTTATCTGCGCACTGGCAAGGCTTTGAAAAGCAAAGCCACCGAGATCGTCATCGAGTTCAAGCGCCCACCAAAGGTGATGTTTGATAAGACCTCGGATGTGGATTTTAGTTCGAACGTCTTAAGCATCTGCATCGAACCTGACGAGGGGACCCACCTGCGTTTCGAAATCAAGGTGCCGGGTTCCAACCGAGAGAGCCGCTCGGTGGACATGGAGTTTCACTATCGCGATTATTATGGCGCCAGCGGTCTTCCCAGCGCGTATGAGCGCCTGCTGCTGGATGCGCTCGCCGGGGACGCTTCGCTGTTCGCCCGTAACGACGAGAACGAAGAATCCTGGAAATTGATCGACCCGGTCATTCGGGTCAGTTCCGCGCCGGGCAAAAAGGAGCTGAGTTTTTACCCCAGAGGAAGCTGGGGACCCGCCGAGGCAGACCATCTGATCGAGGCGGACCGCCGCAAATGGCTGCTGGGTTGTATTCATGAATGAAAGTTGAATATACCAAGCTACAGTTGTGCCGCGATCCAAACGCGCTGGCGGAGGCGGGCGTTCGGCGCTTCATCGCGGCGGCTGAGGCAGCCGTTGAACGGCGCGGCGTCTTCCTGGTAGCGCTCGCCGGCGGATCGACGCCGCGCGGGCTCTACGCCCGGTTAGCCGCGCCAGAGTTTGCCGGGTACGTCGATTGGTCCAAGACGCATGTTTTCTGGGGCGATGAACGCTGCGTCCCTCCCAATCATCCAGACAGCAATTTCCGCCTGGCTTCCCACAGCCTACTTGAACACGTATCGATACCCTCCGCAAACATCCACCGCATGCATGGCGAGCTTCCCCCAGAGACGGCAACTGCGGAGTACGAAGCCGAACTGGCAGGGTTTTTCGGCTCAGCCAGCGCGCCAACCTCCGGGTTCACGTTCGATCTGACCCTCTTAGGCATGGGGGAGGATGGTCATACCGCCTCGCTGTTTCCCGGCTCCCCGGCTTTGCAGATCCGCGATCACTGGGTGGCGGCAGTGCCGCACACCAGCCCGCCCGAGCCGCTGGTCGACCGGTTGACGCTGACCTTGCCAGCCCTCAATGCCTCGCGCAGTGTGCTTTTTCTCGTGAGCGGGGAACAAAAAGCGGCTGCGCTCCGCCAGACGATGATGCCTGCCGATGCAGCCTCCCCCAAGCCAGCCGCGCTGATCCGCCCAGCGCAGGGAGATTTACTCTGGCTGGTGGATCAAGCCGCAGCCAGCCAGCTCACTATAGCCTAGCCCCGGCGCTCCACTGAAGAACTACATAGCGCACACGCCTGGCGCAAATTAGCGCTGCATCGCTGACCGGCTCAGGGGTCTGCGGGGCTGCGGCTGCCTCACCGGGGAGAACCCGGCGCGTAGAGCGAGGCTGCCTGCGGGTCATGTGCGGCGTAGTTGTACCGCGCCTGCTCAAAGCTGCGCGTCGCATAACAATAGCGGCAGCCAAACAGGCATGAATCGTACATCCCGATATCTTTGCTGACCACGCACCCGCAGGCTTTGCGCTGCCCCGGATCCTTCTGCTGGATGACGGGGCGACCCGAGAGCCGCTCGATCAATCCTCCATCGATGCATTTGCCGGCTGAAATACCGTAAGCCGCCAAGTCAATTTCCTCAGCGCAGCTCTGAATTTCCAGGTTATGAGCGCGCGCCAAGCGACCTAAACCGGCGAACAACGACGTCAATTCGTCTGGCAGGGTAGTGTTTTTGTTCAATTTTTCGTGCGCAACTGGCAGCAACCTCGCGCCCTGGCTCTGCAAGCCTTCCAACCGGCGGCGGGCTTTGGCATACACATCCAGCAGGCTCGCCACCACCCGTTTGGTATAACCCTGCAGCGCCGCCGCCAGCCGCTCGAACCTTTCCAGATGATAATCCACGGGCGTGATTTCGCTCAGCACAATCGGATCATAGCGCCAGATCACCCGCTCCGCGCCAATCCGATCTGTCAGGAGGCGAAACGTATCCAGGGCGCGCGTCGTGGAGGGCGTGTGTGAATCGATTTGCGCCGGGTAATCCAGCAGGGTGAATTGAAAATAATAACCAAAGCCGCGGTCATCCAGTTCCTCCAGATAACGCATCAGCGGGCGCGGGCTGCGCGTCCAGAACACGATCCAGTCTACGTCTTGCGCTTTGAGCGAGACCGCAGCGACCTGGCGCGGGTTGAAGGGGTTGGGCACCTCACAGTATCCCTCGCGCACCCGGTTGATGAACCAGTCGGCATAGAATGCCGGGATGTCCGTCCGGCGGCTGGCGCTGATGATCATATTCGAATTTTACCTTGACAAAACCCGAAAACTAGATACAATTCATTCAATCATACATTGATACACTAATACATTGATACATTCGACCGTAAAATTCTTGTTTTGATAGCGCATGAACATTCAGGTTGACTTTCGCAGCGGGCAGCCCATCTACGCCCAAATTGTCGAGCAAATCCAGCGGTGGATCGCGTCCGGCGCGATCCAACCAGGCGACCAGCTTCCAACCGTGCGCCAGCTCGCGGCAGACTTGCGCGTGAATTTTAACACCATCGCCCGGGCTTACCGCCTGCTGGACGAAGCCGGCTTGATTTCGACCCAGCACGGCCGCGGAACGTACGTCTGGAAGACCCCATCGGAAGAAACCGTTCGGACGCTGCGCCAGCAGAGCCTGCAAGAACAGATACAGCACTTCCTGCGAGAATTGATCCGGCGCGGGTATTCGCCCGCGGAGATCGGCGAGGAATTCAAGAAAGGCTTAATGTCTGAAAAGGAGAATATGACATGACAACCTACATCCGCCCATCACAAAAATTGCCCGGCAAGGTTGAAAAACAGGACAACCTGCGCATCAGCAGCCTGGCTCTGGCGATATTCATCGCACTGGTCGCTCTGGTCGTTTTGCTCTTGTTCTGGATGGATCAGGCAAGATTTCCCAGCCTGTGGTTCGGTCTGGCGGCGGGCGTGATCATGCTGGCTGCGCTGTACGTTCTTTTCGGGTTGAAGGTAGCGCTGCAGTGGGAAAAAGCCGTGCTGTTGCGGCTCGGTAAATTTCGCGGGCTGCGCGGACCGGGGATGTTCTGGATCGTCCCAATCCTGGACGCTACGCCCAACTGGATCGACCACCGGGTCATGGTTACGCCCTTCAACGCCGAGAAAACTCTTACGAAGGAAAGTTTTTCCCCCAGAACCGGATGTTTCACGTGAAACATCCACTCAAGCCGATTCCCAGGCGCCGTTGCGGTGCGCCCAGTCCTCCAGCGCTTCCTCGATCAAATCCAGATAGGCGTCCAGCGCCTGCAGCCGCTGTTTCTGCGCCTTGCCGTACAGCTCCAGCTTCTCGACCGCGCTGCGCCAGTTGGCGCGTTCTGGCGCCTCGTCCGGGTAGCATTGCATCAGGTCCGTCCAGGTGTTGAGCAGCGGCCAGAGCAGGGCGGCGGGCTGCTCTCCTTCTAGCGCGGCGCGGAAACCGCCCAGATAGTAATGCAGGCGTTCTGCAGCCAGGCGGACCGGGCGGTTCTCGCTCGGAGCTGACCAGTAGGCATTCTTCCAGTGCTCGATCCAAACGGTCAGCGCTCCCGCGTCCAGGTTTGGAGCGCCCAACAAGCCCAGCAGCCCGGGGTACAGCCCCGGCAGGCTCAACGCTTCGGCGCGCTGCGGGAACTCAAACAACAGCCGCCGTTCCGCCAGCGGCATTCCGCTCAGGCTCGCGATCGAGTTAGCCGCCTTTTCGACCGCCGAGAGGTATTTCTGCAGTGGAACGAGCGCATCGCCGCTCTCCTGACCGGTTAATTCGAACCAGAGCTCCCGCGCGCGATCCATTTGCGCGCGCGAGCGCGCATAGATATGATCAGGTCGGTCAAACTGCCCGCGCACGCTTGCTTGCACAAAATCCAAAAAATGCCCTGGATCGTGAATAATGCGACAGGCGTTCAGCGTTGGGCCAGTCCAGGGGTGAACGCGCAAGCGCCGCGTGTCCCGGTATTCGCGCTGATCCTGGTGGGAGATGTCGAGATGCAGATCGTCCGTCAGCCGTACGAGTTCCCGTTCCAGCTCTGGTTTTTCGTTGTGGATCATCACCAGGTCCACGTCGCCCGTGTCGCCCAATTGATAGCTTTCCTCAAGGAAGGAGCCGCATATGTAAACCGCCGTCAAATCCCGCCCAGAAAACTGCCGGCGATCCACCAGCTCATTCGCAAACTTAAGGATGAATTCCCGCGTGATGCGCATTAAGGCGTCTTCCGTCTGCAGGAGTATCCGCCGCTCTCATACTCGGGCATCATTCAGTCGTTTCGCCGCTTTGTCCGGTAAGCGGCAGCGGGAGTTCAGCTTGAAAAGGCGGCAATTTGAGAACCTGGCGGATGCGGTTCTCAACCCAAGCCAGGTTTTCGGGGACACGCACATAGTCCAGCTCATCGGTATCGATCCACAGCACGGGCGTCCGGCGCGGCTGGCGTTCGCTGAAAAACTCGTCGTACGCTTCGTTGAGTTGGGCGATATAATCGCGTTCCATGTTGCGCTCATAAGGCCGGTCGCGCAGTGCAATCCGCCGCATTAGAACGTCCGTGTCCGCCCGTAAATAGAGCACCAAATCCGGAAGGATGATCTTCTCCGCCAGGGCTTCGTGTACCTTGTAATACACATCCAGCTCATCGCCCTTAAGGTTGATCTGCGCAAACAAGGCGTCTTTCTCGAAGGTGTAATCTGCGATCAGGTGTTTGTGGATTTCTAACATTGTCGCGACGGTGCGCCGCTGCTGGCGATAGCGGCTCAACAAGAAGAAAATCTGGGTCTGAAAAGCGTAACGCGCCCGGTCCGCATAGAAATCGGACAGGAACGGGTTCTCCTCGAACACCTCAAGCAGCGTTCCAGCACCAAAAACCGGCTGCAGCAGGCGCGCCAGAGTCGTTTTTCCAACCCCGATCACGCCTTCAATCGCAATGTACATAGCGCCCGTTATGCATGATTAATTGTCTGAGCTGTTCGCTTATGTTATTGTTGTTGCAATGCGTCCAATTGCGAATCGCCCCCCTAAGCATACCAGCGATTGGATCAGATTGCAACACCTCACGTAGCAAAATCTGGCTCTTGACATCGACCCAACTCGCGCTAAACTGAGCATACCATCTATTGAGCCTTTCTATCCAATCATAGGAGGTATCATGCCTGCGCTCAATCGCGTGCAACTGATTGGCAACCTCGGACGGGATCCCGAGACGCGCTTCACCCCTAAAGGAAACAAAGTTTGCAAGTTCAGCCTGGCTGTCAATCGGCGTTGGACTTCGCGGGAGGGCGAATCCCGTGAAGCAACCGATTGGTTCAATGTCGAAGCCTGGGGGCGCCTGGGCGAAATTTGTCAGGAGTATCTCGGCAAGGGCAGGCTGGTTTTTGTCGAAGGTCGCCTGCAGACCGACCACTACGAACAGGCTGGCGAAAAACGCTATATCACCAAGGTCGTGGCGTCCCAAGTACAGATCCTCGACCGCAGAGCCGACGAGAGCGAACCGGTTGTCCCGCCGGTAGCCGAGGACGAGGAATTTCCTTTTTAGTCGGGGCGCGCCGACTGTTGGAAAGCCTCCAGCAGGGTACGCATCGCAATCATCCCCGATTTCTGGCGGTGCGGGACCGCCTTCAGCGGGCTGGCTGAGACGGCAGCGTCCGCCAGAACATCGATGCGTTTCCCCTGGCGCTGCTTGGCTTGCAGCAGCGTCGTCCCAAACTCGAACATCGCCCCCAGATCCAACGGGTCCTTGGCAACCGCGCGGCCAGCGGCTGCCTGGTTCCAGCCCGCCAAGCCAGCCAGCAGCGCTTTTAGCGCCGCCCCGCCGCCCTGGTCCCGAACCTTCTGCCCGGTCGAGTTCTCAGGATCGATTTTGCCTTCATCCGGCGCCAGCGCTTTTTCGAGCACGGCTGCCAGCTCATTGAGCGTGACCCCGCCGCGCCGCAACTGCTCCCCCATCTGACGCAATCCGCGCGCATACGCCTCAGCTGAACCGTTGTTCGAGCAATTCTCGAGCGCCTGGGCTGCTGCAATCATCGCTCCGCCCGGGTCGCTTTCCGAAACGCTCGCGGCTGCCTGCGAAGCCAGGAGGAAGACTTCGACCATGTGATCGCCATGGTTGCCGTTTATGACATCCTCCTGGTTTAGCTGCTGGCGGTGTTTTTCGAGCGCGGCTTGCACTGCGGCGAACACCGCCGCCAGCGAGGCGGTTTGTTGTTGATTCATCCAACCCTCTTATGCTGTTGCCGCCGCTTCGAGGCGTCCAACCAGCGAGGCGATCTCATCAAAGCCGCCCTGCCAGAACCCAGCATCGTATGCGTCGATGCCCGCCTCAGCCAGCACCTTCACCGGCGCCTCCGAACCCCCCGCGGCGAGGATTTTCAAGTAGCGCGGCTTAAACGATTCGCCTTCCGCCTGGTATTGGCGGTAAAGCGAAAGCACTAATAGCTGCCCAAAGGCATAGGCATAGACGTAGAACGGCACCTGAAAGATGTGCGGGATCGAGACCCACTCCCAGCGAAATTCAGCGCCGATCTCGACCGAATCGCCAAACTGGGCTTCGAGATTTTGCATATAGGCGGCGGACAGGTCGTCCACCGACGCCCCCTGGTGGATCAGCTCGTGCGCCTGGCGTTCGAACAACGCGAAGAAAGTCTGGCGCATGATCGTTGCATACGCGTCGTCCACCTGGCGGAAGAGCAGGTCGCGCCGGACGGACGCGTCCTTATCCATCTCCAACAGCCGGTCGATCAACAGCATCTCTCCGAAAGTAGAGGCGGTTTCAGCCAGCGGCAGGGAGGCGTGCTGAGTGAACAGACTGTGGTGCTCCGCCAGCATCGAATGGATCGCATGACCGAGTTCGTGCGCCAGCGTCGCCACATCATCAGCCCGCCCCTGGTAATTGACCAACACCCACGGGGTTAACTGCGGCGATACGGTTGAACAGAACGCGCCGCTGCGTTTGCCCTTGCGCACTTCGCTGTCCAGGTGCTGTTCGTCGAACACGCGCTGCGCCAGCCGCGCCAGTCGTGGATCAAAGCGCCCGAACGAATCCAGCACTAGTTCAGCCGCAGACGGATAGGCGTAGGTTTTCTCGGATTGGGCGACCGGGGCGTAGATATCGTACCGCCTCAGCCGCTCCATCCCGAGCAAGCGGGCTTTCAGCCTGAAGAAACGCTGGAACAGCCCGGCGTTGCGCTGCCCCACCTCCAGCAATGTGTCAACGATTGGGCTGGGAATGTCGTTCATCAGGTTACGCGCGGCGATCGGAGCGCTGAAGCTGCGCAGGTCGAGCTGTTCGCTGCGCCAATCGCGCACCAGCGTCTGATAGATTTGACCCAAAATGGGACCCTCTTCGCCATACACCCGATACAACTCCTGATAAGCCGCTTGGCGCAGCTCTGGATCGTGTCCGCGCACATGCGCCATAAGTTCGCCTCGGGTCAGTTCCTGCGCTTCCCCGGCAACCGTCAAATGAAATACGTAGCGGTTGGTGATCGAATCGTACAGATTGTGGAGCGCGCTTGCGCCCGTGGTGTTCTTGAGGTTGATCACCTTCTCTTCCGCTTCGCTCAAGGTGTGCGGCGTGAAAAGGCGCATCTGTTCGAGCCAGTAGCGATAATCGCCCGAAGCCGCTGCCAGACGTTCCGCCGGCGCCTGCGCCAGGCTCTTCCACCACAGACTGAAGAACAGGGTGCGGTTTTCCATCTCCGCGGTCAGTTGCTGCACCTGCGCCAGCAAGGTCTGGGCGCTCTGTAGCTGGGTATCCGCGGCAAAGCTCAGGCTCGCGAAACCATAGATTTCCGAAGCCTTTTGGTTGATCATTTCCAGTTCTTGCACAATTTGCAGAAATTCGCCTGCGCTGATCTCGTCCACCAGGCGCGCCCGGTATTTTTCGAAATCCCTGCTGCGGCGCTCCAAATCGGCGATTGCCAGACGCAACTCCGGCGCTTCGAGAGAGGGAAACAGATCTGCTAAGCTCCAGCGGGATTGAGTGTACTCTGCCATTGGCTGCTCCTTCTGTTGAAATCAAATGAGAAAAATGACTTGCCTGTATCGCCTGAACAAGCGGGTTTCAGGATTACGCCGCCCAGCCGCAACTAAAGGTTGAACCGCACGTGCATAATCTCGCCGTCGCTCAGGCAGTAATCTTTGCCTTCCAGCCGCAGACGTCCGTTCGAACGCGATTCGTTCAAACCGCCCAGCGCAACCAGGGTGTCATACTTGACCACCTCGGCTCTGATGAAGCCTTTTTGCAGGTCGGTGTGAATTACCCCGGCTGCTTCCCAGGCGGAGGCGCCGCGGCGCACAGTCCAGGCGCGCACCTCGTCCTCGCCGACCGTGAAAAAAGACAGCAGCCCGAGCAGCTCGTAAGACCGGCGGATGACGACCGAGAGCCCCAGCTCTGTAATGCCGTATTCGTGCATGAACAGTTCGGTTTCGTCCGGCGGCAGTTGCGCCAGGTCCATCTCCAGCCGCCCCTGCAGGCTCATCAGCGCGCTGTGGCTGTGCGGATATTCCAATTCCGGCTGCGCCTGCCCGTCCCCCAAGTTGAGCAGCGCCAGAACCGGTTTGAGGGTGAGCAAACCAAACCCAGCCAGCATTTTCTGTTCATCCGGTTCGATTTCCAAATCGCGCAGCGGCACATCGTTCGAGAGCGCCTGCTGAAAACGTTCGAAGAGGGCAGCCTCACGCTGGATCAGCAGTTTGTCGCGCCCGGCGCCCTTTTTTTTCTCTTCAGCCAGGCGCTCGAGCCTGCGTTCGACGGCGATCAGGTCGTTGAGCGCCAACTCGGCGTCCATCGCAGCGATGTCGCGCCGCGGGTCAACTTTCCCAATCGGGTGCGGGACGCTCGGGTTTTCAAAACACCGCACCACATGCACAAAACCGTCCATCTGCGCGAGCTGATTGAGCAGCTGCCCGGAGACGCCGCCCCTTCCGTTCCCGTTGCCGTTATCTCCGGCGCGCCCTTCCAGCCCGGCGATATCCGCATAAGTCACCCGCGCATGGGTGGTTTTCAGCGGGTGGAATGTTTCCACCAGGCGGTCGAGGCGTTCGTCGGGCACGTCCACGACTGCGGTATGCACCTCGATCCGCCCGCCGCTCAGCGTGACCGGTTGGCTGCCGCGCGTCAGCGCATTAAAAATCGTTGTCTTGCCAGATTGTGGAAGTCCGATGATTCCCAGACGCATTAATTTAGCTCCTGTGATCGAAAAACTAAAAGCGGTATTATACCTGTTAACAACCAATACGGGCGATGGGGTCAGGAAGCCGCGGCTTTTTCGAGATTTCCGCTGCGCTGGCTGCGATTCTGCTTGACCGCATATCCGGTTTTCGTTATACTTGGCACTATAAATTAGCCGAAGTGGCGGAACAGGCAGACGCGCACGACTCAAAATCGTGTTCCCTCGGGAGTGTGGGTTCGATTCCCACCTTCGGCATCCTGTGCAAGCAAAGAAGCCGGTTGGGCGCAGGCTCGGCAGCTTTTTTTATTCAAGCTCGATCCAGTAACGCGATACCTGTTTCCCGCTGTAGAGCGATACCGAATAGCTGTTCAGCACGCCGCCGTTCTTTTCGATGATGCGCGCCGAGCCAATATTATCGGTGTCGCAAGTCACTAGCACGCGTCGATGTCCTGCCCAGCGCGCCTGGGGCAGCACCAGCGCCAGGATTTGCGTGCCGTATCCTTTACGGCGTTCGCTTGGGCGGATCATATAACCAATGTGACCGCCTTCCACCTCCAGGGCTGGCGTCAGCCGGCTGCGCAGGCGGGTCTCGCCCAGCACCCTTTCACCGTTTCTGACCAGCCAGTAGCTGGTCATCGCAACGAACCCCGGGGGCAGGCGTTCGCCGCGCTTCCAGGCTTGTAAATCTGTCAGATAACCGCGGTAATCGTTCAATGCCCGATCGTGGAAAGCATAAAACTCGAACGCCTCCCGGCATTCTTCGACCATTTCCAGATAGAAATCTTTGAGCGCCTCGCTCGGCTCGATCAGTTGCAGCCTTTCGCCTACGGGCATCATCGCGATTGAATTATACCGATGTCCGGGCAAAAACATCAAACCGCGGCGGCTGCTCGAGATGTTTTTTCACCGCGCACAACTCGGCGCTTTTCACCAGCGCCGGCAGATATTTCTCCGGAAAAGCAGCTGGAACTTGAATTTCCAAATCGATTTTGCCAATCATTCCGTTCAATGGGTTGGCGTGTATGCGCTGGATAATCCGGATTCCTTCTGTTGGCAGCCCGCGCTGCTGGCAGAAACCAAGCACATATATCCCCGCGCAGGTCCCGATCGAAGCCAGGAAGGTGGCAAACGGGGTGGGCGCCGCTGCGGCTGGCGGCTGGTCGGTTTGAACCGTGAAACCCCCAAAATGAGCGTCAACCCGCGCTCCGCCGGGAAAATCGATTGTCATTTCCATCCGATGTCTCCTTGAGTAAATGTTGTTGCTTGTACGCTCACTTTTAGATGCAGATTTTAGCCGCAGGTTACACCAATTCAACCAGCAGTCGCCCCACCACCCCCTATATATACGGGTCAGCGTTCACTTGTCTAGACCTGGATGAGCGTTGATCCCCCCAAAAACTGTGGATAAGTTGTGAAAAACTGTGGATAACTTGCGCGGGTTGGGGAAAACCCCCGAATTTGTCCGGTTCCTGGGCAGTCATGCCACCCCCATATATGGGGGGCGCCCGCGAATCGTTCCCAAATCCCGTCTGGTCTTTGTGGGTATAAAGAATACTCCGATTCCTTCCGGCTTACTCCCCAGTCCGCCGGTGGAGAAATGAATTCGCCGAAACCGCCAAATGTAGCGCTCGCACGGAGGTCAGCCCTGCCTCTCGGGGTGCAGCTTACCCAAATTGGGTGTTCTCCACATATCCACAGCCCCTACTAAGACTACGATTAACTAATATATTCATACATATATAATGAATCCCCCAGGAAACAACCCCCATGAGTCAGATAATCTAGCTAAAGGTGAGGGTTCGAACTCAGGCGACCATTTCTTCGCGCACCTTCTGGTAGAGCGCCTCAGCTTTGAGTTCGCTCAGCGTGTAGCAGGGAGATTTCAAATGATCCGCCAGAGTTTGCGCCAGACCTTGATCGAAAGCCACGTGCTCCATGTTGATCACAACGCTGCGAATATCTGTTTCGGCAATTTGCTCAGCCAGCCGGCGGGATTCTTCCTGCGGCGGCAGGCTGGTCATGGAGACGTTGCCGGCGCCATCCGTAAGCAAGATGATGAGCGGGTTCACATCCGGATGGATGAGACGCTCTTTTTCGATCACTTCGTAAGCCATGAGCAGCCCAGCCGAAAGCGGCGTTTTGCCCCCCACCGGGATGTCCGCCAGCGCCCGCTGCGCGAGTTGAACCGAGTTGGTCGGCGGCAGGATCAGGGTTGCCTTGTTCTTTTGAAAGACCACCAACCCAACCCGGTCGCGGCGCTGGTAAGCATCCGTTAGCAGTGAAAGAATGGCGCCTTTGGTCGCCGCCATGCGTTCGGCGACCGCCATCGACCAGGAAGCATCCACCACAAACAAGATCAGGTTAGCGGCTTTCTTCACGCGCACTTTGCGCTGGAAGTCGGTTCGCCGGATCGCGAATGCCACCCGTTTACGCTGTTCCTGACGCTCCTTCTGAAACGGCGCTGCAGCGCGCAGCGTGGCGTCAAACGCCAGGTCGTCGGTTTTGCCGCCAGCCGGGCGGGAGCGAATATAGCGACCACGCTTGCGTTCGGTGTAGGTGCGCGACCGCCTGCCGCCGAAGCGGCGGTTGATCCGGTCCAAGGGGTTTTGAATCTTGCGCGGCAGGAACGTCTGCCCGATCTTGACCTTATCACCCCCCTCCCACCAGTTCGTGCTCATCTGATCGAATGCGCTCTGGCGGGACGGCTCAGCCGGCGGACGGCTAGAGTCCTCTTCCGAAATCTCCGCGGTCACCGGCTCTTTTTTTTTTCGCTGGTTTGTTCCTCGTCTGGAATAGGCTCGACTTCGTTCTGGGTGGAGGCAGCGCCCTGGAGTTGTTCGATGCGTTCCTGCAGGTCTTCCATCGTCATCTCAGCTTGATGGAAGGGTCCGCGCTTGATCCGGTGCGGCAGCGCCAGTTCAGCCGCCAGGGCGATATCGCGCTCATTGATCGTGGAACGCCCTTCGAAAGCCGCGTGGGAGCGGGCGGTCTTGAGGATCACCAGGTCAGCCCGATGACCATCGACGTTGAGCGAAGAGGTCAGCGATGCAATTGCGATCAAATCGCGATTGGTATATTTAACTTTATCCAGCAGCAGCCGCGCCTGTTCGATCTGTCTGGAAAGCTCTTGCTCTTTGGCTTCCCATTTTTGGTAGAAGCCGTCCGGGTCTTCCTCAAAGTCCAGGTTGCGCTGCATAATCAACACCCGCTCGCGTGCATCCCGGATGCCGTGGATCTCCACCGAAAGGGCAAATCGATCCAGGAGCTGCGGTCGCAGATCCCCCTCTTCCGGGTTCATTGTGCCGACCAGGATGAACCTCGAAGGGTGCGAAAAGGATATCCCCTCCCGCTCGACGATGTTGACCCCCATCGCGGCTGAATCTAACAGCAGATCGACCACATGGTCGTCCAGCAGGTTGACCTCGTCGATATAGAGCAGCCCGCGGTTTGCCGCGGCAAGCACGCCCGGGTCGAAATGCCGCTCGCCCTTCTGGATTGCTTTTTCGATGTCCAGCGTCCCCACAACCCGGTCCTCGGTCGCGCTGACCGGCAGGTCGACAAACCGAATCTGCCGCCGGACGATCTGCAGTTGTTTTCCATATCCAATCTGTTCTTTCACCCAATCCGACCAGGTATTGGGTTCGTTCGGGTCGTCGTTGAAAGGAGAATCGGCATAGACCTCAATCATTGGGAGCAGCGCCGCCATCGCGCGCGCCGCGGTGGACTTTGCCGTGCCGCGCTCGCCGCGTATCAGCACGCCGCCGATGCGCGGGTTCACCGCGTTTAGAACCAGGGCGCGCTTCATGCGGTCTTGACCAACGATTGCGGTAAATGGATAAATATGCGGCATAATTCCCTCGGTGCATATGCCCGGCTACTACTTTAAGAAGAAGCGGACGAGATTACACTGGCAGGATCAGCGTCAGGGCTGTATGAATTCTAACCCGATTATAAAGGTTGTCAAGTTGCCTTTTCACCTTTATAATACACACCTAAAATTTAAGTGGCGAGCGGAGCGAAGCATACATATGGATCAAGACGGCGCCCTGTTTGGGCAAGAGGGTGAGGAGGAAGACAGGGAAAGGGTTTCAATGCAATCTCTCCTGGAAGAAGGTCTGAGCCTGGATCTTCCAACCCAGGGAGAGATTCGCAGAGGAATTATCGCGACTATTCGAGACAATGAAATCCTGGTAAGCATTGGAACAAAATCAGAAGGGGTGATTTCTGGGCGGGAGCTGGAACAGATCCCGGATGATGAGCGGAAAAACCTCCAGGTCGGGCAGGAAATACCGGTTTTTGTCATCGCGCCAGAGGACCAGAACGGCAACGTGGTGCTCTCCTTTAGTCGGGCGCGCGAAGAACAGGATTGGGATATCGTTGATGCTCTGCTCGAAACGAATAATGAGTTTGCCAGCAAAATCATCGATTACAACAAAGGCGGTTTGATCGTTCCAATTGGCAGCCTGCGAGGTTTCATTCCCGCTTCGCAAATCAGCCTGACCCGCCGACCTGGCAGCAGCGAAAACCCTGAACAGCGCTATGCCAAAATGATGGGCGAAGACATCAATGTGCGCGTGATCGAGGTCGACCGCGGCCGGCGCAGACTGATCCTTTCTGAGCGGCTGGCTTTGCAGGAGACCCGCGAAACCCTCAAAGATCGCCTGCTCGATGGGTTGCAGGAAGGCGAGGTGCGTACCGGTCGTGTCACCAGCCTGGCGGATTTCGGCGCATTTGTCAATATCGACGGTGCCGATGGTCTCGTCCATCTTTCTGAAATCTCTTGGGATCGCATCCAGCATCCGAACGAAGTCATCAAAGTCGGCGATGAGGTCAAAGTGAAGATCATCAGCGTCGATCGCGAACGCAAACGGATTGGGTTGTCTATCCGCCAGCTTCAAAGCGACCCCTGGATGCAGCGCATCGGCGATTTGAAGGAAGGCATGCTGATCGAAGGAACGATCACGCATCTGACAAAGTTTGGCGCCTTTGCTAAGATCGGCGAGGATATCGAAGGTCTCATCCACGTTTCAGAACTTAGCGAACAGCGGGTCACTCATCCAAAAGAAGTTGTGCGCGAAGGCGACGTGCTCACGCTGCGCATCTTGAAAATTGACGCCGAGCGACACCGGATTGGGCTCAGCCGCCGCAAGGTCGATTCGGCTGCGTACGCCGATTTGGATTGGAAAATGGCGCTTTCGGACGAAATCGAACAGCCTGACACCGCCCCGGCAGACGAATCTGGTGAAACCGATCAAACGGGAGCGCCCGCTGTGGACGCAGAGGACCTTCCCGAACCGCCCCAGGCAGAAGTGGAAGGCAACGCCGACCAGCCGGCAGAGTGAAGGGGTCTTGGGCGATCGCCTGTCCGGTACGGCTTGAACCCAGCGGGCAATAAAATCACCGGTCTACGACCGCAAAATTCCAGGTAAACCAATAACGCGCCTCTCCGGTGAAGGCGCTTTGTTGGCTTTTTCTAAGAGTTTTGTTAAATTAGCTGGTTTGCAGTCCTAAAAAAAGGGACTTACTCCAAATTCTGGTAGAATCTCAATAAGACCATCTGTCTCGGAATTAGGTATTCAGGATGGATCGTATCGTTTAATAGTTATTTAGGAGGAGTGCCGTGTCTGGCATGGAGCGTTTTACGCAAAGGGCGCGTCGAGTTCTCAGCCTGGCTCATCAGGAAGCGGAGCGCATGCGCCATAACTACATCGGAACAGAACACTTGCTTCTCGGTTTGATCCGCGAAGAGGGTGGTGTTGCCGGACGCGTTTTAAGGGAGTTAGGTCTTGAAGCGGACCGTGTACAGGAAATTGTCGAACGACTGACTGGACCGGGACAATATCGGGGTGGAAAGCTGGACCTTTCTCCTGGGACGCAGCAAGTATTGGAATATGCCGTAGATGAGGCTCGCAGGATGGGTCATCATTATATCGGGACCGAGCACCTGCTTTTGGGGCTCGTCCGCCATGGCGAGGGCATTGCCATGGATGTGCTGCGCAAGCTGGGCGTGACTGCTGAGCAGATCCGCAGACAAACCCGCAGGGTGCTGCAGGAGAGCAGCGCCTCTCAGAAAACGGGCGCCGCTCCCTCCACCAGCGAGCGCCGTTCCTCCGCCCGCCAGGAACAGAGCAAAGCCAAGACGCCCATGGTCGATCAACTCGCCACTGATCTGACCCAGCTCGCCGAAGACGGCAAGCTGGATCCAGTAATCGGTCGCCAGATGGAGATCGAGCGGGTGATCCAGATCCTGGCGCGCCGCACCAAGAACAACCCGGCGCTGATCGGCGAGCCCGGCGTGGGCAAAACCGCCATCGTTGAAGGGCTGGCTCAGCGCATCATCGAAGGCGATGTGCCGGCGCCGCTGCTCGATAAGCGGGTGTTGCAGTTGGACGTTGGATCGCTGGTTGCGGGCACAATGTATCGCGGGCAGTTTGAAGAGCGCCTCAAGCGCGTGATCGATGAACTGAAAGCCTCTGAAGCCATCCTGTTCATCGACGAAGTGCACATGCTGGTCGGCGCTGGCGCGGCTGGTTCCTCGGTGGATGCGGCAAACATCCTCAAGCCGGCGCTCTCGCGCGGCGAGCTGCAGGTCATTGGCGCAACCACGTTGGATGAATACCGCAAGCACATCGAGAGCGACGCGGCGCTGGAGCGGCGTTTCCAGCCGGTGGTCGTCGAAGAGCCGTCTGTTGACGAGACGATCGAGATTTTGAAAGGCGTGCGCGGCGCTTACGAAGAGCACCATCGCCTGAAGATCTCGGACGAAGCCCTGGACGCAGCCGCCCAGCTTTCATCCCGCTATGTTACCGAACGGTTTCTGCCGGATAAAGCCATCGACCTGATCGACGAATCGTCATCCAGGGTGCGCATGTACAAAAGCCCTTCCGCCCAGTTGACCAAGGAGTTGATGAACCAGTTGCGCGAGCTGCGCCAGAATTACACCCTGGCGCAGGAAGACGGGCGCAATGATGACGCCCAGGATTTCCTCGCCCGCCAGGAAGCGATCGAGGTTCAACTCGACCGCTTGCGCACCGGCTGGGACCGCGCTAACAGCCCCACCGTGACCGCAGACGACATCGCCGAAGTCGTCGCGATGTGGACCGGGGTGCCGGTGATGCAAATCGCCCAGGAAGAATCCCAGCGGCTGCTGCGCATGGAGGACGACCTGCGCGAACACATCATCGGGCAGGAGGAAGCCATCCAAGCGATCTCCAAAGCGGTGCGGCGCGCCCGCGCCGGTCTCAAAGATCCGCGCCGCCCGATCGGTTCCTTCCTGTTCCTCGGTCCGACCGGGGTCGGAAAAACCGAACTGACCAAAGCCCTAGCGCGCTTCATGTTTGGGAGCGAAGACGCTTTGATCCAGTTGGATATGTCGGAGTTCATGGAGCGTCACACCGTCAGCCGCCTGGTGGGTGCGCCTCCTGGATATGTGGGTTATGAGGAAGCCGGGCAGCTCACCGAAGCGCTCCGCCGCCGGCCCTACTCGATCGTCGTTTTTGACGAGATCGAGAAGGCTCACCCAGAAGCGCATAACATGCTCCTGCAGATTATGGAAGAAGGTCATCTTTCGGATGCTAGAGGGCACAAAGTGGATTTCCGCAACGCCATCATTGTGATGACCTCCAATGTAGGGGCAGACATGATCAAGCGCCAGTCCACGCTCGGGTTTGCGCTCAAGCGCGACGAAGAAACCGAAGAGCGGCTGGCTTACGACGACATGCGCAAGAAACTCATGGATGCGCTCAAGCGCGTTTTCCGCCCCGAGTTCATGAACCGGCTCGACTCGGTGATCGTTTTCCGGGCTTTGAATCGCGAAGACATCACCAAAATTGTCGAGCTAGAACTGAACAAAGTCGCGGAACGCCTGAAGGAACACGCGATTATCCTCCATGCGACCCCGGCAGCGCTGGAAAAGCTGGCTGATCTGGGCTATGACCCTGATATGGGTGCGCGCCCGCTGCGCCGGGTGATCCAGCAGAAGGTAGAAGATCCGCTGTCTGACGCGCTCTTGTCTGGCGAGTTCGAGGACTGCACCAAGATCATCGTCGATCTTGAGGGCGACGAAATTGCCCTGCGCCGCGCCGATCTGGACGAGCAGGATCGAACCGCGCCGGAAGAGGCAGTCGCGGCGGTCTGAGAGACCGCTAATCGTCTATATGCATTGAAGCGGCCTCGGGCGGTAGACGTCTGAGGCCGCTTTCTCACCGATGGGCGACTTTTTGGCGCGATGGATTGCATTGCAATCCTGCACATGGTAGAATGAAGATGAGAAGCTTTGTGCACCCCACTGCATTCTACAAAATTTCGCCGGCGCAAAGCCGGCGTTGATCTGGAGGTAAGAAATGGAGCAAGAATTGGGTACCTTTGCCGTTAAGAAGGGCCTGGCTCAGATGCTCAAGGGCGGCGTAATCATGGACGTGGTCACCCCGGAACACGCCCGGATTGCCGAGGACGCTGGCGCTGTGGCAGTGATGGCGCTCGAAAGGGTCCCGGCGGATATCCGCGCCGATGGCGGAGTGGCGCGGATGAGCGATCCCGAATTGATCCTTAAGATCATGGACACGGTATCCATTCCCGTCATGGCAAAATGCAGAATCGGACACTTTGTCGAAGCCCAAATCCTGGAAGCCATCGGCGTCGATTATATCGACGAGTCCGAGGTCTTGACGCCGGCAGACGAGCAGCACCACATCAACAAGCACGGTTTCAAAGTCCCGTTTGTCTGCGGCTGCCGCAACCTGGGCGAAGCGCTGCGCCGGATTGGCGAGGGAGCAGCCATGATGCGCACCAAAGGCGAGGCTGGAACCGGCGATGTGATCGAAGCGGTTCGCCACGCGCGCTCAGTTCTGGGAGAAATCCGCCGCGTCCAGAACATGCCCGAGGAAGAGGTGATGTCCTTTGCCAAAGAGCTCAGCGCTCCTTACGAAGTGCTGATGGAGACCCGCTCGCTCGGACGTATGCCGGTTGTGAACTTCGCCGCGGGCGGCATTGCCACTCCAGCAGATGCGGCGATGATGATGCAGCTCGGCGTGGATGGCGTGTTTGTCGGTTCCGGCATCTTTAAATCCGGAGACCCAGCCCGACGCGCCGCAGCCATTGTCAAAGCCGTCGCGCATTTCAACGATCCATACATCCTGGCGGAAGTCAGCCGCAATCTCGGAGAGCCGATGGTTGGACGCCAAATATCGGCGATCCCCGAGGGTGAATTGCTCGCTGGAAGAGGCTGGTAAGCGGGTCTTTGCTCTTATATGAAAATCGGTGTGCTCGCCCTGCAGGGTGACTTTATTGAACACATCGCCATCCTGCGATCTATCGGCGTTGATGCGCTTGAAGTTCGGCTGCCCGCTCATCTCGATTCTCTAGACGGACTGATCATCCCTGGCGGCGAATCCACCGCAATCGGCAAATTGGCAGCCGCCTATGGTCTGATCGAGCCGCTGCGTGACTTTGGGGTTAAACGCGCCATCTGGGGCACCTGCGCCGGGGCAATCCTGCTTTCCGACGATGTACATCGCGACCAGCCCTTGCTCGGGCTCATGCATATCCAGGTGGAACGCAACGCTTTCGGTCGCCAGGTCGCCAGCTTTGAGACGGCAATCGATATCCCAGCCTTGAAAAAGGTGGCTCCGCAGGGCGGTCCTTACCCTGCCATTTTTATTCGCGCCCCCTTGATCGAAAAAGTTGGCGAAGGAGTGCAAATCCTGGCGCAGCTCGAGGATGGACGCATCGTTGCCGCCCAGCAGGGGCGCCTCCTGGCTACTTCATTTCACCCAGAGCTGACCGATGACCACCGGGTACACCAGTATTTCGTGGAGCGGGCGCGGGAAAACTGAACCGGGCGGACCGAAAAAAATGAGTGTGCGGCTTTTCGACTGCCGAGATTTACCCACCCTGTATCGCTATCGGCGCAAGATGGTATATCTGGATAGCGCCTTGCTGCTTACCCAGGGTCCGCTGGCTTTTCCGGGAGCCATTATGTCGTTTCTCGCACCGGCAATGGGCGTCGTGACTTGCGTCAAAGATGGAAAGCGCAGCCAACACCCGCCGCTGCTGGGTCAATTCATTCACCTGAATGGTTCGCCGCTTTCTCACCTCACCTTTATTTCTCCCACGGAAACTTTGGAGCCCGAACGCGTTTGCCCCCTGGTCGAGCACCTGATGTTCGTCTCGGGCGAGCGGGGGGCGCTGCGTTTACTTGCCGACGTGGAAGATGGCACGCCGGCATTCGAGTCTTTGCGGAAGTGCAGTTTTGTCATCTACAACCGCCAGCGAATCTGGCAGCTCACCACCCGCCGCGCGGGTAATTCAGCCATTCAGAACTGGCGGGCGGTAAATTCCCGCGATAGCCTGCATGTCCGCAACTTGTACGACAGCCTGGTGCCGGGTTTGGTTCAGCAGATCGAGCCCTTCACTTCGCAAAAACCGCGCGGCATGGTGTATTACCAGAACGGCGAATTGTTAGCCTATGTGGAGTTAAAATATGGGCGGCGCGGCATCTGGGTGCAGCCTTTCATCCACCCCGATGCGCAGGACGTTCCTCATCATTTCACGGAGATGATTAAAAAATTACCCGGGCGCAGAAACCGCCCGATCTATATTTGTATCCGTTCTTATCAATCCTGGTTGGAGCCGGCGATTGAGGAGTTGGGCGCGGAGGCTGGGGCTCGCCAGGCGGTGATGGCGCGGCAGTTGGTCGTCCAGCAAAAAGCTGTCAGACAATTTGCGCTGCCAGCCCTGGAAGGAGGGCAGCCCGAAATTACTGCCCCAATTGCCCGGTTGGAGAGACAATAACAACATGCAACAGAAAATAACCGATGACCTGCACGCCCTGATGTCGGTGCTGCCCGCGGTGATTGCGGCTTCCCTGCAAGAAGCCGATGATAGCGACAACTTACTGGAGGTGATCCTGGACCTAGGGCGGCTGCCCACCGCCCGTTTTGTCGAGCGCGAGGTGGTCCTGCGCCAGATCGAAGTCGCCCATGAAGACATCGATTTTGTCGTTGACCGGATAGGCGATTTTGACGCCGATAACCGGGCGGGCTTGGAGCGCACGCTGCACCGCATCGCCGCCATCCGCAACCGTAAGGGCGATATTGTGGGGCTCACTTGCCGCGTGGGTCGGGCTGTATATGGCACAACCGACATCATCAAGGATCTGATCGAAAGTGGAAAGAGCTTGCTGATCCTCGGGCGCCCTGGGATCGGCAAAACTACCATGCTGCGCGAAGCCGCCCGCATCCTGGCTGAGACCAAGCGCGTGGTGATCGTGGATACGTCCAATGAAATCGGCGGCGATGGCGACGTGCCTCACCCGGCGGTGGGGCGGGCGCGCCGGATGCAGGTCGCCAAGCCCTCCCTCCAGCACGAAGTCATGATCGAAGCGGTCGAGAACCACAACCCTGAAGCCATTGTGATCGACGAGATCGGTCGTGAACTGGAAGCGGAAGCCGCGCGAACCATTGCCGAGCGCGGCGTACAGTTGATCGGCACCGCTCATGGCAACTCGCTCGAAAACCTGCTGCTCAACCCCACGCTTTCCGACCTGGTTGGCGGCATTGAATCGGTCACCCTTTCCGACGAAGAAGCTCGCCGGCGCGGCACTCAAAAAACTGTGTTGGAGCGCCGCTCGCCCCCCACCTTCGACGTCCTGATCGAAATTCAGAACCGCGACCGCCTGGCTGTCCATGCGGACGTTGCCGCCGCGGTTGACTCTCTGCTGCGCGGCTACCCGCTCCCGCCCGAGATTCGTTCCAGGATCAACGGCGAAATCCGCATCGAGCGCGCCCCTCAACCCGCGCGCTCGTCGGGCATCGGTCAGCAGGGCTACCGCCGCCAGACTGCCGAAGGCGCCCCACAGGGTTTTGGCGCCGCCGCGGAGGCGAACGCGTTCAAGCCGGCGCGCCCCGCGGCGCCCAGCCCAGGCTCCCGCGGCCGCAGCAGCTTGCAGACCATGCGCATCTACCCTTACGGCGTCGCCCGCAACCGCCTCTCCCAGGCGGCGCGCCGTTTGAGCGTACCGGTGGTGATTGTGGATCAGCCATCCGACGCAGACGCGCTGGTTACGCTGCGCTCTTATTATCGCAAGCGCCAGCGCGCCATCACTGACGCCGAAAACCGCAATATCCCCATCTATGTCCTGCGTTCGAACACCGTGAACCAGATGCTGCAGTTCTTGAGCGACCTTTTTAACCTCTATTCGGATGAGTTGAGCAACGCCGGCGTCGATTCAGCCGTCGAAGAAACCCGCTCCGCCATCCTGGCAGTCATGAATGGCGAGCGCTGGGTGGAGCTGCCGCCCGCGGCTTCTTCGATCCGCCGCCTGCAGCACCAGATGGCGCGCGAAGCCAACCTGATTTCCCATTCTTACGGCAAAGAACCCAATCGGCGGGTGCGCATCTTCCGCGAAACCTGACCCGCGCACCCGATAGAGGCGGCTTGGAGCGCAAAGGTAAATTCATCACATTCGAAGGACCGGATGGCAGCGGTAAATCGACCCAGATGGCTCGGTTGGCTGACCATCTCACAGCGCTGGGTTTCCCGGTCGTCGCCACTCGCGAGCCGGGCGGCACCCGCATCGGCGACCAGATCCGAGATATTTTGATGGGTTTGAAAAACACCGATCTGCAGCCGCGCACCGAATTGCTGCTCTTTCAGGCATCCCGCGCCCAGCACGTCCAGGAAGTCATCCTGCCCCACCTCGAACAAGGCGACCTGGTCTTGTGCGACCGCTTCGCCGATTCGACCCTGGCTTACCAGGGCTATGGCTACCAGCTATTCGCGATCGAGGAAATCAAGCCGATTATCGCCTTTGCGACCAGCGGTCTGGTTCCGCATCTGACCCTGCTCCTGGATATCGACGCCGAGCTTGGGCTGCGCCGGCGCAAAGGGCACGCTGAATGGACCCGCATGGATGCCTACGAACAGGAATACCACCAGCGCGTCCGCCAGGGCTATCTCGAAATGGCGCGCCGCGAGCCTCAGCGCTGGCTGATTATCGATGCGAGTCAACCGCCGGATCAGGTGCAGGCGCAAGTGCACCTCGAGGTTCTTGAATGGTTGGAGCGAGTTGGATTCGCGCCGCGCGCTTAGAAATCGTCCAGGTCAGCGTCCCCGCCGGGTGGACCCCCCAGGTCTGGCATGGAGGCTTCAATATCCTCCGGGCTTTGTCCGGCCTCGAGTCGATCGATCACCTCGTCGAACTCTGAGCCCATTTCTTCGCCCATTTCGCGGCTCATCTTGCGCATCATTTTCCCCAGGGCGCGCGGATCTTCTTCCAGCCCGTCGAAATCGTCCATGTCCGCCATGCTTTCGAGGCGACTCTCTTCCGAGCGGGCGATCCGCACCCGCTGGATCTTACGCTGAACGTTCTGGCTCTTGCAGTGCGGGCACACAACCGCCACGGATCCATATTCGCTGTAAGATAGAAAGACCTCGAACCTTTTCCGGCAATCGAGACAGCGATAAGGATAATATGGCATTTTTCCTCCGTGGAAGTGAAATCAGGATCAGATGATTTGAAATTATAATCAAGTCTATAGCAAAAGGAAGAGAGAACTTCGAATCGAGGCAAACGTGTCATCAGATCAAGATTTTTACCCTCACACTCACGAGCCGCTGTTGATCGTCATTTCTGGCCCCTCAGGGTCGGGCAAGGATACAGTTATTGAACAGATGGAAGCGCAGGGTCTGCCCTTCGAATTCGTGGTTACCGCCACCACCCGCCCGCCGCGCGCGGACGAAGTCTACGGCGTGGACTATCTCTTCTTGACCAAAGACCAATTCGCCGAGATGATCGAGAAGGGTGAGCTGTTGGAGTACGCTATCGTTTACGAGGACTTCAAGGGCGTTCCACAAGAGCAGGTCCGTTTAGCGCTCAATAGCGGCAAAGATGTCGTGATGCGTCTGGACGTGCAAGGCGCAAAGACCATGCGCCGGCTGGCGCCCGAAGCCTTGCTGATCTTCCTCACCGCCCAAGACGAAGATGAACTTGTTCGCCGTCTGACCGCCCGCAAGAGCGAGGACACCGAAGGTCTCAAGCTGCGCATCGCTACCGCCCGCCAGGAGTTGAAACAGATCGACCTGTTCGATTACGTGGTGATCAATCGTGAAAACCACCTTGACGAAACCCTGGACACTATCATGGCGATTATCAAGGCTGAACATGCCCGCGTGCATCACAGAAAGGTGGCTTTATGAGTTATTCCCCCTACGATTATCCCCCGCCGGCGCGCGAAACTGCGCCAGCAGGGATAAGCGGCTCGAGCGCCTGGCGACCAGTCGTCACCCAGGCTTTGTTGGTCATCACGATTGCAATCTACGTGCTGCAGATGCTCACCCAATATACGCTCGGAACCGACCTGCCGGCAGCGCTCGGCATGAAGGTGAATGCGCTGATCATCAATGGGCAGTTCTACCGTCTGATCACCCCCATGTTCTTGCACGCCTCGCTCTTGCACATCGGTTTCAATATGTATGCGCTGTTCGTGCTGGGCGTTGGGCTGGAGCGCTTCTACGGTCATGGTCGCTTCCTGGCGATCTATCTGCTTTCGGGTTTTGCCGGCAACGTGCTTTCATTTCTGATGTCGAGCGCTCCATCTTTGGGCGCGTCAACCGCCATCTTCGGCCTTTTGGGCGCACAGGGGGTGCTGCTCTACCATAACCGGGAGACGTTTGGACCGGCGGCGCGCCGCTCGCTCATGAACGTGGTCACCATCGCCCTGATCAACCTGGTCATCGGGCTTTCGCCGGGCATCGACAACTGGGGTCACCTGGGCGGGCTGATCGGCGGGGTGCTGTTCGCCTGGTTTGCGGGACCGCTCTACGCGCCGCGCGTCCCCGGTTATATGTCCAGCATCCAGGACGAGCGCGAAACGGGCGAGGTCGTCCGAGCTGGCATCCTGGTGGCGCTCCTGTTCGCCGGGTTAGCGGCTTTGAAGGTCTTTGGGTTTCTCCGTTAGGCAGTTCGATCGGGACGAGCGCATCAAAAATAGCGGGCTTGCCGCTTCTCCAGAAACGCTCGAACGCCCTCTTTGTGTTCCTCGCTCTTTCCGGCGATCTCTTGCAGGCGCCCCTCGTAATCCAGCGCCCGTTCGAGGTCGCTTAGCACGGCGTGGTTGAAAGCCCGTTTTGCCAGCCCCATTGCGCCCACCGGTCCTTGTGCCAGTTCTTCAGCCAGCGCCAACGCTGCTTCCCCAAGCCGCTCGGCTGGCGCCAGCCGGTTCACCAATCCCCAGCGGAGCGCCAGCTCTGCCTCGATTGGCTGGTTGGTAAAAGTGAATTCCGCGGCGCGCCCCAAGCCGATCAGCGCCGGCAGCAGCAGCGAGACCGCCGAATCCGGCGCCAGCCCGATCGCGTTGAACCCAACGACAAAGCGCGCCTGCTCCGCGGCGATCCGGATGTCGCATGCCAGCGCGATCCCCAGCGCCGCCCCGGAAGCCGCGCCCTGGATCGCCGCAATCACCGGCTTTTCGAGCCGGCGGATCTGCAAGATCAATGGGTTGTAGGTGCGTTGCAGATGATACCGATACGAAACCTCCGCCGCTCCGGCGAAATCGCGCACGTCCTGCCCGGCGCTGAAGGTCTTGCTCGCGCCGCAGAGCAGCACCGCCCGAACCTGGTCTTCGCGCTGCGCCCGCCGAAACCCCGCGTGTAAACCTTCGATCAGCGCGAAGTTGAGCGCGTTTACCGGCGGGCGGTTCATTTCCAGCCGCAATACTCCATTTATCAGGCTGCTCGATAGAACTTCTGGTGCTTGAGTCATCTTACCTTCTTTCTGTTGGCGTTGTCCGGCAGATTAAAAAAGAACCCGGCGGTTTTCCGGGTTCTTTGGTAGAGTTTGCAGGTTCTCTTTAGAGGGAGGGGGCGTCTGGGTCGTCGCCGAAATCGTCCTCGCCGTACTCATCTTCGAGTCCTTCATCCGCCGCCTCCAGCGCGTCGATGTCGATCTCCTGGCGCACCCACAGCAGCAACACCTGACCCTCATCGACTTCCAATGTGCGCGCCGCCAGAATCGGCGATTGATTTTCGAAACCGTTCTCGTCGCGGTATTCCAGGTTGATCGCGTTGTTGTGCCGCCAGGCGCGGTGACAGCGCTCGAGCAGGCTCTGCCCGTTGTATGTGCGCAGCTGCGTCAGCCCTATTTCGAACAGCAAGTGGCTCTCGTTCAAACCGAGCGCCCAGCCGTCTTTAACAATTTCAAACGTAGGTGTGGGACCTTCGATAATGGTGATCTTGTCTTCCATTAGGTTTTGCTCCGGTACCATTATTATTAACCAGGCGAATCATACCATAAACCACCTTTTGAGAGTGATGGATTCCAAAAGGCTGCGAGTATAATGGGCGCATGGAAGGATTCCCATGCATAAACTCGTTATCTTGATTGAAGAACAGGAAGACTGGACTCGTTTTGAGACCCAGTGGCCCGCTTTTTTGCGTTTGGCTGAAGAGATGCCGGGGCTCTTGCGCGAATCGACCAGCCGGGTTGAGCGCCATCTGTTTGGAAGCTGCTCCGTAGGTCAGATGCACGAGCTCTATTTCAACACCCTCGCAGAGGCAGAAACCGCCCTGACCTCCCCGGCAGGCATGGCTGCCGGGCGGCTGCTGCAACAGTTCAGCGGCGGGCGGTTGACCCTCTTTTTGGCTGACCATAAGCAGGATGAGCTTGAAAATATTCGCAAGTTCAAGCCGGCAGAAGAATAATCCGGCGATTATGAGGGGTTGAATGAGAAAGCGTGAATTGCCGCGCTCTGGTTGTCTCCTGATCGTCCTGGCGCTGCTCGTCATCCTGGCTGCCCTCGGCTATTGGATTTACCGAAACCTGCGCGGCGAAGATGTGCGATCGCCGCGCGTTCTTGCCTGGATCCGCGATCCGGCTGCGCATCCTGAATGGGCGGTCCAGGCGGGGCAAAGGTGCGGCGAGGCGCCGTTTATCATTCCCACCAACGGCTACATCGGTTTTCTATGGGGCGATTCCTTTCGGGTGGGTCACCGCCACCAGGGGATCGATATCTTTGGCGGCGCCGACGTCAACCTCACCCCGGTCTACGCCGCCTATCCGGGCTATCTGACGCGCCAACTCGATTGGAAATCCTCGCTCATCATTCGCATCCCCCAGGACCCGCTCCAGCCCGGACGTCAAATCTGGGCGTACTATACTCACATGGCTGGATTCGACGGCGCATCCTTCGTCGCCCCCACCTATCCTCCCGGAATCCAGGAAATCTACGTTGAGGAAGGCGCGTTGTTGGGCTTTCAGGGCAATTATTCGGGCGTATCCGGAAACCCGGTCGGGGTTCACCTGCACTTCTCGATCGTCAAGGACGATGGCAGCGGGCATTTTCTCAACGAGCTTGAAATCGAAAACACCCTCGACCCCTCGCCCTATCTGGGTCTGCCGCTGAATTCCCACACCAACCCGGATCGCATTCCGGTCTGTCCCGATTAGGCGCGTTTAGGAGCGAGATGGAAGAGCAAGCCCAATTCTCCGGTCAGGTCGTGCTGATAGCCGGCGCGGGGCGCGCTTTGGGACGGCGCCTCGCCCGCGAATTTGCCCGGAGTGGGGCGCTTCTGGCGTTGAATGACGTCACCCCGGTCAACTTGGATCTCACCCTTCAATCCATCCTGGATGAAGGCGGGCAAGCCAGGGATTACGTTGCCGATGTGTCCAAGCGGATGCCGGCTTTGAACATGATCGACCAGGTGCTGGAGGATTTTGAACGCGTGGACGTGTTGGTGAACCACACCTGCGTCAGCCCGCCGGCGGCGCTGCTCGAACTGGACGAGTGGGACTGGCAGCGGGCGTTGGAGGTGAATCTGAGCGGCGCGTTCTTCCTGACCCAGCTCCTAGGGCGCCAGATGCGCCACCAGGGCGGCGGGGCGATTCTGCACCTCGCCAGCCCGCCCCGCCTGCCCGATCCGAAGCGCCAGGCAGCCTACCTCACCGGGATGCACGGGCTGGTCGGGCTGACGCGCGCTGCAGCCCAGGAACTGGCAGAGTACGGCGTGCGGGTCAACGCGGTCTGTCCCTGGGATTCGCCAGCGGAGAATTTATCTTTAGCAGACCAGGCTGAACCCGACCCTCGGTTGGTCGAGTTAATCTTGGCGCTTTGCAGCCGCGGCTCGACGCTGACAGGAGCGATCGTTCGCCAGCCGCTGGATCTTGAAACGCGGGCTTAACCCGCCAAAAAGTAAGGAGACCGAAAAGGAGTTCAGAATGAGCGCTGCAGAATTTATCCTCGTAGAGAAGCGCGAGCGGGTCGGATTGGCGCGGTTGAACCGACCCAAGGCGCTGAACGCCCTCAACCCGCAGTTGATGCTCGAGTTGATGGGCGCGCTGGACGATTTCGACGCCGACGAAAGCGTTGGCGCAATCGTGATTACTGGCGATGAACGCGCCTTCGCCGCTGGCGCGGACATCAAAGATATGGCGCTTGCCACGGCGGTCGAGATGCTCAAGCGGGATGCGATCGGTTATTTCGACCGCATCCGGCGGGTGAAAAAACCGGTCATTGCGGCTGTTTCGGGCTGGTGTTTGGGCGGCGGCAATGAACTGGCGCTTTCCTGCGATATGATCGTCGCCTCCGAGACCGCCCGCTTTGGTCAGCCGGAGATCAACATCGGCGTAATTCCGGGCGCGGGCGGCACACAGCGCTTGACCCGCGCGCTTGGCAAAGCTCTTGCAATGGAGGTTATCCTGAACAATCGGGTGCTCACCGCCCAGGAAGCGCTCCACTACGGCTTAGTCAACCGGGTTGCGCCGCTCGAGCGTTACCTGGATGAGGCGCTCGAATTAGCCGGGCAGATCGCCCAGCGCGCGCCGTTGGCGCTCCGACTCGCCAAAGAAGCGATCAACAACGCGTTCGAGACCTCGCTCACTGAAGGGATTGCCAACGAACGCCGGGCGTTTTACCTGCTCTTTAGCACCCACGATCAGAAGGAGGGGATGGCAGCCTTCATTGAGAAGCGCAGCCCCGACTGGCAAGGGACATGATCGCTTCTACGGACATTATCCAGGCGTTCGAACAGCTTGACGTGCCAGCGGGTGCGCCGGTCATTGCCCACGCCTCGCTCTCCGCTTTTGGTCCGGTGGACGGCGGCGGGCTTACGCTCCTGAACGCTTTGCTGCAGGTCTATCCGACCCTGGTCATGCCGGCTTTTACGTATAAGACGATGGTAACCCCTCCGTTCGGTCCGCCGGATAACGCCCTGGATTACGCCGCTGACCGCGATCGCAACCAGATGGCGCAAATCTTCTCCCCCACGATGCCGGTCGACCGTCTGATAGGGGTCATCCCGGAGTTGCTGCGCAACACCCCAGGCGCCATGCGCTCCAGCCATCCGGTCCTTTCGTTTGTCGGTTTGCGGGCGGCGCCGATCCTGACCACCCAGACCGTTCAAGCGCCGTTAAGCCCCATCGAGGTTCTCTTTCAGCGCGCCGGCTGGGTGCTCTTGTTGGGCGTCGGTCAAGATGTGAACACCAGCCTGCACTACGCCGAATTCCTGGCTGGGCGCAAGCAGTTCATCCGCTGGGCGCTCACGCCGCAGGGGGTGGTGGAGTGCGGCGGGTTTCCGGGCTGTTCGGATGGTTTCAACGCCCTTTCGCCCTGGATCAGCGGAATTTCACGCCGCGCCCCGCTTGGCAGCAGCCAGGTCGTGGCGCTGCCTTTGCAGGAGTTGGTTTCTGTTGCTCGGGCCCGCATCGAGGCGGACCCGCTGGCTTTGTTGTGCGACCGGAGCTACTGCCTCCGTTGCGAGGCAGTCCGCCGCCATCTTGATGCTCGTCTGAAACCGCATCTTCGAAATGAAGGGTCAACCTGGAGGTGAACCATGTCAACATTAAGCCCTTTTCAAATCTATGACCTCTTGAACCGTCCGCGCCCGCTCTGGTTGGTCAAGATCGATCTGAGCGGCGCCTCGCTCTATTGGGTCGATTTCAGCGAATGCAAGCTGGACATGGCAAATTTCAGCCGGGCGGATCTGAACTGGTCAAACTTCGCCGGAGCAGATATGCGCCGTTCCGATTTGAGCATGGCTAATCTCTTCGAGGCGCATCTGCAGCGCGCAAATCTGAATGAAGCCAATCTCAGCCGCGCCAACCTCACCCGGGCGGATCTCGGAAAAGCCGACCTGGTCGAGGCGATCGTCGTCGAAGCCAACTTGAGCCGCGCCAACCTGAGCAAAGCGACCTTGATCCGCGCCAACCTTAACAATTGCATCTTGAACCGGGCTGACCTCAGCAAAGCCAACCTGGCTAGCGCCAATCTGAGCGGCGCCGACCTCTCGATGGCTAACCTGTTCGATGCCAATCTCGTTGGGGTGAACCTGACCGGCGCTAACCTGGTCAAGGCTGATCTGACAGCCGCCAACCTGTCCCACGCCAATCTGAGCAAGGCGGACCTCACCGGGGCTGACATAACCGATGCCAACCTGGAGGGCGCCAACCTGGAGGGCGCCATTATGACGGATGGAAATGTCTTTGAGCCGCCGCCAGTCTCAATTGACGGGTAGATCTGCCCAGAAAGTGGTCCCGTTGCCAAGCTGGCTGCTCACGCCCATCTCGCCGCCGTGCCCTTCGACGATCGATTTGGCAATCGCCAGCCCCAGACCGCTGCCGCGCGCCTGCCCGGGACGCGGCGGATTCGTCTCTGCGCGGTAAAAGCGTTCGAATACGTGCGGCAGGTGTTCTGGAGAGATCCCTGGACCGGTATCACGCACCAGCAGCCGCACCGTATTCGGGTTGGGTCCACGCCTCAGCAGCATTTCGGTCTGTCCTTCGGGAGGGGTATATTTCAGGGCGTTTTCGAGTAAGTTGTAAATGACCCGGCGCAATTGATCTTCGTAGCCCATCACCGGGGGCAGATCCGGCTCGATCTCGATCCGCAGGTCCACCTGCCCATAAGCCGCCCGGATTTCAAACGTTTCGTACACTTCATTGGCGATTGCGCTCAGGTCCACCGGCGCCTTTGTGCCGCCCCCCAGCCCGGCTTCCATCCGCGAGAGATCGAGCAGGTCATTGACCATCCGCACCAGCCGGTCGATCTCGGTATCGATCTCCTTCAGGAAGCGCTTGGCTACTTCCGGTTCTTCCATCGCGCCCCCGCTTAGCGCCTCGGCGCGCAATTTAATCGTGGTCAGCGGTGTGCGCAGTTCGTGGCTGGCGTTTGCCACAAAGGCGCGCAGTTCGTTGACGTTGGATTGCAGCCGGGACGCCATGCTGTTAAACGCCTCTGCCAGCCGGAGAATCTCCTGCGGACCGGATGGCTTGACCCGCACGCCCAGGTCGCCGTGCTCCATTTGTCCGGCTGCCTGGGTCAGCACCTGGATCGGGCGCGCCAGGTTGTTTGCCAGGAACCACCCCGCCAGGCTGACCCCGACTACGATCAGCAGCGCTACCATGAGCATCACCAAGAAGGATTGGCGCGCCGATTCCAGGCTGGGCGCCATGGCGACTGCCAGGCGTAGGATGCCGATCACTTCGATCTCCTTCTGCACCAGCACTGCCATGTACATATACCGGTCGCCGTGCTCATCCCGCCGCACGCTCACGCCCCGCCCGATGTCGCTTTGCAGGGCTTGAAGCACTTCCGGGGCGTTCTCCAGAGTGGCTCTGGGCGGCAGCGGTTCTTCGCTCGCGATGATCGGGCGCCCGTCGACGTTGTACACGGTAAAGTGGATGTTCGCGTTATCGGCAAACAGGCGCGTCAAGAGCTCGCGAATGAAGGTCGGCTGAACCCGACCCTCTTTCACCTCCTGGATCGGAAGCTCGATTGCGTTGCTGGCGGTGAACGCCAGGTCCTGCAGGTTGTGCTCCAGTTCGAAATTGGCAGCCTGAAAGATGTAACGCCCGGTGAAGATCGCCATCAGGATGATGCTGACGAGCGATACCGCCAGATGCGAGAATACCAGTTGGGAATTGAGCGTCGAGCCAGGTTTGCGAAACAGGCTTTTTAGCCGGGTGAATGCATCATAAAGGAAGTTCTTCTGGTCCTGCAAAGCGATACCCATAACCTCGAACGGTTTGAATGTATTGCGGGCTGGCTGGGTCTTCTTCGATTTTTAGGCGCAGCCAACGCACGTGCACGTCCAGCGTGCGCGGATCCCCCACCCAATCGTCGCCCCAGACCTGCTTGATCAGTTCATCGCGGCTCATCGCCCGCCCGGCGTTGCGCATCAACACCGCCAGCAGATCGAACTCGCGCGCCGAGAGCTGTAATTCCTGCTCGCCCTTGAACACGCGGCGGGCGACGGGATCCAGACTCAACTGGCTGGTGGACATGGGCTGCGGCTGGACAACCTGACGGTCGAGCTGTACCCGCCGCAGCATGGCTTGGATGCGCGCCAGCAGCTCTCGGAAAGAGAACGGTTTAGCCAGGTAGTCGTCTGCCCCCACTTCCAGCCCCAACACGCGGTCGATCTCCTCGCTGCGGGCGGTGAGCATGATCACCGGGATGGCGGTGAACGTGCGCAGCCGGCGGCACACTTCGAAGCCGCTGATGTCCGGCAGCATCAGGTCCAGCACCACCAGGTCGGGTTTGTGCGTTTCCACCGCCTGGATGGCTGAGATCCCGTCTGCCACCGAAACCACGTCGAAACCCTCCCGTTTCAAGCTGTAAGAGAGCGATTCGGTGATGAGCTGTTCGTCGTCCACAATCAAAATGAGCGCCACGGCGGTCCTCCTGTTTCAATGCCTGGTTGAAAAATGAGCCCGTTTCATCGATGTTGCCTAACATTCTATAGTATAGCCAATTTATCTTTGTCTGTGCAGGGATTAAGCAAGCTATTATTCTGGCTGGCGTTGAGCGACCTCCCCGGCTTCTCGCGGTTAATTCTGATACAATCCGTCCTGGAGGCTGGGTTTGCCGCTTCTCTGGCTCTCGCTCGCATTCCTGGGTGGCATCCTCGCCGGGTGGTTTCTCGGAGGGGCGTTTTTGCCCTGGCTGATCGGCGCGCTGGGGCTGTTATTCCTCGTTCTCGCGATCCTGCATTTTTACTACTGGCGTATTGCTCCGCGTTGGGGGCTTATGGACCGCTTTGCGGACTGCTGGCCCCCCAACCAGGAGGTTCTGCTGCCGGGCTTTATCCTCCTGCTGCTGCCGCTGGCTGCCCTGCTCGGTCTGGCGCGCTGGCAGTCCACCCTGCCGGTCATCTCGCCTGCGCATTTAGCCTGGTACAACGATCTGCCGGGCCGCGTGCGCCTCGAAGGGGTTATTGCCGCCGATCCGGAGTTTCGGGACGCCTACACCCAGCTCGAAGTGCGGGTCGAGCGGCTGCGCCTGCCTGACAGCGATGCTTTCCAACCGGTCGAAGGCTTGCTGTTGGCGCGCCTGCCTCCCGGCGGCGATTGGCGCTACGGCGACCGCCTGCAGATTGAAGGCCGCCTGCGCGCCCCTTTTGAAACGGAAGAGTTCTCCTATCGCGCCTACCTCGCCCATCACAGCATCTACACCACCCTGAGCTGCGGCTACTGCTCGACTTGCGCCGAGCCGCTCCGCAGCGACTGCGCCTGGCTGGTCGAGCGAGCCCAGGGCAGCCCGCTCCGCCGCGCCATCTACGACTTGCGCCGCCGGGCGCACGGCATGGTCCATGTCCTCTTCCCCGACCCCGAAGCCGCGCTGCTATCCGGCATCCTGTTGGGGATCGAAACCGGCATCCCGGAGGACCTGCTGGACGCCTTCCGCCTCACCGGCGTTGCCCACATCATCGCCATCAGCGGCTTCAACTTTGCGATCATCTCGGGCTTGCTCGTGGCGCTTTTCGGGCGGCTGTTGGGTCCCTGGCGCGGCATGCTGGCAGCCTGGATCGGCATTGCCTTCTACGCAGTGCTTGCCGGCGCCAGCGCCGGGGTGGTGCGGGCGGCGCTCATGGGCGGGCTGGCGGTTTTTGCCCTGCGCCTGGGACGCCGTTCAGGCGCGCTCAACACGCTCGCCTTTGTCGCCGCCCTCATGGCGCTCTTTGACCCGCACGTGCTTTGGGACGTCGGTTTTCAGCTCTCGTTCATGGCAACGCTGGGTTTGATGCTCTATGCGGACCCGCTCTCACGGGGTTTTATCGTCCTTGCCGGGCGCTGGATTCCGTATGAACGCGCCCGCCGTCTGGCGGGACCGGTGGGCGAATATCTGCTCTTCACACTCGCCGCCCAACTCACCACCCTGCCGCTGATCCTATATTATTTTCACCAGGCATCCTACATCTCACTGATCGCCAACCCGCTCGTGCTGCCTGCCCAGCCGCCGCTCATGATCCTGGGCGGGCTGGCGACGCTTGCCGGGCTGGTCTTCCTTCCGCTCGGACGGCTCCTTTCCGTATTAGCCTGGCCCTGGATCGCCTACACCGTCCGGATCGTCGAGGCGCTGGCGCAGGCGCCCGGCGCGGCGCGCACCATCGCCCCGTTAAGCCCCTGGGTCGTGCTCGCCTTTTATTTGCTTCTGTTTTCGTTCACGTTATTGGGCGGTCGGCTCAAAGCCTGGCTTTCGAAATTCGGCGCTCCGCTCGCGCAGGCGTTGGCGGCGGAGCGCTCGGTCCGCCTGGGATGGATCGTCAGCCTGGCTGCGGCGCTGCTGGCGCTGGTGGTCTGGCAGCGCGTCCTGAGCCAGCCGGATGGGCGGCTGCACTTGATTGTGTTCGAGGCTGGCAGCGGCGAGGCGCTCTTGATCCAAACCCCCGGCGGGCGCAACTTGCTTATCAATGGCGGAGCGAGCGCCAACGCCCTCGCGGGGGCGCTTGGGCGGCGGTTGCCTTTGGGCAAGCGGGAGATCGACTGGCTCGTGGTCGCCGCGACCCGCGAAGAGCAGATCGCCGCCTTGCCCGCCGCCCTGGAGCGTTTTCAGGTCGAGCGGACGCTTTGGGCGGGTTCGCCGCTGGGCGGTTACAGCGCCCGCCAGCTCCAAAAAGCCCTCGCCGCCGGGGATATCCCGCTCACCCCGGTGCTTGCCGGACAGACTCTCGACCTGGGGGAGGGGGCGCGCCTGCAAGCGCTCGCCAGCGGACCGCGCGGCGCGGTGTTGCTGTTCGAATGGGGGCGCTTCCGGGCGTTGCTGCCGCTGGGGCTGGATGCCGACGCGCTGCAAACCCTGTTGCGCGACCCCGCGCAGCCGCGGGTGACGGCGCTGCTGCTGGCGGACGCCGGGCACGCCGCGCTCAACCCGCCGGAGTGGATCGCGCGCTGGAACCCGCAACTGGCGCTGCTCAGCGTTGCGGCGGGCAACCCGGAAGGTCTGCCCCATCCGGAGGCGCTGCAAGCCCTTGGCGAGGTCCCGCTGCTGCGCACCGATCAAAACGGCTGGATCGAGCTGACCACCAACGGCGAACAGCTATGGGTGGAAGTGGAGCACAGGCGCGAAGCGGATTAGCGGGCGCGCCTGCGGCTCAGGGACGGTTGGCGCTTGGCAGATAGGTCTTGTACGCCGCAGCTTCATAAGCCCCCAGATCCACCGTGTATGGCGCCGCCACGCCCTGCAGGCGCGGCTGCAACGCCAGATCGTAGGGCATCCTTTCGGTGATGTTGCCGTTATTGTTGACGTCCCACACATCGAGCGGCAGGTAGGCGTTGAACCCGGCATCGCGCGCCGGCGAGGAGAACGGCAGTCTGAGATCGTCGTCGAGCGTGCCGGGCAGCCCGTCGCCGCCCAGCGGGTTGAAGAACAGCGGGTCCATCCCCGTCTGCAGATTGGTGCAGGTCGACCCGCCCGGACAGCTGGTCTGGCTGTTTACATAATTGAACGTGGCGGCGCTGCCGCTGTCAAAGCGAAACGGCTGGTCGTCATTTCCCCAGAAGATCGTGTTGCGGAAGATCGGCCGGCTCGAGGATTGCGTGCTGTGCACTGCGTCGCCGCCCAGCCCTGGATCATCCCTCAAGTTGGCTTTGTTCTGGCTGAAAGTCGCATTGATGACCAGGGGACTGCTAAATACAATGTATAGCGCCCCTCCAGGACCTTCAGCCTGGTTGCCGTTGAACAGCGCGGTCACGATTTCGGCGTCAGAAGAGAAGGTATACAGCCCGCCGCCCGACAGAGCCTGATTGCCGACCCAGGCGCAGTTAAAGAAATACGGCTGCCCCAATCTGCTCTGCGCCCCGCCGCCAAACCAGGCGTAATTCTGATAAAACGTCAGGTTGACCAGCAGCGGGCTGGCTTGCTCGAGATACATCCCTCCACCGCTGTAACGGTAGATCGGGCTGTCCAGCGGCGCGCTGAGCTGCTCCTGCAGGAATTGAGCCATGCGCCATGGGTCAGTCAGGGCGAACGCGTACGGATAATACTGAGCGTTCCCGCCCTGGATCGTGAACCCGTCCAGCACCGTGCGCGCATCCACCCCGCTCATCCGCACCACGTTCAGGCTGTTTTCTGTTCTGTTTGCCCATCCGTTGTCGTTCCCCGCCAGGTCGCCGCTCAGCACGGTTTTACGCGTCAGCGGGTTGCGCTGGTTGCGCACTACCTCGTTCCCCGCGAACCCGCCGTACACCGCCACCCCTTGTGGAATCTGGAAGGTGTCCGTCACGATTGGCGTTGCCAGCGGCAATGTGGGTGTGTAAACCCCTTGCGCCACCCACAACTCGTCCCCGGTCGCCGTCTTGCTCAGCGCGTTCGGGAGCGAGCGGTAGGCGTTCAGCCACGAGGTCCCGTTGTTCAACCCGCTGCCGGTCTTGCGCACATACACCACGCGCGCCTCGTGCGCCCCCAGGTCGACCAGCGGCGCCGCGCCCGACCCCGAGTCCACCACGAACGCGATTTCCACGCGCCGCGCGCGCCCGTCGCGGTCCGGCGCTTCGTCGTTTGTGTTTCCGTTTTCGTTCAGGTCGTATGAATCCGCCTGAACCAGCGAGTTATCCCCCGCGTCGATTGCTGGAGAGGTAAATTGCAGCCGCAGGTTGTCGTCGAGCGTCCCAGGCTGGTTGTCCAAGCCCTTCGGGTCTTGAAATTGCGGGTCCATCGTCAGCAGCGCGCCGGTGACTGTCACAAACGGCGGTTCGCCCCCCTGCACCAGGCTTTGTTGCAGTTCGAACGTGTAGGTGAAAGAGTTTAGGATCTGCGGTCCGTTGTCCGCCTGGTTGCCCCACAAGATGCTGTTTTTCACCTTCGGTCCGCTGGTGGCGTTGTAAATTCCGCCGCCGTTGTCAGCGGTGTTGTAGGTCACCGTCGAGTTCGTCATATCCAGGCTGCTGCCGCTGGCGTTGTAGATCGCCCCGCCGTCCGCGGCGAGGTTGGCGTTCAGCACCGTGTTCACCACCCGCGGCGTGCTGCCGCTGGCGTTGTAAATCGCTCCCCCGCTGCCGGCGGTGTTATTCAGAAAGGAGCAGGAAAAGATCCTGGGGTTGCTGCCGCTGTTGTGCATCGCCCCGCCCTCTATGGCGCGGTTGCCCAAAAAGGTGATCCGGTACAGAACCAGGTCGCTGTTTTGGTTTAACATTCCGCCGCCGCGGTCGTTCGGGTTGCTTCCATCTGCGTTTCCGCCCTGGATGATGAAACCGTCCAACAGCGTCGCGGTCGAGATTCCGCTGGGGGCGGTCACCACATGATAACTGTTGTCGTCCATAGCCGCGCTGGTGCCGTCGTCGTCGCCCTCCAGGTCGCCGCTCAGGATGGTACGCCGCTTCTCGGGGTCGCGCTCCGAGCGCAGGCTCTCCGTGCCCGCAAACCCGCCGTACACCTTCACCCCTTCTTTAAGCGTGAAGGTGCGCGTCCGGTCGCCCGGGGCGCCGGGGGTGTAGACCCCTTGCGCCACCCAGACCTCGCTGCCGCTGCTGGCGGCAGCCAGCCCATCCTGCACGGTTTGAAACGCGCTCGCCCAGCTCAAGCCATCCCCCCCGCCCGAGGCGTTGGCGTTCACGTAGTACACCGCCGCCAGCGGCGCGCCAACTGTGCGGCGTCCCGCCCCCGGCTGGTCGGTCGCCCGCGCCGCCTCGAACCCGAGCGGGGAGAGGAGCAAGCTCGCCGCACAGAGCAGGCAGATCAGCAAATGGACGGTTTTCAGACGAAAAGGGTTTGATCTCGCGTTCATTTTTAGACCTCAGGTGAAGCGCATGTTGTGAGAGTTTTGCGGCTGCGCGGTCTCGAACTCACAGTTTTTTCTGTTTATCAGAAGATTATAACCAACGATTCTGTCTGCCGCACATGACAATATCGCAAGGATCGCCGTCTCTGGGCGATAAAAAGCCCGCTGGAATGAAGTATTCTGACAGCGGGCAGGTTTCTCGGATACTGTATCGTGGACCTCAGGCTGCGCCGGACAGCTCGTCCGCGCGCATCTGCCCGACCTCTTTCACGTCCACCGGCACGCCGTCGATCTCCTCGGGCAGGCGTTCCTCCGGCTTGAGCAGCGCGATCGGCAGCTTATGATCCACCAGCACCACCAGCCCGATCTCATCCGTGCGGCGCCCCTGTTTGTGCTGCAGCCCCACGCCCACGCCCACCACGTTTGGCATGGCGAGCAGCTCAGCCTCGTGCGCCGCTTTGACCGCCTGCGCCTTTTCCAGCGCGCTCTGGCGGTGATTGAGCGCCTTCTCGCCCGGCTGGTCCAGCTCGACGTTCAGGCGCTTGAACACCGTCTGGATGGGGTTGAAAAGCGTGGCTTGGTTGGAGCCGGCGTACAGCAGCCCGACCGCCAGCTTGCCCGCGTCCGCCACCAGCAGCGAGCCTGAGTCCCCGCCCTGCGACATCGGGGTAGAGACGATCTGATGTTCGAATGTGGCGGTGCGCTCATCGCCGTAATTCACCGTCACGGTCGCGTCGAGCACGTTGATCGCGCCGCTCGTAAAGGCGGTCGTGCGCCCAGATTTGATCACCTGCATCCCCAGTTCCGCTTCGCCCACGTCGCTCACCGCGCCGATCTCCAGGATTTCGTCCAGCACCTCGCCGTCCGCGATCGGCCGCGCCAGCGCCGCGTCGATCTGGTTGGTCGCCAGCGGGCGCAGCTGCACTGCCTGCACCTGGTGGTTCGATCCAGTCCAGCGCGCCAGGGTGTTCCCAAGCTGCGCATAGGTCTTCGCCAGGCTGCAGGTCGGCGGTTCTTCGTTGTAGTAAAGGGTTTCGAACCGCTCCAGCAGCGCAATCGTGTCGCGTTCGGGCGTGCCCCCGTCGGCGGGACCGGGTTGCAGGATCGGGTCGCCGGGGCGACCTGCGTTGCGGTCAGCCAGCACGTGGTTGTTGGACAGAATCAACCGCTCGCCGCTTTTGCGGTCTCGCACCACGCAGCCCAGCGTCCCGGCGGTGATTTGGAAATGCCCAATGCTCACGCCGCCCGGGGCAGGGCGCACCCGCTCGGTGTGCGAGATAAGCGGACGCAGCACGCCCACTTCGAGCACGTCGGTGCGCACCCCCGCCACCTCCGCCGGGATCATCTCCTGCGGCTTCAGGCTCACCGGGGGCAGTTTGTTGCGCACCAGCACCACCAGGCTCAACTCATCCAGCACCCGGCTGCCGCGCGTCTTATATCCGACGCCCAACCCTACCACGTTTGGGCGGGAGAGGAGCTCGGCTTGGTAGACCGATTTCGCCATTTTCGCTTCTTCAAAATCGCGCATGCTCTGCCTCCGGGTCAGTTGGCTGGACAGGGTGGTGCAAAGACTCAACCGGTTAGCCTGGTGCAGGAAACATACCAGGCAGACCGTCCGCGTTTCAAGCCCTGTTTTGTAGAGCATTATACCCACATTACCCCACCCGGTTCGCAGGGCGGCGCCTTTCTTGCCGCTCATCAAAGCCTGATTTTCGCCCCATTTGAGCGTGTTATAATCACGCTGCTCCAGGCTCGGGTTGAGCCAGGGCAAATAATAAGGGATTGTGTATGGCTGGAATCGAAAAAATGCAAAATACCACCCCAAACCGCTCCGATGAGCGCACGGTTGTCGTGCTGCGCATCGCGTTGTTGGCGGGGTTTTTCTTTATCGCGTTGCTGGCAGCTTTTCTGACATTCGTGACCGTGCGCGATTTTGTCGCCTCCTGGCAGATCACCAATCTGCCCGGCGTTTCGGTCAAGGATCCAAATCCCGCGCCGGGCGTGGAACCAGGCGCCCCGGCGCCAGGCTCCGCACCGTTGGCGCCGGCGAACGCCGCAGCGCACCCCACCTGGGACGGCGCCAACCGCGTCACGATGCTGGTGATGGGGCTGGACTATCGCGATTGGGGGGCGGGTGATGGCCCGCCGCGCACCGATACCATGATCCTCTTGACCGTGGATCCGATCAACCGCACCGCCGGCATACTGTCCATTCCGCGCGATCTGTGGGTGAACATCCCCGGATTCGAGTATGGACGCATCAACACCGCGTATATGTTGGGCGAAGCCAACAAGCTTCCGGGCGG
>MWTA01000087.1 GCA_002050125.1 Anaerolineae bacterium UTCFX2 | reverse complement strand
GAGCGGGTGATGGGATTCGAACCCACGCAATGGTAGCTTGGGAAGCTACTGCCTTACCACTTGGCTACACCCGCAAATTTCCGGAAGCGTATTATACCCGATTTTTCAGATATAATGCTCATCGGACTATGACTAAGATCGAAGAAAAACTCAGCCTGCTCGAGACGCGCCTGCAAGTGTTCGTGGAGGGCGCTGCGGGTATGCTGTTCCCTGGCGGTCGCTTGAACGACCTGCTGGCGCAGCGGCTGATGGCCGCGGTGCGGCTTGGTCTGCGGATCGAGCCCGATGGTCAACTGGTCGCGCCGGACCACCTGGCGATCCAGGTGTGCCCAGCTGACCTGGAGTTGTTCTCGAGCCTGCATGCTCTGGTTGAGGTCGAGAACGCGCTGCGGCAGATCGGCGCCGAGCAAGGCGTGCGCTTTCCGCCGAGGCGCTTTTTGCTGGTGGAAACGCGCCCCCAGCTTGCTCCGGGAGAGGTGCTGGTCGCCCCTTGTGATGAGCGCGGCGCGATTTCAGAAACGAGCGACGCGTCGATGCCGGAGGAGGAGGTCGAGGCAGCGCCGCGCGGTGCATACCTGATCGTGGACGGTATGCACATTTTCCCGCTCGACCAGCCGACGATCAACCTGGGGCGGCGACCGGACAACCAACTGGTGATCGACGACGCGCGCGTCTCGCGCACGCACGCCCAACTGCGGCTGGTGCGCGGCCGTTTTGTAATCTTTGACCTGGAATCGCGCGGGGGGACGTTCGTCAACGGCAAACGCGTGCTCCAGCAATTCCTGCAGCCGGGGGATGTGATCTTGCTGGCGGGCGTGCCGCTGGTGTTTGGTCTGGAAGACTCCAGCCTGGGCGAGACCCAGGATCTCGCCCCGCTCCCCTGAAGGTTAACTGAGATGGAACTGGCGATCCTGGCTCTGCGCGCCCTGATGCTGGCTGCCCTGTACGGTTTTCTGGGTTGGGCGTTCTGGCTGTTGTGGCAGGGGCTGCAGCGCCAATCCCAAAAAACCGGCGCGGCGCAGCTACCCGCGCTCACCTTGTTCGCGCTGGATGGAGGCGAAGGTGAACCCCAGCGCTTTGCCCAACCCGAGATCAGCGTCGGGCGGCAGCCCGGTTCCGACCTGCGCCTGGCGGATAGCGCCGTCTCCGCCCGGCACGCCCGCCTGACGTACCACCACAGCCAATGGTGGGTCGAAGACTTGCTTTCGCGGAACGGCACCTTCTTGAATGGGGAGCGCTTGACTACCCCGCTGGTGTTGGCGGATGGAGATGAAGTGCGGTTTGGGGGACTGCTCTTTCGAGTCGAGATCGAAAATGCGCCAGCCCTCGCTGAGCTATGAGATAAACTGCACAATAAGATGAGATGATCTTGGAGGATTTGATGACTGAAAAACCTTCATTCGCAGTGATTGGAGGCTCCGGTCTGTATGATATGCCCGGGCTGCAGGAGCGGCGCGAAATCGACCTGGACACCCCGTTTGGACGTCCGAGCGCGCCGATCGTGCTGGGGCTGCTTGAAGGTCAGCCGCTGGCGTTTTTAGCCCGGCACGGGATCGGGCATCACATCATGCCGAGCGAGGTCAATTACCGCGCTAACATCTATGCGCTCAAAACCCTCGGCGTCAAGCGGATCGTGAGCATCAGCGCCTGCGGGTCGCTGCGCGAAGATTTCGTCCCAGGCGAGATTGTCATCCCTGACCAGGTGTTCGACTTCACTAAGAAGCGGGAGAACACCTTTTTTGGCGAGGGGCTGGTGGCGCACATCAGCGTGGCTGATCCGCTGTGCGCCGATTTCTCGCAGCGGGTCTATGCGGCGGTCGAAGCCGCGGGCGCAAAGGTGCATTCGGGAGGCAGTTTTATCACGATCGAGGGACCGCGCTTTTCAACCCGGGCTGAGTCGAACGTCTTTCGCTCCTGGGGCATGGCGCTGATCGGTATGACTACCTCGCCGGAGTGTTTTCTGGCGCGCGAAGCCGAGATGTGCTATGCGGTGATGGCGCACGTCACCGATTACGACGTCTGGCACGTCAGCGAGGGTCCCGTCACAGTGGAGCGGGTGGTCGAGACACTCAACCACAACACGCAGATTGCCCAGCAGGCGGTGAGAAACCTGGCGGCTGCCCCAAGCGCCGAGCGTAACTGCGCCTGCGGCAGCGCCCTGGCTGACGCGCTGATCACCCAGCCAACCCGCATTCCAGCCGCCACCCGGCATAAATTGAACCTGCTGGTGGGTAAGTATCTGAAATAAGTCGTTTTGGCTGATACGCGCTTCACCCGCCGGGCTGCAATCCAACTCGGGCTGCTGATCTTTGCCGGAGCTTTTTTGGCGTTCTACGCCGCCCATCTGAGCCTGTCTCCCGCGGTGTTCCAGCGTTCGTGGTCGGGACCATTTCGCTGGGGTCATTGGCTGGGGCTGCTGGTGTGGCTGCTGGTGTTCGGGACCGCCCATTTTCAATCCTTGCGCCGCTTGCCGGATCACGACCCGTATTTGCTGCCCGCCGCCGCTCTGTTGAGCGGCTGGGGCATGCTCACGGTTTGGAGCCTGCTGCCGAACTTTGGAATGCGCCAGGCGGTTTGGCTGGCGATCGGCGGGGCGGCGCTGGTGTTGGGTTTTCGCCTGCCAGCCGACCTGGGCTTTCTACGGCGCTATAAATACGTCTGGCTGAGCGCCAGCCTGCTGTTAACCGCCGCGACGCTGTTGTTGGGCGTCAACCCGCTGGGGGTGGGTCCGCGGATGTGGCTGGGCTGTTGCGGGGTTTATTTTCAGCCCTCCGAACCGCTCAAATTGATGCTGATTGCCTATCTGGCGGCGGTCATGGCGGACCGCCAGGCTTTGTTAGCCCTGGTTCACCCGCTGGGCGGCGGTCATGCGCCGGGCGCGCCGGCGGGCGAGGGCTGGGCTGCGCCGCTGCTCCCGCTGCTGGCGCCGACGCTGGTGATGGCGGGGCTGGCGCTGGCGCTGCTTGGCATCCAGCGCGACCTGGGGACGGCGGCGGTCTTGTTGTTCTTGTACGCCGCAATTACGTACGTCACCACCCGCCGTCGGCTGGTCCTGCTGTTGGCGGGCGCGGGCGTGGCTGCCTCCGGGCTGATTGGCTATCTGGCGTATGACCTGGTCCGGCTGCGGCTGGAAGCCTGGCTCGACCCGTGGCTGGATCCGAGCGGGCGCTCCTATCAAATCGTTCAGGCGCTGCTGGCGGTCGCCAACGGCGGGCTGATCGGGCGCGGTCCTGGGCTGGGCAACCCGGGGGTAGTTCCGCTGGCGCATTCCGATTTGATCTTCGCCGCGATTGCCGAGCAGACCGGGTTGTTTGGGATGATAGGACTGCTCGCGGCGCTGGCGCTCTTGGCGGGGCGCGGGCTGGTTACGGCGCTGCGCAGCCCGGATAACTACCGCCGCTACCTGGCAGCCGGGTTGACCGCTTATCTGGCGGGTCAGGCGCTGCTGATCGTGGGGGGCACGCTGCGCCTTTTCCCGCTCACCGGCATCACCCTGCCGTTTGTCTCCTATGGAGGCTCATCGCTGCTGGTATCCTGTCTGGCGCTGCTGCTGCTGTTGATCGTCAGCACGCCGCGCGGGGAGTGGTCGGCGCACCCGTTGGACGCCCGACCTTATATGAGACTGGGGCTGGTAATTGGGTTGACAATCGCGGCTGCCGCGCTGGCAGCCGGATGGTGGGTGGTTTATCGCGGACCGGATCTGCTGACCCGCACCGACAATCCTCGCCGCGCGCTGGGCGACCTTTACGTGCGGCGCGGCTCACTGCTGGACCGAAACGAACACCCGATCAGCGAATCCTCCGGCGCGCCCGGGACGTACATCCGGCGGGTTCTTTATCCGCCGTTGAGCATTGTGGTGGGCTACGTCAGCCCGGTGTACGGGCAGTCCGGTTTGGAGGCGACGCTGGATGATTATCTGCGGGGCCGGCAGGGCTATCCGTTCAGCGAGACCTGGTGGAACCAACTGGTCTACGGTCAACCGCCGCCCGGGTTAGGCGTGAGGCTGGCGCTGGATCTCGATCTGCAAGCCAGGGCTGACCGGCTGCTGGAAGGACAGCGCGGGGCGCTGGTGCTGCTCAATGCCAACACCGGCGAGATCCTGGCAATGGCTTCTCACCCCGGGTTCGACGCAAACCGGCTGAGCGCGGACTGGGCGGAGCTGGTCAACGATGCGGACGCCCCATTATTCAATCGGGCGACGCTGGGGCGATACCCGGTCGGGGAACTGGAGCAGCTCCTTCCGCAAGGGCTCGCCGGACTGGGGGTGGACCCTACCCCACGGCTGCGCCTGCCGACGGGCGATGCCGCGGGAGACCTGCCCGAGCCGGGAGCCTACAGCCCGCTCCAGGCAGCTCTGGCTGCGGCGGCGCTGAGCAACAACGGCATCCGCCCGGCGCCCAGGATCGTCACAGCGGTGAACCTGCCCGGGAGCGGCTGGACGCTTTTACCGGCGCTTGACCAGCCGCTTGAAGTGGTGGCGGCGGAGGCGGCGCAGCGCTTCAAGGATAAACATGCCTTCAAAGGGGACGTTTTCTGGCAGGTGATCGTGGAAGCAGGGACGGACTCAGGCGCCCCGCTGACCTGGTATCTGGGAGGGGCGCTGTCTGTCAGGGATGGGATGCCGCTGGCGTTGGCAGTGGCGCTCGAAGACCAAAACCCCGGATTGGCAGAACGCATCGGGCAGGCGCTGCTGCAACCCTGATGATCGAAAACCCGCAGAAATTTCCAAATTCTGCGGGTTTCGTTTCTGGTTCGATGTGGTCTGAGATCAAAGCACGCGCAGATAGCGGCGTCTGCCAACCTGCAGCACGCCCGGACCCGGGAAAACCTGGTGCGGTTCTTTGAGCAGAGCGCCGTCAAGCCGGACTGCGTTCTGGCTGAGCAAGCGCCGCCCTTCGCTTTTGCTGCTCACCAGCCCAGAATCCACCAGCACCTCCAGCACCGTCAGCCCGTCCTTGAGTTGAAATTGGGGCATCTCGTCCGGCAGGTCGCCCTGCTGGAAGACGCGCACGAACTCAGCCTCAGCCTGGGAGGCTTGCGCGGGCGAGTAATAGATCGAGACGATCTCACGCGCCAACTGCATTTTGACATCGCGCGGGTGCAGCCGACCTTCGCTTAATCCGCTCTCGATTTTGTGGATCTGCGGCGGCGTCCAGCGCGTGACCAGGCGGAAGTACTGACCCATCGCCTTATCGGGGACGCTCATCACTTTGCCGTACATGTCCTCCGGATCGGACAACAGCGGGATGTGATTGCCGAGCGACTTGGACATTTTGATCTCGCCGTCGGTGCCTGGCAGGATGCCCAGAATGACCCCGATGTTCGGCTTATCGCCCAGGGACGTCATGAGCTTGCGCGCGGCGGTGATGATGTTGAAAAGCTGATCGGTGCCGCCAACCTGCACGTCGGAGTGCATCGCGTAGGCGTCGTAGCCCTGCATGATGGCGTAAAAAGTCTCGTGCAGGTAGATCGGGTCGCCCTTCTCCCAGCGCAGGCGGAAATTCTCGCGCGAGACGAACTGCTGGAGGGTAAAGTTTGAGGCAAGTTGGATCAACTCGGCGAAATTCAGCTTCGAAAGCCATGTGGCATTGTAGCGGATCAACGTCTTATCGCGATCCATAATCTTATAAGCCTGCTCGGCATAAGTGCGGGCGTTGTGCTCCACTTCGTCCGGGGTGAGCTGCGGGCGCAGGCGGTCTTTGTCGGACGGGTCGCCGATCAGCGAGGTGTAATTGCCGACCAGGAAGGTTACTTCATGACCCAACTCCTGGAATTGCCGGAGCTTGCGCATGGGAACGGTGTGCCCCAGGTGCAGGTCGCTGGTGCGCGGGTCAAAGCCGGCATAGACGCGCAACGGTCGGTTTTCCCCCTGGGCTTCTATCAGGCGCGCGCGCAGCTCTTGCGCCATCGCCTCGCGGAGCGCGTCATCTCCGTATTCTGTGCCTTGCATCAGATATTCGACCTGTTCGTCGATTGTCATGGTATCTGGCTTGTCTGACATAAGCCTCCTTAGCTGGTATCCTGAATGGCGTTCCTGCGATCAATTCTGCAATAAAAAGCGCCCTCTGCGGGAGGGCGCGCCAACCTCGCCGGCAGAGTAGGGTTCACTCGCGTGAATAATAATAGACTCCTCCGCTTTGACGGACTTCCTTCAGATGAGCCATGCGCAAGACCTGACGCAAAACCTGCTCGCCGTCCGAGAAGCCCATCCTGCCTTTCAGGTCGCCCCGCAGGCGGACCTCGCCCAACGTCCGAAAGTTAAAACTGCTCTGACTGCCCAGCACGCGCACTTTATCTCCCAAATTGGATGGATAGACTTCGACCGCGCGGATCTCCTCCCGGGGCAGGCTGATTTTACGCAGCCCGTTTTCGAAATGGAGCCCTTGCGGCTCAACGCGCAAGAGGGTGCGGCGGTCCATCCAATTCCCCAGGCTGATAGCCAGGGCAGCGAGCAGCAGCGTGCCGGCTAACAGTTTGAAACTGACAAAGACCGGCTTTTCCAGCAGCGCCAGGATGACCCACACTGCCAGAGTGGTTATTGAAAAGCTCCAGGCGATCCATTCGCCGCGCCTGGGCAGCCGCTCCGGGCGATACTCACGCGGCTCGGCGACCTCATTTTCCATGATTCGAGATTATAAAGGATTTTCAAGTTTCATGGCAGATTTAGCGATAGATAATTCTCCTTAATCTTGAATGCCGATAGCCGTGCTATAATTCCGAAAGTTTGCGAGGACCTTATGTACGAGCCGGTTCTGCTTCTCAATGCGAATTTCGAGCCGATCAACATCTGCAGCACGCGCCGGGCGCTGGGGCTGATCCTGAACGGAAAAGCCAGCCTGGTATTGAACGGACGCGGCGAAGTACATACGGTGAAAAGAACCTTTCCCAAGCCTTCAGTGATCCGCCTCGATCGGATGATCAAGCGTCCCCGCCCCACAATCCGCCTGACAAAACGCGAAATCTTGCGGCGGGATAATTACACCTGCCAGTATTGCGGACAGCGGCTGCCCAACCTGACGATCGATCACGTGATCCCGCGGCGACTGGGCGGGTCGCATTCCTGGCAGAACCTCGTGGCAGCCTGCCCGGCTTGCAATCACTGCAAGGGCGGGCGGACGGATGAACAGGCTCATATGCGGCTGCTGCACGCGCCCCAGGAACCGCCCTCGTCGGCTCGATACCTGTTTGCTCGCCACTTGACTGATAACATGGAGTGGCTGCCCTTTATCGAGGGCTGGTAGCGGCAACTCCGAACTGATCTGACGTGAGTTCGGGACAGGCTGACAGCCAAACTCGAACTCACGTTCGTTTATTAAAGCGCAATCTAAAAAGCTCAATCTGCCCGATCCGCGTCCAAGACTATTAAAAGTATGATCCTGGAGGAATTATGGAAAAACAAAAATTCCCAAAACGTAAGCGCATACCCGTCGCCGTTTTAGGCGCAACCGGCGCGGTTGGACAACGCTTTGTCAGTTTATTGGACAACCATCCATGGTTCCAAGTAGTCGCGCTGACTGGTTCGGACCGCGCCGTGGGTCAGAAATACGCAGATGCCTGTCATTGGATCCTCGCGAACCCGATGCCGGAGTGGGCAAGAGATTTAACTGTTGTGCCAACCACTCCGATGAAAATCGATGCTCCCCTGGTTTTTTCCGCGCTGCCCGCTTCTGCCGCGCGTGAAGCGGAGCCGTTGTACGCTCAAAGTGGAATCGCGGTCTGTTCTAATGCCTCCGCATTCAGGAGAGAACCCGATGTGCCGCTGTTATTGCCCGAAGTAAATCCTGAGCATACCCAAATTGTGCTCAAACAGAAGCAAACCAGGGATTGGCTCGGGTACATCATTACCAACCCCAACTGCACGATCACCGGGCTGACCATTACGTTAAAACCTTTGCTCGAGAGCTTTGGTTTAAAACGGGTTTTCATCGTCTCGATGCAAGCCGTTTCAGGCGCCGGTTATCCGGGGGTATCCTCCGTGGACATCTTGGGGAATGTCGTTCCGTATATTTATGAGAATGAAGAAGGGAACATGGAATGGGAACCGCGGAAGATGTTAGGAACGCTTCAGAATGAGAGCCTGGAACTCGCAAATTTCGACATCTCCGCTCACGCCAACCGGGTGCCGGTGCCGGAGGGACACTTGGTGTGTCTCAGCGTTGAATTACAACAGCCTGGAACGCTCAGCGAAGTAGCCGAGGCAATGAGGAATTTTTTGGCGCCCGCAATAAGCCGGGATTTGCCATCTGCGCCAAAAGCGGTTATTCATTTAAGGGCTGAACCGGACCGACCCCAACCCCGATTGGACATTATGGCTGGAAATGGGATGACGACCTCGGTGGGGCGTCTGCGCCCCGACCCAATTTTTGATTATAAAATGGTCATCCTCTCGCACAACACGATTCGCGGCGCGGCGGGAGGCTCGCTCTACAACGCGGAATTATTGGTGGAACAGGGTTTTATCCCCTAACGGTTATTCGCTGACCCGATCCGGTTTTTGCCCGCAGGGCCAAGCCGCTTTGGGATTTGAAACGCCTTCTCTAAGGCGGATATGGCGATCGCCCCCGCCGCAGCTTTTACCTGCCCAGGAGCCTCACGGCTACCAGGGGTGTGATGAAGACTTCCACCAGGGCTGCCAGCAGAAACAGGGGCAGCACCAGCCCCACCATCATCCGCGCCCATTTCGCGAGCGAGATCAGCCAGGCTTCTCCAATGGTCTTGCCGTGCGCTGGCGCGGTCAGCGTTGCGCCCAGGTTCAAAATCGAGGCGCTTGCCAGCAGGATCGCCGGGATTTCAAAAATTCCATGTGGCAGCACCAACGCCGCTAGAAAGAGCAGCGGCGAGTTACCCGCCAGCGCGATATTCGCGCTGATATAGCCGATGATGACCATCGGCAGCATCAGGGTCAACAAACCGAGCACGCCGAAGGAAAACGTGCCCAGCAGGGTGGCGATCAGAACCGCGCGCAGATTGTGAAACCAGACCACCCCTACACCGGCGGGGGAATAGAACTTGATCATCTCGAGGCCTTCGACAAAGCCTTGCTTGAGCAAGCTAAAGGACAATAATTCAGCCGGGATGGGGAATTCCTTAGCCAGGCTTGTCCCCGCGGTGACCCCGACCACAAGCCCAATTGCCGAGACCGCGATAGGGAGCTTGAGCTGCAGCAGCGTGACGGGCAGTTCCGTGCGGTACCAATCGAGGATCGAGAGTGCCTGTCCCTGAAAGCTCTGCACGACTCGTTTGCCCGCCCAGCGAAAATTGAGCACGTCCAGCTCGCGGCCGAGCATCTCTTCGCGGTTGAAATATGCCAGACCGGTGCGGATGAGCAGCCCGGCGATGAGCGCTTGACCGAGGATCGCCCACCACAAAATGTTATAGCGTGCCCAGAACATGATGATCGATTCGCCCTGGATTAGAAACGCCATTGGGATAATGATAAATGAAGCCAGCAGATTCGCAGCTCGCACTGAAGTCGTCTGGGAGGAGACGACCACCGCGCCGCTGACCATCAGGATCGCTTGAACGGTGGTCAGGGTGATAATTTGAACCAGCAGGATTGGTTTCGGAGTCCAGCCCACCTGCAGGTAGAGCCCGATCAGATAGACGCAGATGCCCATATAGCTTGCCGCCAGCGGCGGTATCATCGCGGCGAGCAGTTTCCCCAGATAAATCTGGCTGTCGCTCAACGGCGAACAGAGCAGCGGTTCGATGCTGCGGCGCTCCTTCTCTCCGACGAAACTTTCGAGGGCGATCACCAGCGAGACCGAAATCGGGAAGAATCCCACGATCATCAGTAAGAAGGGGATCATACGCTCGGCGATGAGCGGAGCGTTATACTGTTCGACGAAATTGATCGCCTGGCGGGCGGTGAAGTTCATCAACGCTGGGAAGACCAGCGTTAACACGATGATCGGGAAGATAATGCGCCAGTCGCGAAACGTGTCGCGCACTTCCCGGCGAGTGATCACCCATGCCAGCCGCAGGTTATCGAACACGCGCTCCCTGCTCCATTTCGGCTGCGCTGATCGCCTGCAAGTAGACCTGTTCCAGGCTGCGCGGCACTTCCTGTAGACTGACGATCGGCAGACCTTGTTCGACCAGATATTTCAACACCAGAGGGTTGCTATTGAGCGGGTTGCCGGTTTGAAAGCGCAGCCAATCCGACCCGCTGGCGGTGAGCCTGACGCCCTCAGGCAGGCTGGGGCGGGCGCCGTTGAGGTGCACTGCCAGCCTGATCTCATATTCTGCCGCGCCCAACATGCGCATCTTAAGCTCTTGCGGCGAACCGTTGGCGATAATGCGCCCCTGGCGGATGATCGCGATCTGGTCTGCCAACTCCTCGGCTTCAGCCAGGTTGTGGGTGCAGATGACGATCGTGCGCTCTTCTGAGCGCAGGGTGCGGATCGCGTCGCGCACCAGGCGGGCGCTCTCCGGGTCCATGGCTGAGGTGGGCTCATCCAGGAGCAGGACGGGCGGATTGTGGAGCAGCGCGCGCGCCAGAGCCAGTTTCTGGCGCATGCCTTTCGAGAATTCGCCGATTGGCTGGCGCACATTGGGCGCCAGCCCGAAATGTTCCAGCAGTTTGTTCGCCTGAGCCTGGCGCTGCTGAGCATCCAAACCGTAAAGCTGCCCAAAGAAATTCAAATATTCGCCCGCCGGCATGCGGTTGTACAGACCGTGGTTCTCGGTCAAGACGCCGACGCAGGCGCGCACCTGCGCCGCCTGGATCACCGTGTCGAAACCAGCCACCCATGCCCGCCCGCGGCTGGGGATCAGAATAGAAGAAAGCATACGAACGGTGGTGGTCTTCCCCGCGCCGTTGGGACCGAGCAGCGCTAAAACGCGGCCATCGGGGATGTCGAGACTTACTGCATCGACGGCTTGAAACTCGTCAAATTTTTTGCTAAGATCCTCGGTACAGATCATCGGAGAGCTTTACGGCTCCGGCTCTTCCGCCGCAGGTTCGTCCGTTTCGGGCTCTGCCGGCGGCTTGTGCAGATGCCGCCAAGCCAGCCCTCCCGCGGCAGCCAGCGCGACCAGCCCCATAAGCAGCTGGTTGATGTTGACCGGACCGACCCGCGATGGGTCCAGGCGCAGAAATTCGAGCAGAAAGCGACCCAGGGGATAGATAATCAGATATACCAGCAGCAGGTCGCCTTTCTTAAGCCAATTCGCGTATTTGCGGCTTAACCAGAGCAGCACCCCCAGGTTGAGCAGATTCCAGAGCGATTCGTACAAAAAGAGCGGATGATAGGTGGCGATATTTTCATAGCCCGGCAAACGATAGGCTGGATCGATCTTTACCGCCCAGGGCAGGTTTGAAGGAGCGCCGTAAACCTCTTGGTTGATAAAATTTCCCCATCTGCCGATTGCCTGACCCAAAGCCAACCCGGGGGCGGCAATATCAGCTAGGGCGAGGAAATCGTGCTTGTTGCGCCGGCAGAAGAGCAGCAGGGCGATCGAACCGCCAAGCACGGCGCCGGGGAGCCCCAGCCCGCCGCGCCAGGTAGCCAGGATATCGAGCGGGTGCATCAGATACCAGGAGGCGGTGATGCCCTGGCTGGTCATTGAAGCCGGCGGGGTGAAAACGTGCCAGAGCCTTGCGCCGATGATGCCGCCGATCAGCACCCACACCAGCGCATCCATGACGATTTCTGGATCATAGCCCTTGCGCTTCGCCTCACGGCTGGCAAGCCAGGCGCCAGCCAGGGCGCCCAGCATTAAAATGATGCCGTAAAAATGGATATACAAAGGTCCGACTTGAAAGCCTGTTGGCATATGCTGACGCTCCGCTCTGGTTTACTCTTTGCTGAGATCCTGATACGCCTGCCGGCGTACGTCGATGATGCGCTGGATGGCGGTAAGGTTGGAGAAGATAGCGATGATCCATAATCCAACGACGGGGTAGTTGAGGATCAAAGCGGGAGCCAGGACCAGATAGCGCTCCACCCGGGTCAGGATGCCCACTTTGGTATCCCATCCGAGGGATTGGCCGCGCGCTCGGATATAAGAGACTAGAATCGAGCCGGCTGCCGAAACATAAACCAACAGGATCGCAATCCGATTGTTCTGCTGCGTGAAGTAATATAACAACCCCATAAAAATGACCAACTCTGAATAGCGATCAGTCACCGAATCAACGAAAGCCCCAAACTTTCCCGCCATGCCCCGCAGGCGCGCCATCGTGCCGTCCAGGGCGTCGATCGGACCCATCAGGAGTACGACCAGCCCGCCAATCTGGACATAGCCCAGGGCGATCAGGATCGCGCCGACGGTGTTCCCAGCCAACCCCAGGAGGGTCATCGTGTTGGGCATCAGTCCCAACCGGTTCAAAGCCGCGCCGACGGGGTCCAGAACCCCTTTAAAAGTCCTGCGCAGTTGGTCGGTAAAGGTGGGACGCTGCTGGATGGCGGATTTAGAGCTTGTCTGATCCAAAGATTGTTTACCTGATCGCTTCGAGTTTTTACGCCGCGTAGAGTTGGCAGCAATAACGGTTTCTGCAGCCGCCGGGCAGGACGACTCCGGCTATGCTATCGCATGCCCTGGAGACTGTCAAGAAAGAACTTATCCGCTGCCGGGGCTCAGCGCGTCAGTTTGTGTTAGAACTTCACTGCCTTATGGTATTCGATTTACAGGAATCCGCTCATGGCAGTTATTGCGAGCCGGTATTTTCCTCCGGTTCGGCTGCTTCGGCAGACGTGGTCTCGGCGGTGCTGGCTTCAGGGGGGACAGACCACCGGTCGATCAATTTCTGGATCTCCAGATTCGCCGTTTTTAGCGCCCCTAACAACTCCTGGCGAACTTTTGCCTGGGGTTCGGAGCCGCGGATGCGCTCGCCAATCTGTTCGACGCTGCTCTTAATCTGCTGGCTGGTTTCACTCTTCGAGAGATAATCCACTTCTTTGTGCAACGTGGCGCCAAGCTCGTTCAAGCCGCCCAGCACTTCATCCTGTAAGCGCTGGCGCTCAGGCGATTCCCAGGCGGCGTTCAGGGCAGAGACCAGGTTGTGTCCCAGGGCGCGGAACTCTTCAGCCAGACTCTCTTCTTTTTGGGGTTCCTCTGACATAACAGCCTCCATTCCTTTCATTATTTTACCAGCCGAATTTCCCTGTAACGCGCGACAATTTCTACCAGAACTCGTATGCATATTACCAACACCTCACGGGGCATCCCGAAGCGTAATCTGATTTGATCGTCGGTTTGGAATACGGGAAATAGCCCGGAAAATTTTGGAGGAGAAATGTCGCGTTTATTTATCGTCCTGGCTATCAGCGCCCTCGCCCTGGCAACGCTGGCGTGCGGGATTACGATTAATGTCCCGGTGGATCGAATTGTGACCGGTCCCACCCAGACCGACGAAATCCGAGTGCGATTTCCGGACGCAAAGATCGCCAAACTGGAGCTGAGTTTTGGCGCGGGAAAACTGAACCTCCGCCCGGCGGAGCAGGGTCGTGAATATCTGGTGACTGGAACGGCGGCATATAACGTCGCCAATTTCAAACCCATCATCACCGAAAAAAACGAGAGCATCCGGATCAGCACCGGCAACGTGGAGTTGACTGGCTTTCCCAGCTTGAATAGTAAAATCGAAAATCGCTGGGATCTGCAGATCGGTAAAGGGCTGCTGGATCTAGTAATCAATTCCGGGGCTTACCAGGGCGATATCGAGCTGGGAGGCTTGGAACTTCGCTCGCTGGAAATCACCGATGGCGCCGCAGATGTGCGGCTGCGCTTTAGCGAGCCGAACCCGGTCGAGATGGAGCGTTTGTTATACCAGACCGGCGCGTCGAATGTGCAGCTCTTCGATCTGGCGAATGCAAATTTCAAGTCGTTGACGTTCCGCAGCGGGGCGGGGGATTACCGGCTCGATTTCTCGGGCACGCTGCAACGCGAGGCGGTGGTCTCGATTGAATCGGGATTGAGCCAGGTGGTGGTGATTGTGCCCAAAGGCACGCCGGCAAAGCTGTTCAGCTCAGGCGGGCTGCTTAAGATCAATGCCTCGGGCGGCTGGAAAAAGCAGGGCGGCGGCTATGTTTTGAGCGGGGAAGGACCCGGTCTGACGATCAATGTGGATATGGGCGCGGGTAATCTGGAGTTGCGCACCCGCTGAGGTCCTTTTGGCAAGCTTGTAGATAAGCAATAAAAAAAGCGAGCGGGCAGCCCGCTCGCTTTTTTGTTATAAATCGCCCATTACATATCGAGAGCTTTGTAACCGGGACCTTCAGTGAAGTAATCGTAGTTGCTCTGGATATCCTCGGTGAGATCCACCACTTCGCCGGGTTCGAGGGCGCGCACGCAATCGAGAATAACCGGCTCTCCGTGCTCATTGGCGCCTTCGTAATGCTCGGTCAGACCGAGCCGGCTGATGAACTCGCCGCCTTTGGCGGTGTAGGCAGCCGGGACCTCATCTTCGGGGAAGATGGCTTCGAAGGGGCATTCGGGGACGCAGGCGCCGCAGTCGATGCAGGTGTCGGGGTCGATATAGTAAAGCGGCCATTCGTCGATCGGTTTACCAGGCAAGATGCATTCCACCGGGCAAACATCCACGCAACTGGAGTCGCGCAAGCAAAGGCTGGTAATGATATAGGTCATGGAACGTTCCTCCTGTGTAGGATTAGGTTTGTAGGATAAGTGTAGTTCGTGTAGCTTTTAGTGTACTTAATTATATCACTTGCGTTATGAAAATTCTAGCCTCCCCTTCCTGCTTTGTCAAGCAATCCGGCAAACTAAACCGGATGCGGTCAAGTTTTAGGGCGAGCTTCAGTTAAAGGGTTTATCCTTTTTGGGCTTTCTTATACATTTCTTATACCATAAAAATTGACTAATGAGATAAATTATAGTAACATTCGAAAGTCAGTCGATCTTTCATTCAAATAGTACAACTAAGGGAGATATCCATGTTCGAACTACCGCCACTGAAATACGCTTTTAATGCACTTGAGCCTGTCATCGACGCGATGACGATGGAGATCCATCACGATAAACACCACGGAGCTTATGTCGCCAATTTGAACAAGGCGCTCGAAAGCGCGCCCGAACTGGAGGGGAAATCCGTAGAGTGGATTCTGCGGAACATCAATCAGGCGCCTGAAGGCATCCGCACCGCCGTGCGCAACAATGGCGGCGGGCATGCCAATCATACCCTTTTCTGGGACTGGATTGCTCCGGGTGGAAGCAAGAGCCCCAGCGGCAAACTCGCGGACGAGATCAACAGCACTTTTGGCTCATTCGACAGTTTTGTCGAGAAATTCAGCGCAGCGGCTGCCACGCGCTTTGGTTCCGGTTGGGCTTGGTTGGTGGTCGACGGCAATAAGAAGCTTCAGGTTCTCTCAACCGCCAACCAAGACAGTCCGCTGATGGATGGACAGACGCCGGTGCTTGGGCTGGATGTTTGGGAACACGCTTATTATCTCAAGTATCAGAACCGCCGCCCCGAATATATCAAGAATTTCTGGAGCGTGGTGAACTGGGACTTTGTGAATTCGCTCTACCAGGCGGCGCGCTAAACTGCCCGCCTTGCACTTTTAGGTTGTTTTTCGGATCATGGGGCGCTCGAATTCGAGCGCCCCATGATCCTTTATAATAGCTGCGTGCGCCGCCCGCCTGTACCGCCCATCCTTGTGCTTGGAATTGGGGTGTTGGCTGTCTCTGCCGCGTCGATTCTCATCCGTTTTGCGCAGGCAGAGGCGCCTTCGCTTACGATTGCGGCATGGCGGCTGGGGCTGGCTACGCTGGCGCTGACGCCCTTTGCGCTGGGGCGCCGAAGGAGGGAACTGGCGGCGCTGCGGTCGGACGAGTTAGGTCTGGCGCTGCTTTCGGGGTTGTTCCTGGCGCTGCACGTTGCCCTGTGGATCTCCTCGCTGGCTTTGACTTCGGTCGCCAGTTCGGTTGTGCTGGTTTCAACTGCGCCTTTGTGGGTGGCGCTGCTCTCGCCGCTCGCGCTCAAAGAACCGCTCTCACGCCCCATGGCGGCGGGGATGCTGCTGGCGCTGGCGGGCAGCTCGATTGTGGCTTTCGGCGACACCTGCACCTGGAGCAGCGCCGGGCTGTCCTGTCCCTCCGCGCCAGAACTCGTGCGCGGGGGGGCATTCTTGGGCGACCTGTTGGCGTTGGGGGGAGGCGTGAGCGGGGCGGTCTATTTGATCATCGGGCGCCGGCTACGCTCAGGTTTCTCGCTGTTGACTTACATCTTCCTGGTATATGGCATGGCGGCGATTGCGCTGGCGCTGGCGGTGCGCGCCATGGGTTTGCCGATGTTCGGATTTTCGCGGCTGACTTATGTGTGGCTGCTGGCGGTGGCGCTCGTGCCGCAGTTGATCGGACACACTTCCTACAACTGGGCTCTGGCTTACTTATCGGCGGCGTTTGTTTCGATCGCGGTTTTGGGCGAGCCGGTTGGCTCTTCCATCCTGGCGTTTTTTCTCTTCGATGAGCGGATCACCGCGCTCAAAGCTGTTGGAATGGCGCTCATCCTGGCGGGCATCTACCTGGCAACGCGCGGCGAAGCACGGACTGGGCAAGCGCAGACGGCTGAATTGGCAGAAGACCGGGGAGGCCGCGGTTGAGCTTTGCCGCGCCGCGCGCGAGCCGGCTGCCAGATCGATCTGAAGCTTGAAATCCGATCCATGCTCATGATGCTATAATATTCTGTAATGTCAAAGCAAACTCTCCGACCGCCCGCCGCGGAAGATTCGCGGGTCGATCTGCTGTCCCTCCTGACCCGTTTTCAGCCCTACCTGCGCGATATCGCCGGAGTGTCGCTGCTTGCCCTGGCGCTGATGACGCTGGTCGCGCTCTCGCTGCCACACCTGGCTGGCGGACTGCTTTTAAGGTGGGCTGAAACGCTGAGAAGGTTCTTTGGATGGGGCAGCTTCTGGTTTGTTTTAGTTTTCGGGCTGCTGGGATTTTGGGCGCTCAAACGCCGCGCCGAGGGCGAGTCTCCGACTGGGCGCTTCTGGCTGCGCCTGTTTGCGCTTGAAGTGGCGGCGTTTGCTTCGCTGGCTCTGCTGGCTGTGGCTGGCGGTCTCGACCCCGCCCGGGCGGAAGTGGGTCTGGATGGGGGCAGGGTGGGTTGGGGGCTGGGAGAACTGCTCAGCCTGCTGCTTGGACCGCTGGGCGTCCCGCTGGTTTTAGGAGCGCTGCTGGGGGGCATCTTCCTGATCGCGGTGATTACAGCCAGCGGGCTGCCGTGGCGGGCAGTTCGGCATTCCGGGGCGCGGGCGGCTTCCCGGTTTGTCGAAGAAGCGCCCGTCGTGATTGAAGCGCCTCTGCAAGGGGCTGCTTCCACGCAACCGGCGGCAGCCGCGCCGCGCAAACTGGCGTTGCCGCCGCAATTTCGCAAAAGTTTTCGGATCGAGAATGAAGAGCGGCTCCCGAGCGAACCGCTGGAACGCGACCCCCGTTTACCGGCGCTGGATATGCTGGTCAACGAGCAGGCTAACCGGCCCGACGAACGCCATATTAATCAGACAGCCGGGCTGATCGAAAAGACGTTGGCTGAGTTTGGCATTCCCGCCCGGGTCGTGGGTTTCCGCGTGGGCCCGACCGTGACCCAGTTTGCTGTCGAGCCGGGTTATGTAGAAAAAGAATCCAACAGCGAAAACGGCGATGCTGCGCGCCAGAAGGTGCGCGTAGCGCAAATCTCCGCCCTCGGGCGGGACCTGACGCTGGCGCTGGCAGCCGAACGGCTGCGGATCGAGGCGCCGGTGCCCGGGCGACCGTACGTCGGGATCGAAGTGCCAAACGCCCGTGCGACTATTGTGCGGCTGCGCCCGATGCTCGAATCGGAGGCGTTCTACAAGGTCAATTCTCCGCTTGCGGTTGCCCTGGGACGGGATGTTTCCGGCGCGCCCTACATCGCCGACCTGGCGCGTATGCCGCACCTGTTGATCGCCGGGACGACCGGCTCGGGCAAGTCGGTTTGCCTGGCGGCGCTGACGACCTGCTTGGTGATGAACAACACCCCCGAGGATTTGCGGCTGGTGATGATCGATCCTAAAATGGTCGAACTGGTGCGCTTCAACGGACTGCCGCATCTATATGGAAAAGTGGAGACCGAGATACAGCGCATTTTAGGGGTGCTGCATTGGACGGTGGCGGAGATGGACCGGCGTTACAAGGTGCTGGAGAGCTCGCACTCGCGCAACATCGACTCGTACAACCGCAAGATCCGCCGGCGCAGAGGCGAGCAGCCGCTGCCGCATATTGTGGTGATCATCGATGAACTGGCGGACCTGATGATGAGCGTCCCCGACCAGACCGAGCACACGCTGGTGCGTCTGGCGCAAATGGCGCGCGCCACCGGCATTCATCTGGTGGTTGCGACCCAGCGCCCCAGCATCGAGGTGGTGACCGGTTTGATCAAAGCCAACTTCCCCGCCAGGATTGCCTTCACGGTGGCTTCCTCGGTCGATTCGCGCGTGATATTGGACACGGTTGGCGCCGAGTTGCTGCTGGGTCACGGCGATATGCTTTTCCTGCCGCCCGAGGCTTCGGGGCCGGCGCGGCTGCAGGGCGTGATGGTGAGCGATTCTGAGGTCGAGCGGACGATCAACTTCTGGCAAAGGACCTGGACGGAAGCTGCCCAGCCAGGGGACGAAACGCCTCCCTGGGAGGAGACAATTGCCCAGGAGCATGCCCTGGCAGAAAAAGACGACCTGGTCGAACAGGCGATCACGATCGTGCAGAACAGCCAGCGCGCCAGCGCCTCCATGTTGCAGCGCAAGCTGCGGATCGGCTATCCCCGCGCAGCGCGGTTGATGGACGAACTGGAAGAACTGGGCGTGATCGGTCCCTCGCAGGGCGGGGGGCGCGAGCGCGAGGTGCTGATAGCGCCGGATGACGCTTTGGACGAGGGCTTTTGAGCGGCGCAAGCGCCGCCCTGGCGCAGCCAGGGACTATTCTTAGGTTTTTGATAACTTAATTGAAGCTTCTGCTGGCAGGGCTAACCCCGCTTCAACCTCGACTGCCTTGACGACCCCCACGGGTACCGGGCAGGCAGCGTGCGCGCAGTGTTTAGCGCCCAACTCCAGGATGCTGGTCAATTTGCGCTGGGCAGAAATTTCTTGGAGCGGATCTACCCGCGTGAGGTGCTTGGCAAGCTCCTGAATGGCTTTGCACTCGCTCTCGATTGTGAGGTCGACCATTGATCCATTCGTCGTAGCGGTTACGATTGTTTTGAAACCACAAATACCTGCATTAATCTCTGCTTTTGCCACCGTTAAACTCCTTGGATAAATTTCACGGATTATACCCGATTCTGCAACGCAAAGCCACTTTTTTGCCGCGCCGCGCGCCAGCCAACCGATACGTAAAAATGTGGCGGACGTGGATGACAGACCGAATAGCATGGGTGTGTCATTCGGTCATTCGCCTTGCTCGAGGTTACACAGCGCGCGAAATGACGGAGCGGCGCTCAGCGCAGCGCGGACCGATAGATTAGGTAGACAGCTCTGAAACCCCTCAAAGAGGGCGGCTGACCGTTCGGTTGACCCTTCGAGTTAGCATTTGAGTGGGGTGAGGTCGATGCAGACTTCCCAGATGCCCGGCTCGAGCAGCTCTTTTTTGAACGGCAGCTCGCTTTTGCGGATGAAGCGCATGATATCCAGGTTGGAATTGTGGATCGTCGCGATAAAAGCTTGTACGCCGTGCGCGCACGCGTACTGGATCAGTTTCAGCATGATCTGGGTGCCTAAGCCGCGGTTCTGGTAATCGTCGCGCACCACAATCGCAGCTTCCGCCAAACCGAGCCGGTCGGGCAGCATGTCGTAGCGCGCCACTGCCGCCAGGCGCTCCTCGCCCTCCTCCTGGATGACGCCCACCAGCGCCATGCGCTGCTGATAGTCGACTTCCGCCAGGAAACAGGCTTGTTTATCGCTGAGTTCTTTGGCGAAGTCCAGAAAGCGCAGGTAGATGGTCTGAGGGGTGAGCATGCGAAAGCCCTGTTGGAGGCGCGCAGCGTCGTCGGGACGGATCGGGCGCAGGGTCACGCGCGTACCGTCTTTTAGTGTAATCTCTTCTATGTATGTGCTTGGATAGGCTGCTAGAGCCATAACAGCTAGAAGCCTCCTGTGGATATTATACCTTGATCCACACGAGACTTCATTTCGCCTTGTTATTGCACAACACGGGCGCGCGGTTGGCTTATGCGGTGCGCCGCCGCAAAGATCCCCTTATGGGCGGCGCATCATGCCGCTTACTCGGCAAACAGCTTCCCAGGTCTCCAGGGCGTGCCCAATTGGGATAACAGCCAGCGGTCCAGACCCCACCATCCGGCGGTCTTCCAAGCCAGGATGAGCAGGATCGAAAGGGAGAACAGGACCGGGTTGATGCTGGCGCTGCCAGCCATCATGAAATTCCAGTTCATAAAGCCGCCCATAAAAGCCGCGATGCCCGTGAAAGCTCCCAGGATCAGCGCAATGCCGATCAGAAGCTCGCCTGCAACGATCAGCTTGGCAAACCAGACATAGCTGCCAGTGTCCAGGAGGAACTGGATGAAGGCGCGATACCAATTGAATGCGATCGCAGATTTTGCCGGCGCCTCTGGAACGGCAGCCGCTTGCGCCCAAAAACCCTTCAGCGCCTCACCCGTAACCGTCCAGGCTGGGTTGCTCAGTTTTCCCGACGCCGCATTCAGCCAGTTATACCCAAGATAGACTCTGGCGATCAACCAGAGCCAAGCCCAACGGGTGTTGCCAAACAGTTCCTTGACTATGGGTGGGTCGGATATGGTAATGTATTGACCCCGGATTTGTGTTGCCATGCTGCCCTCCTGACAAAGAATTCTTTAATGCTACAAACACAATCATAATCATCCTGTTATGCTGTGTGCATTAGAGGATAGTGAATAATTCCTGAGGGGGGTTTGTCCAGGCCGGTCTGTAAGCCGCATTCTGTAAGGCAGGTCGCCCTGCCCCGGCGATCATCTATCTGGGCGGCGCGTCTCCGCGCCGCTCGTGCAGCCTACCCGGGACTCTGGCGCTCGGTAAAGAGCGCGAGGGAGACGAGCCGCCTCCCCGGGCTTGCGCCCGTTTGTCCCTGCTTGGCTTTGCTCCCGCTGGGGGTTGCCTGGCCGCGCCTGTTGCCAGGCGCGCCGGTGGTCTCTTACACCACCTTTTCACCCTTGCCGGCTGCGCCGGCGCTGTGTCTCTGTGGCCCGATCCGGCAGGTAACCGCCCGCCAATCCGTGGATTGGCAGCCAGCCCCCGCCCCGGGTGTTACCCGGCAGCGCGCTCTACGGAGTGCGGACTTTCCTCTGAACCAATCTTGCATCAGCTTGATCGTCCAGCGATCGCCCGACCGACCTGGTATGAGTATGATACTCTTTCCAGCCGCTTCCGTCAATCTTGCGAATGCTCGTTTTGACCCCGCGGGGCAGCCTGAGTGAACAGGAGTATAATCGGCGCATGGAATTCAAGCTTCACGCACCCTATAAACCCACCGGCGACCAGCCGCAAGCCATCCGCCAGCTTGTTGAGGGGATCGAAAAAGGCTACCGCAACCAGGTGCTGCTCGGCGCAACCGGAACCGGCAAGACCTTTACGATCGCCGCGGTGATCGAGCGGGTTCAGAAACCGACGCTGGTGATGGCGCATAACAAGACGCTCGCCGCCCAGCTTTACGCCGAGTTCAAGGATTTCTTCCCCGAAAACGCGGTGGAATACTTTGTATCTTATTACGATTACTATCAGCCCGAAGCCTATGTGCCGCGCCACGATTTGTATATCGAGAAGGACGCGGACGTCAATGAGGAGATCGAGCGCCTGCGCCTGGCAGCCACCACCGCGCTGATCTCGCGGCGCGATGTGGTGATCGTCGCCTCCGTTTCCTGCATCTACGGGATCGGCAGCCCGGAAGCGTACGGGCGGGTGGTGATCAACCTCGAAAGCGGCAACATCTACCGTCGAAACGCCCTGCTGCGCCAGCTCGTCGAAGGGCACTATGAGCGCAACGATATCGAACTGCGCCCGGGGACCTTCCGCGTGCGCGGCGACAGCCTGGACGTGCTGCCGGCTTATCAGGATCGGATGGGTTACCGGATCACTTTTTTTGGCGACGAGGTCGAGCGCATCATCGAGTTTGACAGCGTGACGGGCGAACTGCGGCGCGAGCTAAAGACGGCGGCGATCTATCCGGCAAAGCACTTTATTACCGAAGAAGAAAAGCTCAGGCACGCGATTTCTGATATCGAGGATGAACTGGCGGTGCGGTTGGCGCAGTTTCGCCGCGAGGACAAGCTGCTCGAAGCCCAGCGGCTGGAGAGCCGCACCACCTACGACCTGGAGATGCTGCGCGAGGTGGGCTACTGCGCCGGCATTGAAAATTATTCGCGCCACCTGGACCAGCGGGCGGAGGGTACGTCGCCCTGGACGCTGATGGACTACCTGCCGAGCGACTACATGCTGGTGATCGACGAATCGCACATGACGGTCCCGCAGGTGCGCGGGATGTTCAACGGCGACCGTTCGCGCAAGCTGACCCTGGTCGAGTACGGGTTTCGCCTGCCGTCCGCCCTCGATAACCGCCCGCTGACGTTCGAGGAATTCGAGAACCACATGGGTTACACCGTCTATACCTCCGCGACCCCCGGACCTTATGAGTTGGAGCACGCCGACCAGGTGGTAGAGCAGATCATCCGCCCCACCGGGTTGGTGGACCCGCAGGTGGAGGTGCGCCCGATCGAGGGTCAGGTGGACGACCTGATCAAAGAGATCCGCGGGCGGGTCGAGCAGGGTCAGCGCGTGCTGGTCACGACGCTCACCAAGCGCATGGCGGAAAAGCTCTCCGATTACCTGATGGAGTTGGGGATCAAGGTGCATTATCTGCACTCCGAGATCGACACGCTCGAACGCGTCGGGATTCTGCGCGATTTGCGCCTGGGTGTGTTCGATGTGGTGGTCGGGATCAACCTGCTGCGTGAGGGGCTGGACCTGCCGGAGGTCTCGCTGGTGGCGATCCTGGATGCGGACAAGGAGGGCTTTCTGCGCTCCGAAACCTCGCTGATCCAGACGATCGGGCGCGCGGCGCGGCACGTGGAGGGCAAGGTAATCATGTACGCCGACCGGATCACCAATTCGATCCGGCGCGCGATCGACGAGACCGACCGGCGGCGCGCCAAGCAGATCGCTTTCAACGAAACGCACGGCATCCAGCCCGTGAGCATTTTCAAGGCGGTGCGCGACCTGACCGACCAGCTCTCGCTCAAAGCGGTGGCTGAGCCAAAAGCCGAATACCGGGTGCGCGGCGCGGGCGCGCTGCAAAAATCCGAAATGCAGCGCATCGTGGCTGAGGTTGAAAAACAAATGAAAGAGGCGGCTAAGAACCTGGAGTTCGAGAAAGCGGTTGCCCTGCGCGACGAGATGTACGAACTGCGCGCCCTGTTCGCCGAGGAGAGCAACCTCAAACCCTGGGAAAAGATCCGGCTGCTCTCGACCGGCGAAGAGTAAAGGTTAGCCCGATCCACACAGCATCCCCATAAGTTCTTCACAATTTCTTCATAACTCAAGGATATGATAAGGTCAGTTCCAATGCCTGATCCTTGTAATATTGGAACATTGAAAAGGAGATGACAAATGAAAAAAACCACTTTAATCGTAGCTCTGGTGATCATTGGCGTAGCAGCCTTTGGATGGGTGAGTTACGCAAACGCTCAGGCGCCCACTCCCCCTGCGCCGCAAACGCCCTGGGGGCCTGGAATGCATGGCGGCGGGATGATGCCAGGTCGCGGTGGGATGATGCCCCGCGGCGGAATGATGCCCGGTGGAATGTGGGGACAGCGCTCTCAGGACGGCTACGGCCCGATGCATGAATACATGCAGGCTGCGCTTGCCGAAGGCCTGGGCATGTCCGAGGCGGACCTGCAAGCCGCCTTTGCCGCAGGCAAGACGGTGTGGCAGGTCGCTCAGGACAAAGGCATGAGCGCGGAAGAGTTCCAGGCGGTGATGATCGAGGCGCGCAAAGCCGCGCTTGCCAAGATGGTGGAAGCCGGTGTTATCACCCAGGCGCAGGCGGATTGGATGCTGAGCCGGATGGAGTACCGGCAGCAGCAGGGCGGTTTCGGCGGCTGCCAGGGTATGGGCCGCGGCCGCTGGGGCGGTCAGGGTTTCCCCCCTGCCGGCAACCCCCCTTCATCTGGTTTCTAAAGCTTGCCAGATATTAGCCTCCACGCCGAACCCCCTCTCCGGGGTTCGGCGCTTTTAAGCCTTTAGAGCATCCAAGAGTATAATAAAAACCAGCCGCAAGGCTCGATTAAATGAGATTGCGATGCCGACGGTCTTGATTGTCGAAGACGAACCCGAACTGGTTAAAGTGCTGCGCTCCTACCTGGAGCAGGCGGGCTTCAGCGTGCTCTCTGCCGGGCGCGGCGATACCGGGCTGTCGCTGTGGGAGCAGAAGCGCCCCGACCTGGTGCTGCTCGACCTGAATTTGCCCGGGCTGGACGGACTGGACGTGGCGCGGGAGATCCGCCGCAAATCGGACACGCCGATTATCATGCTTACTGCGCGGGTCGAAGAGACCGATCAGTTGATTGGGCTGGAACTGGGCGCGGATGATTATATCGCCAAGCCGTTTTCCCCAAAGCTGGTGGTGGCGCGGGTGCGCGCGCTGTTGCGCCGCAGCGAAGCCGCGCCCAGCACCCCGCGGGTGCTGCGCGCCGCCGATCTGGAGATCGACCTGGAGGGACACGCCGTCCGCCGGGGCGGCGATTTGCTGGATCTGACCCCAACCGAATTCAACCTGCTCGCCGCGCTGGCAGCCCAGCCCGGGCGCGCCTTTTCGCGCTTGCAGCTCCTGGAGGCGGGTCAGGGGGCAGCGTATGAAGGCTACGAACGCACGATCGACGCGCACATCAAGAACCTGCGCGCCAAGCTGGAACCCGACCCGAAGAACCCCAAATACATCGAAACGGTCTTTGGCGTCGGATACCGTTTCATTCGTTCAGGTGGATAAACCGCGATGCGGCTGCGCCTTTTACTTTCGTTTTCCTTGATTATCCTGGTCTCAGTGGTGGGGGTGGTGGTGATCGCCGCCCGCAATACCACCACCGCGGTGCGCGCGTTCATGTACCGCGGCGGGATGATCGGTCAAGGCGGTCTGGCGCAAGAGTTGGAGGCTTACTACCAGTCGCATGGCTCCTGGCAAGGGGCGGGCGATCTGCTGCAAGCCGGACGAGGGCACGGTCCGGGCATGATGGGCGGGATGATGAACCAGCGCCTGCGTCTGGCGGATGCGCATGGGGTGTTGATGAGCGATTCGGCTGCCGCCCCTGTTGGAAGCCTCACCCGCTCCCAAAGGCGCGATGCGATCCCGCTGATAGTGAACGGTCAGACGGTCGGTTACTTGCTGGCTGAGGGCGGCATGAACGCTCCCCTGCGGGAGGAGCGCTTCCTGGTCAACCGCTTGACCAGCGCCGCCGTCACCGCCGCGTTGATCGCCGGCGGGCTGGCACTGCTGCTCTCGCTTCTGCTGGCGTACCGGCTGATGCAGCCTGTGCGCCTCTTGACCGGCGCGGCGCGCCGCCTGGGCGAAGGCGACCTCTCACAGAGAGTGGAGATCGAGGGTTGGGAAGAACTGAGTGTGCTGGCGCAGACTTTCAACCGCATGGCTGATTCGCTTCAGCAAGCGGAGGAAAGCCGCCGCGTGCTGACCGCGGATATCGCTCACGAATTGCGCAACCCGCTGGCGGTACAGCGCGCCAATCTGGAAGCGCTGCAGGATGGCGTCTACGATCTGAGCCCCGCGGCGTTGGAACCGGCGCTAGAACAAAACCGGCTGCTTACCCGGTTGGTGGATGACCTGCGCACGCTCGCCCTGGCAGACGCCGGCGAACTGAAGCTGGAGCGGGCGCGCATCGATTTCGATGAATGGCTGGCGCGCCTGCTCGAACGCTTTCGCCCGCAGGCAGACGCCCAGCAGGTTGAGCTGCTGCTGAAACCCTCACCTGCGCCGGCTGGACCTCTGGTTGTGTCGGCTGACCCCTTGCGTGTGGAGCAGATTTTGAACAACGTGCTTTCCAATGCATTGCGTTTTACGCCAGAAGGCGGGCATATCACTTTGGAAACAGCCAAGCAGGCTGATCGCGCGGTTGTGAGCGTGCACGACAGCGGACCGGGGATCCCAGCCGAGGCGCTGCCGCACCTCTTCGAGCGCTTCTACCGGGCAGATCGCGGGCGCAGCCGCACGGGCGGAGGCAGCGGGCTGGGTCTGGCGATTGCCCGCAACTTGGCGGAAGCGCATAGCGGGAGTTTGACGGCGGCGAACCACCCTCAAGGCGGGGCGGTTTTCACGCTGAGCCTGCCGCTGGCGTAAGCCCGCATTCAGGCTCCCCAGGGCTGGATGATAAAAGCGGGTAGAAAGCGATCGGATTGCAGCATGAAAGCGAACAACGTCACCCGGCTGTTGGACGCGCGCAAGATCCCTTACACCGCGTTCGAGCTGCCGGCGGAAAAGCTCGGCGCGCTGGAAACTGCCCAACATCTAGGCGTTCCCGCCGAACAGGTGTACAAGACGATTGTTGTTGTGCGCGAGGGGCAAGGTAAGCCGGTTTTGGCGGTGGTGCCGGGTCCGCAAGAGGTTGACCTCAAAGCGCTTGCAAAGGCTCTCGGGGAGAAAAAAGTGAACCTGCCCACCCAGCGCGCAGCCGAGCAGTTGACCGGCTTGCAAGCCGGCGGCATCTCCCCGTTGGCGCTGCTCAACCGCGGTTTTGAGGTGTGGCTCGACGAATCGGCGATCCTCTGGGATGAAATTTATATTTCTGGCGGTCAGCGGGGGCTGAATATCCTCCTGCCGGTTGAGGCGCTGGTAGAACTGACCGGGGCGCGACTTGCGCCGGTCGCGCGCGGATAAAAACCCAAAACAATGCTAAAATAAGGTTTCGGATCGGAAACAACCTGAGCAGCCGGGAGGAACCGCGATGTCGGATGAGACCAACAGCGAACCGATCATCATTTGCCGCGACGTCCAAAAATGGTTTGGACATTTTCAGGCATTGAAAGGGATCAATATGACGGTCCAGAAGGGCGAAGTGATCGTGATCTTCGGGCCTTCCGGTTCGGGGAAGTCCACGTTCATCCGCACTCTCAACCGGTTGGAGGTCCACCAGCGCGGCACGATCATCATTGACGGGATCGAGCTGACCAAGGATGTTAACAACATCGAGAAGGTGCGCATGGAGACCGGGATGGTTTTTCAACAGTTCAACCTGTTCCCCCACATGACGGTGATGCAAAACATTACGCTGGCGCCGATCCAGGTGCGTAAATGGCGGCGTGATAAAGCGGAGGAGATCGCCAGGGAATTATTGGTGCGCGTCGGCATCCCTGAGCAAGCCGAAAAATTCCCCAGCCAGCTATCCGGCGGGCAGCAGCAGCGCGTGGCGATCGCGCGCGCCCTGGCGATGCAGCCCAAGATCATGCTGTTCGACGAACCTACCTCGGCGCTGGACCCAGAGATGATTAAAGAAGTTTTAGATGTGATGATTAAGCTGGCGCGCAGCGGCATGACCATGCTGGTCGTCACGCACGAGATGGGTTTTGCCAAAGCCGTGGCTGACCGGATGTTTTTCTTCGACGGCGGCTTGATTGTCGAGGGCGGCACCCCGCAAGAAATTTTCAATCACCCAAAGGAAGAACGCACTCAGCTTTTTCTATCCCAGATCCTGAGCCATTGACCGGAGTCGTGGGTCGCCCTTAGAACGCCAACAATTCTCCAATCTTCTCCCGAATGCGTTCGACGGACGGGACGACGGCGTCCATCAATGGAACGCTAAAGGGGATCGGGACATCGGGCGTCCCCAGGCGCTCGATCGGCGCGTCGAGATCGGTGAACGCCTGGCTCGCGATCACCGCGGTGATCTCGCCGGCGAAGCCGCCGGTGAGCGTGTCTTCATGCACGATCAACACCCTGCCCGTCAGGCGCGTGCTTTCGAGAACCGCTTCCTGGTCCCAGGGGATGATGGTGCGCAGGTCGAGCAGGCGCACCCGCCCTGGAAAAGCTTTTGCCGCCTCGAGGCTACGCGCCACCATTGCCCCCCAGGTCAGCAGCGTCAGTTCGTCCCCTTCCAACAAGAGGGCTGCCTTACCGAAGGGCAGGCAGTAGTCATCGCCGGGATAAGGGCGGCGTCCGGCGGGCGTATCCAGCAGCGCGCGGTGTTCGAAGAACATGGTGGGGTCGTCTCCGCGCAGGGCGGTGCGCAGCAGACCGACCGCGTCTTCGGCGTTGCTGGGGTAGGCGATGCGCCAGCCCGGCAGGTGAGCGAAAACGGCTTCGGCGCTGAGGCTGTGCCAGGGATCGCCGATCTTCTTGCCAAAGCCCACCGGGATGCGCACCACCGCCGGCGCGGCGAAGCGGTTGACGGTGCGCCAGCGCAGCGTGCCCAGGTCGCTGATCTGTTCGTGCGCCGGATCGGCGTATTTGCGGAATTGGATTTCGGGAACCGGCAGCAAGCCTGCCAGCGCCAAGCCCACAGAGCGCCCGATGATGGCGTCTTCATTGAGGGAGGTGTCGAAGACGCGCTCGGCGCCAAAATGAGCCTGCATATCGAGCGTCGCGCCGTGCACCCCGCCCTTGACGCCCACATCCTCCCCAAATACCAGCATGCGCGGGTTGCGTTTGAGCTCCGCTTCGAGCGTCTGGCGGACGGCGTCCACCATATTGATGCGCGGTCCGGATGGCTGGGGTTGGCTCGCGCCGGCTGGCAGGAGCGCGTTTTCAGGGCGCAGCCCGCCTTGCTGGGGCGGTTCGCCTTCGAAGAATAGATACCGCCGGATGCTGGCGGTGTCTGCTACGGGCAGCGCTTCCGCTTCTTGCAGCGCCGCCTCCACTTCGCGGGCGGCTTCGTTCTCCAGTTTTTCCCATTTCGGGGCGTCGTCAAGATAATCCTTCAGACGCTGAAACGGATCGCGCTGTTTTTCTTCGGCTTGCTCAGCGGGTGGTTTATAAGCCTGGTCGTCGATGAAAGTGTGCCCTGCCAGGCGCACCACGAACAGCTCGAGCAGACAGGGGCCGGCGCCGCGGCGAACATGCTCGACCGCCTGACGAACCAGTTCCCAGGCTTCCTGCGGGTCGGTGCCATCGCCGGAAAGCACTTTGAGACCCGAATAACACGCCAGGTTCGCGCTGACGCTCCCGCCCGGGGTTTGCAGGCTGGCTGGCACCGACAAACCGTAGCAATTGTTTTCGATGAAGAACAAGAGGGGAAGCTCCAGCGTGGCGGCGGCGTTCAATGCCGCCCAGAAACCGTTTGCGGCGGTGCTGGCTTCGCCGCCGGTCGCCGCAGCAAGCGCCCCCTGCCAGCCCTGTTCCATGAGCGTCCGTTCACGGTAGCGGATCGCCTGCGCCCAGCCAAGCGCCGGGGTGTATTGGGAGCCCACGTTGCCCGAGGCGGGCAGGATCGTAGGACCCGTCCGGCGGGGAAGGTTGAACATAACGCCGGCGTCGCGCCCCTGGCTTGGACTGCCGCTGAGACCCATGCCGGCTGCCAGCGCCTCGACCGGGCGCAGACCGCTTGCCAGCATCAGCGGGCGTGAGCGATAATAAGCGGTCGCGGCATCGTGAGGATGATCGAGCGCCATCCCCAGCAGCACCTGACCGAGTTCGTGCCCGCCAGCTGAAAACTGGTAGTTCACCTTTCCCTGGGGAGTGAGCTGGTTCACCTCGAGCGCATCGATCTGGCGCGAGAGCATCACCAGCCGGGCTGCTTTCCACCAATCCACCTGTTCAAGCGTCATGCATCCATCTCCTCGATAAATTGGGCAATCCCTTCCGGCGGACGATCGCGCACGCCCAAGTCGGAAAGGATTCGGCGCGCCCGCAGCCACAGCCAGAACGTCTGGGTCGCTACGCTGAGCGTGAGGGCAGATAAACCGATGTATAAACCGATTATCTTGCCGTGCCAAATGCCAAAGCCCAGCACGACAACGCTGGTGAGCAGGTACACCACCACCGATTCCGTGATGCCGCGCGTGGCGCCGTCGTTCAAAATCGTCCCCTGATACCAGCTCTGAAGCACGCTCAGCGCCGGGAGGGGGAGCGCCAGCCACAAGGCGCGCTGCGCGATCAAGACCAACTCAGGGCGCAGCGCAAAGATGTCTCGAAACCAGAACTGCGCGAGCGGCGTTGCGGCGATGGCGAGCAGCAAGCCGGTCGTTACCAGCGCGAGCAGGATGGTAAATCGCCTCAGGCTCAAGTAAGCGCCGGGTGTGTCCAGCAGCGCCACGACCACCTCATTAAAAGCGATGCCGAGGGCGCGCAAGATGAAGATCAGCCCGGTGATCACCAGCCAGATTGCGAGCGATTCGATCGCCAGCGGGAGGCGGTTGATGGCGGCGCTGGCGATTGGGTTGGCGAGCAAAGTGAGCAAGGAAGTCAGCATGAGCGGGATGTAGAAGCCCCAGAAAAACCGCCAGGTGAGCGGCGGTTCGACGATGGGCGAGAGCCTTAGCTCTTCGCGCAGTACCGGACGAACGACGATGCTCACATAGAGCGCTTCAGCCATCACCCCGCTGGCTACGGCTGCCGAACCGATCACAATGCCCGGCAGGCTGCCCAGCGAAAAGCCAATTGCCAGAACGACAATATTGGCGCTCAAGCGCACCATGGTCCCCATCCCGACGCTTTTCGAACGCCCAAAGCGGATCAGAACGCCTTGGTTGAAGCGGCGATAAGCGATTGACCAGGTCCAGGGGGTCATGATCATCAAGCCAACCCTGGCTGGCTCGATGATCTCAGGCTGGGCGCCCATGATGCCCGCCACAACTATATAGTAAAGCGGCGTGAAAGCGACGAGCACGTGCAAGCCGGTCAGCAAGGCGCCGGCGGACAGCATGTACTTGCGCAGAAGCTGGTAGGATGGCAAATCTTTACTCAACGCGGTTGAAGCCGCCAGCAGCATGATGATCGGCGATTCGACGATCAGGGCGAGCGGGAAAACCACGCCGCTGTATGAAGCCATGTTGATTTCGGGTTCCGCCAGCCGGGCGATGACCGCGCTCATGAGCGGGGCTTCCATGCCCATGAGCATCCAACTGGCTGCTAGCGGCCACCAGGCGTTGAAAACCCAACGAAGGGAAGATTTGCCTTCGGCTTCTTGTGTAATTTGCATCGCTATCTCTGGCTGCGGATGGCTGCGAGGATCAGATCTGTTCTTCTACAACAATTTGAATTTACCGGTTTTGAAATACGCTCGGTCTGTGCTAGGCGATTATAACGTATTCTGCGGACGGGCTTCGCCCCGCGGGAAAACTTAGCATCTGATGAAAATGATTACGCAGCGCGTCAAAAACGTTGACAATCAGAATTGAATTTGATATGCTTAATCTACCGAATGGTCGGTAGGGAGGCGCGATGACACGCGATGAGATTCTGGTGGCGGCAGCCCAGATCTTCAGCCAAAAGGGTTTTCACGCTACTTCGATGCAGGACATTGCTCAGGCGGTCAACCTGCAAAAAGCCAGTCTTTATCACCACATCTCCAGCAAACAGGAAATCCTGGTTGAGGTGCTCGATCGGGCGCTGGATCTGCTCATTTGCAACATGGAGGAAGTGATGCAGAGCAGCCTGCCGCCCGCTGAGATGCTGCGCCAGGCTATTCGCGTTTACATGACCACCATTCTTGAGAACCGCAACCTGGCTTCTGTTCTGTTGCTCGAGCATCGTTCGTTGGAACCCGCATTGCATGCCCGGCACGTCCCTCACCGGGACCGTTTTGAGCAGTTGTGGCGCGACCTGTTGCAGCGCGGCGCTAATGCAGGGGATTTTCAGACGGCGGAGCCGGCAATGACGGTGCGAGCCCTATTAGGCGCGCTGAACTGGACAATCACCTGGTATCGCCCAGATGGAGCGCTGACCCCAGAGACGATTGCCGATGAATTTGCCGATTTATTCCTCGCAGGCTTGCGACGGCGAGACAGGACTTAATGAACAGCGTCGATTCAAGCCCGGCGGTAAGACGATTTGCGACCGAAGGAGGAGCGGATATCTTCCAGATCCCGCTTCTGGCTTTTCCAGGACTGTGGGGGTACGCCTATTTGGCGCTGCTGGAAAACGAGGGTCAAACCTACCGGGTTCTGATCGATACCGGCTCTGGTTTTGGCAATTCGAACCAACATCTGGAAGACGGCTTTGCGCAGGCGGTTGAGATGGCTGGTTTGCCAATCGCGTGGAACGACCTGACGCACATTCTGATCACCCACGGGCATATCGACCATTTCGGTGGGCTCTCTTATCTGCGCCCGCGCACCGCGGCCTCCCTGGGCGTGCATGAGCTGGACCTGCGCAACCTGACCAATTACGAAGAGCGGCTGACGGTGGTTGCCCGGCAGCTCAAGAATTATCTGGTCGATGCCGGCGTTCCGGGCGAACAGCGGGTTTCGATGCTCGAAACCTATCTGACCACCAAGCAGTTGTACACCTCGGTGCGGGTCGATTTTACGTTCGAAGCCGCCGGAATGCGCGTCGGACCCTTTGAAATGCTGCACGTGCCAGGACATTGCGCCGGGCATGTGGTCATTCGGCTGCACGATGTACTGTTCAGCGGCGATCACGTGCTGAACGAGACCAGTCCGCACCAATCGCCGGAACTTTTGACGCTGTCGACCGGGTTGGATCACTACTTGAAATCGCTCGAGCGGGTGCGATCATGGGCAAAAGGGGTGCGGTTGACGCTGGGCGGTCACAAGCAGCCGATCCTTGACCTGGAAAGGCGCATCGAGGAGATCCGCCTGGTGCATCGCGATCGGTTGGAAAAGATCCTGATTTTGCTCGAAACGCCGTACACCGTCCACGAAATTTCCGAGGCTTTATTTGGAGACGTGCAAGGCTATACCGTGCTGCTGGCTTTGGAGGAGGCTGGCGCGCACGTGGAATATCTTTACCAGCGCGGTTTGCTGGCGATCGAGAATCTGCTTGAGTTGAAAAACAGCCCCGAGCCAACTGCGATCCGCTACCGCTGTTTGCCTTGTGGAGTGGATGATTTGGGGAAAATTCTGAGCCTGGTCTGAGGGACTGCCCCGCCGGGCTCATCGGTTCGACGATAGAAAGGAGACGGAGCGATGTATTCGTTTGAGGCAACCGAAGAACAACAAATGCTGGTCGAGGCGGTGCGCCGGTATGCGCAAAACGATCTGCGCCCAGCGATGCACGACGCCGATGAGGAAAATTCTCTGCCGCATAAGCTGATCGAAAAAGGCTGGGAATTGGGTTTTTTGCAAGCCTCGGTCCCGGAAGCGTATGGCGGCTTCGGCGAGCGTTCGGCGGTGACGGGCGTGCTGGCGGCGGAAGAGCTGGCTTACGGCGACCTGGCTGGAGGGCTGGCGGTGCTGGCGCCGGGGCTGTTCGCCACCCCGATCGCACTGGCGGGCAGTGAAGCGCAAAAACAAACCTGGCTGCCACAGATCGTTGAAGGTTCGTGGGCGCCTTACACTGCCGCTCTGATCGAACCCGCGCTGGATTTCGACCCGCAGGATTTGAAGACGACCGCGGTCGAAGCAGGCGATGAGTACCTTCTGAATGGTGTGAAGACTTACGTGCCCTATGCGGAGCAGGCTGAAGCGTTGATCGTCTACGCCCAACTGAACGGCGCAACTCAGGGGTTCATCCTGCGCAAAGGTCAGCTGGGGGTCGAAATCGGCGAGCGCCAAAAGACTTTAGGCGTACACGCTCTGCCGTTGTTTTCCTTGAAACTCAAGGAGGTGCACGTCGCCAAAGAGGATCGCCTGGGCGGAGCTGAGGGGCATGAATTCGCGCCGCTGCTGGCTTCGATGCAGGTTGCGCTGGCGGCGCTGGCGGTGGGAATGTCGCGCGCGGCGCTGGATTACGCGATCGATTATGCTAAGGACCGCGAGGTTTTCGGCGTAAAGGTCGCCCAAAAACAGGCGATCGCCTTTATGCTGGCAGAGATGGCAACCGAGATCGAAGCTATCCGGCTGCTGGTGTGGGAGGCTGCCTGGATGCTGGACAGCGGCAAAGCCGAGGCTTACAAAACCGCGTACCTGGCGCTGACCGGCGCCATCGACATGGCGATGATGGTCGGCGACCGCGCGGTTCAGACGCTGGGCGGGCATGGCTATATCCGGGAGCATCCGGTGGAGTTGTGGATGCGCAACGGACGCGGCTTTGCGATGCTGAACGGTCTGGCGATTGTGTGATCGCAGGACCGCGCTTGAAAAGACCGACAGGAGGCAATGATGATCGAATTTGAGGCTCCCAAACCGATCCAGATGATGGACACCGCCCTAGAGACGGTGGCGGTTAATATGATGCGCCCAAAATCGCGCTATTTTGACGAACATGAACACGAGATCCCCTGGGACTATATCAATTTTATGCACATGGCAATGCGCCAAACCGGGGCAGGGTCGCTTGCTCCGACGGAGAAGAAAAAAGTCGATGAACAGGGCAAGCCGCGTCCGCGCATCGGCTATCAGCAACTCGCCTTCACCCTCGAAAGGCTCTCCTGGGGGGACGTGGGGATGTACCTGTGCACGCCGGGGGGCGGTTTGGGCGCGGCGGCGGTGGAGGCGGCTGGCACGCCCGAACAGAAGGAGAAATTCCTGGCGCGCTTCAAAGGCGACAAGCCGGTATTTGGCGCCATGGCAATGACCGAATCGCAGGCGGGTTCGGACACATCTGCCATCCGCGCGGCCGCGGTTCTGGACCGCGAGACCAACGAATGGGTGCTGAACGGCGAGAAGATTTTCGTCACCGCCGGTCATAAAGCCTTGTGCGAGAGTGATGGTTTTGTCGTGGTCTGGGCGACGATAGATCCAGAAGCCGGCCGCGCTGGGATGAGGGCGTTTGTGGTTCCGGCGAACACGCCCGGCGCCACGGTCACCAAACTGGAACACAAGATGGGGATTCGCGCCAGCGACACGGTCTCGATCGTGCTGCAAGACGCCCGCGTGCCCTTCGAAAACCTGCTCGGCAGCGCCGAGGTGGTCAAAGAGCCTACAACCAAGGGCTTCAAGGGCGCCATGGCGACGTTTGACGCCACCCGACCCTTGGTCGCCGCGACCGCGGTGGGCGTGGCGCGCGCCGCGCTGGAAGAGCTGAAATCCATGCTGGCAGAGCGCGGGATCGAAGTGCGCTACGGCTTGCCGCGCCAGAAAATGACCAACATCGAACGCGAAGTCGTCGACATGGAAGTCCTGCTGAAGTCAGCCTGGCTGCTGGTGATCAAGGCGGTTTGGATGGCGGACAACCAGCGCCCCAACTCCAAAGAGGCTTCGATGTGCAAAGTGCGCGCCGGTGATATCGTCACCAAGATCACGCAGCGCGCGGTCGAATTGCTGGGACCGCTGGGCTTCAGCCGCGACTACCTGCTCGAGAAATGGTTCCGCGACGCCAAAATCAGCGACATCTATGAAGGTACGGGTCAGATCAACCGGCTGATCGTGGCGCGCCAGATTTTGGATTACTCGGGCCGCGACTTACGTTAAGCGGGGTTGGGCAGCGCAGGGAATTAGATTAACTGCGCCCGTTTTCACCGCACCTTAACAACCCGCCTCTCTGGCTCAAGCTCAGCCAGAAGCGGTACATAAATAACCATCGAACGCGCTGCTTCACTGTATATGCCCTTTGGGGTGAAAGGTTTTTCTGCTTGACTAGCAGAAAATGGGTCGGTAAACTATGAGTATGGCCTCAATTTCAGCTGAAATTTTGATGATTCTGGTCCTGATCCTGTTCAACGGTGTGTTGGCGATGAGCGAATTTGCAATCGTCACTGCCCGCAAAAACCGCCTGCAAGAGCGCGCAAGGCGGGGGGATCGCGGGGCAAGCGCAGCGTTAAAACTGGCGCATGAACCCACAGCTTTTCTTGCCAGTGTACAAATCGGCATAACTCTGGTGGGAGTGCTGGCGGGAGCATTCGGGGGAGCGACTATCGCGCAGGCGCTTGCCGCCAGATTAGCCAAAATCCAGGCGCTGGCGCCCTACAGCCAGGTGATCGCTTTCAGCCTGGTGGTGATCATAATCACCTTTCTGAACCTGGTGCTTGGAGAACTGGTGCCGAAGCGGCTGGCCCTGATCCGCCCCGAAAGTCTGGCGGCGGCTTTGGCGAAACCGATGAGTCTGTTTGCCAGGTTGACTGCGCCGATGGCGCGGCTGCTCAGCGCAACGACCGACCTGATTCTGAGAATAATGCAGGCTGAAGAACCAGACGAGCCGCTGGTGACCGAAGATGACCTGAAAGTGCTCATTACACAGGCGACCCGAGCCGGCGTGATCCTGGAAGTCGAGAGGACCATGGTCTCCGGAGTCTTCAGACTGGGCGACCGCCGGGCAGGCACACTGATCACCCCGCGCACCGAAATCGAATGGCTGGATCTGGACGAACCGCTCGAACTCAACCTAGAGAAGATCGCAAAAAGCCAGCATTCGTGTTTTCCAGTTGCGCGTCGCAGCCTGGATGATGTGCAGGGTGTCGTCCTGGCGGAAGACCTGTTGCGAGTCTGTTTGTCGGGCGCTCCGGTTAGCTTGGAGGCGATATTGATCCCGCCGATCTTTGTGCCCGAGAACACACCAGCGCTGCGAGTACTGGAGATCTTTAAATCCACGGAACCGGATATCTTGATGGTGATCGATGAGTACGGCGGTCTGCAAGGTTTGTTGACAATTCATGATATACTGGAGGCATTCATTGGTGAAATCGCCTCACGAGATGCATCTGACGAGTTGAGCATTTTTCAGCGCACGGATGGTTCCTGGCTTGTCGATGGGTTGCTGCCAGTGGATGAGTTCATGGAAGCCTTGCATATTTCGGAGATGCAGGATTACGATCGGGGCTATTATGAGACGGTAGGCGGTTTTGCGATGGTTGAACTTGGAAAAATCCCCGCAACCGGTGATCAATTTGAATGGGGCGAGTTCCACTTCGAGATTATCGACATGGATGGGTTTCGTGTGGATAAACTACTGGTAAAGAAAACCAGCGATGCAACTTAGCTCATTGGAAAACCTGTAATCGAGGAGAGGAAGTATGCACGTTCGATCGAATATCCCTGTTATTGCTCTGATTGTAGTTGCCGCGCTGGTTGCAACTGGCTGCCAGGCGATCCTCGGCGGACCTGCACCCACCCAGGGTTCGGAACTGGAATATACGCAGGCGGTGGAGACAATCGCCGCAGAGCTGACCCAAAGCGCCGTACAGGTTACTCCAACTTTGGACGCCCAGGCGCTGGGATCGTTGACGCCCGAGGGGGAGGTCATGCCGCCGACCAGCACGCCGGAGCCGATTGAAACGCTCCCGCCAACCTCCACGCCCCCGCCGACCAATACGCCGTTGCCCAGTGAAACGCCAACCCCCGAATTCACGTCGACGGCTACCTCCACGCCCGAACCACAGTGGAGTCTGGTCTTCCAGGACGATCTCAAATCTGGTTTCTGGATCACTGATAAGACGGACAGCTTCCGCCTGCAATACTCCTACGGCGGCTACATGATCACCAACCAGGTGGCGAAGGATATCGTCTTCAGCGTGCGCAACGAGCCATTCGGGAACGCGCGGGTGGAGGTCTCTGGAAAGCGCATATCTGGACCGATCGATGGCTATTATGGGGTCATCTGCAACTTCGTCAATGGCGGAAATTACTACTTCCTCGGTGTAGGTTTCGACGGCTGGTACGGGATCGGTCTGAGGCAAGCCAGTCAGATGCGCTGGCTGGAAGAGGGCTACGACACAACCGGCGCCGTGCGCATGGCTAATCTGGAAAACGAACTGCGGGCTGAGTGTGTGAATGGTCAGTTGACCCTGTGGGCTAACGAGGTCCAGCTTGCCTCGGTGAGCGACCGCACATTCACCGCCGGTCAGATTGGGATCGGAGTGGGCAACCGCGATGTGGCTGGCTCGGCGGTGGTGTTCATGGATTTTATGGTTTATCTTCAGGAACAGCCGCAGTAGCCTGAACTGCGCTCAACGGAGGCTGCCCGCATAAGCCAGAATCTGGCAAATCGCGGCAGCCTCTGATAACCCAAAAATTGCACCGTAGATAACGGCCTCGCTCGAAAGAGAGAAACGGGCGAGCCGCTAAATTTCCCTCTCCGAAAAACTCCTCGGCACAATTGTGCAAATATAA
>MWTA01000084.1:12977-102628 GCA_002050125.1 Anaerolineae bacterium UTCFX2 | reverse complement strand
CCGGCTGGTCTTGCGTTGATATTCCGCGTAAATGGGCATCGCTTGGGCTATTTTGTTGTAAAGACGCGTTCGCTCAGGTTCTTCAGCCACGGCTGCCTGCGCTTGAACCGTCTCCGTTCCGATTTCCACCGCCACCCGCGGGTTAGCGCGAATATTGTAATACCAATCGGGGTTCGCCGGCGCTCCGCCTTTGGAGGCGACGATCAACCAGCGGTCGCCATCCTGCATATAGACCACCGGATTCACGCGCTCCTGACCGCTTTTGGCGCCTTTAGTGTGTAATAGCAAGAGAGACCTGAACCAACTGATCTTCCCGCCGTTCGCACGGAACTCATCGATGACCTTCTGATTTCTATCATTCCATTCGCTCATTCTATGTTACCCTTAGTCTAAGGTTGAATTATTTGAAATGTGGAACGGTGCGCGCGCCGCCATTGATCCAGCAAGGTTTATTAAAAAAATCAAATTGACACCGTTCAATCAAGCACATTATACTTATCCATTGTATCAAATCTCACGTCGATTCGAGTTTAATCGATCCAGGAGCAATCATTCATGGCGACTGTAGAAGTTCACAAGATCGGCATCTTGACCAGCGGGGGCGATGCCCAGGGGATGAATGCTGCTATTCGTTCAGTCACCCGCACCGCGCTCGACCGCGGGATAAAAGTGTACGCAATATACGAAGGCTATCAGGGCTTGGTTGAAGGTGGTCAGCGCATCCGCGAAATGACCTGGGACTCAGTGGGGGGAATTCTGCATCGCGGCGGAACATTTATCGGGACCGCCCGCTGCGACGAATTCAAAAAACACGAGGGGCGCCTGCGTGCAGCCCAAAACCTGATCGCAACCGGCATCCACAGCCTGGTCGTTATCGGCGGAGACGGCAGCCTGGCAGGCGCAAATATCTTCCGCCAGGAATGGTCAAGTCTGCTTCAAGAATTGATCGATCAGCGCGCAATTTCCGGGGCAGAGGCGGACGCCCACCCATATCTCGATATTGTGGGCTTAGTCGGTTCAATCGACAATGATATGTTTGGGACAGATATGACGATCGGCGCCGATTCAGCCCTGCATCGCATAACCGAAGCGATTGATGCAATCAGCAGCACCGCGGCAAGCCATCAACGCACGTTTGTAGTCAAAGTGATGGGGCGGAATTGCGGCTATCTGGCGTTGATGGGGGGCTTGGCAACCGGCGCTGATTGGATATTGATTCCGGAAAATCCTCCGAATGTCGACAACTGGCAGAAATTGATGGTCGAACGGCTGATTGCCGGACGGCGGGCTGGCAGGCGAGACACGATCGTGGTCATCGCCGAAGGCGCGCATGACAGGCATGGCAATTACATTGGCAGCACAGAAGTCGCCAAAGTGCTTGAAGAAGGTCTTCATGAAGAAGTGCGCGTGACCGTGCTTGGACATGTACAGCGCGGGGGCGTGCCCAGCGCGTTTGACCGAAATCTTGGAACACTTCTCGGACATGCGGCTGTTGAAACATTGCTCGACGGGCAGTATGCCCGAGAGCCGCAGTTGATCGGTCTGCGCGGCAACCGCATCGTTCATTCGCCGCTGATGGAGTGCGTCGAAAAGACGCACCTGGTCGCCAAATCGATCAAACTGCACGATTACGATACGGCTATGTCTTTGCGCGGCAACAGCTTTATCGAGGCTTTCGACACCTTCAAGACCATGCTGCGCGCCCTGCCTCATCCCCTCCAACCAGACCAGAAACGCTACCGCCTGGGCATTATGCATGCCGGCGCGCCTGCCCCCGCGATGAACGCTGCCGTGCGCGCCGCAACCCGCATCGGGATAGATCGTGGGCATATCATCCTTGGTATTCGCAATGGATTCCCAGGTCTCATTGAAGGAAACGTGCAAGAAATGGATTGGATGAGCGTCAACGGCTGGGCGCCAACCGGCGGCTGTGAACTAGGCACAACCCGACAGATCCCTTCAGGCAGTGATTTTTACAATCTGGCGCGCGCGATCGAAAAATTCGAAATCCACGGATTGATTATCATCGGCGGGTGGGCTGGTTATGAAATGGCTTTTCAGATGTTTAATGCGCGCGAAAACTACCCGGCGTTCAATATCCCAACCGTGTGCCTGCCAGCTACGATTAACAACAACTTGCCCGGCTCAGAATTAAGCATTGGGGCTGATACAGCCTTGAATAACATCGTTGGCGCAGTGGATAAAATCAAAGATTCGGCGGTTGCCTTGCGCCGGGTTTTCGTCGTCGAGGTGATGGGGCGCTTCTGCGGTTACCTGGCGTTGATGAGTGGTCTGGCGACCGGGGCTGAAAGAGTATATATTAATGAAGAGGGTGTCACCTTGAAGGACCTCCAAACGGATGTGGAAGGTCTGCGCTTCGGGTTCACGCATGGCAAGCGGCTCGGGTTGATCATCCGAAGCGAAAATGCCAATCCTGTTTATAATACCCAATTCATGTGCGCGCTCTTCGAGGAAGAGGGCGGGGAATTGTTCGATGTCCGGCAGGCGATTCTGGGGCACATGCAGCAAGGCGGGAGCCCGTCGCCATTTGATCGAATTCAATCGACGCGCCTTGCAACCCGCTGTATTGATTTTATGATCGAAAATCTCGACGCAAATGAACCAGCCAGTGCATTCATTGGCTTACAGGGAAAAGAGATCAGATTTCATAATTTCGAGGATTTTGACCGAATGGTCGATATGAAAAAACAAAGACCCAAGGAACAATGGTGGATGGGGTTACGTCCTATTGCAAAAGTGTTGGCGCAACCAACTCCAGATGCTGAATCTGGAGAAACGAAATCGCCGAAACCCGTGGAGTAGACATTTGAACGATTATTACGGGAACGCCCCCAATTCCTCGGATTTAAACCAGGATCCCACCCAACCTCACTACCCTGCCCCGCCTGCCCCGGAGAGACCCGCGCCTCCCGGCGGGGCGCCGGTATATCCGCCTTCCCAACCCGCGGCGATTCCCAAGCCCCCGACCGCCCCGCGCTCGACTCAGTTTCGTTTGGGTCCCGACGGCAGATATTATCGCGTCCGCCGGCCGCGCCGTCTTCGCCCACCTCGGTTGAGTTCAGGCTGCCTGGGCTTCATTTTTATATCTCTCTGCCTCTGTCTGAGCACGACAATTTATATGCTTGTTCCCGGACGAACAAATATCCTTTTAATTGGGATCGATTACGCCGACCCATGGAGCACTGTCGCTCGAACAGATACGATCATGCTCACCAGCTTTATGCCGCTTCAACGGTCCGTAAATCTGCTTTCGATTCCGCGCGACCTGTGGGTAAAAATCCCAGGCGTGGGCGAAAATCGCATCAACACCGCGCATTTCTACGCCGAAAGCCAGCAGCCTGGGAGCGGACCCCAGGCAGTGATCGATACGATCGAACAGAATTTTGACTTCAAGATCGATTATTATTTGCGCGTCCGTTTTGAAGGATTTCGGGATATTGTAGACGCCATGGGCGGTGTGGACATCACATTAGACAAACCCATGGCGGGTTATTCGCCCGGCAGCTATCACCTCAATGGACGCAAAGCCCTGGCGTTTGTGCGCGACCGCGCCGATTCGGATGATTTTTTTCGCATGTCGAATGGGCAATTCATGGTCAAGTCCATGTTACGAAACTTGCTCAACCCCCTCAAGTGGCCGCGGCTGCCCTTCGTCATAAAAGCCTTTTTCGATTCGATTGACACCAACATCCCGTTGACCACGTGGCCGCGCCTGTTGATAACCGTTGCCCTTAGCGGACCAAACCGGATTAACAATTATATGATCACCCGCGAAATGACTACGCCTTACATTACCGATCAAGGGGCGAACGTGCTGCTGCCCAAATGGGATTTGATCCGCCTGCTCATTCAAGAAATTTTTTAGGCGCAGCCCCCGACAACAAAGCGTCAGTCCCTAACCTCTTTTTATGTTAAAATTTTATATATGGATGCGAAAGTCAAGGTTATCGCCAGCAACCGCAAAGCCAGCCACGAGTTTTTCCTCTTAGATCGCTTCGAGGCGGGGATTGCATTAACGGGAAGCGAGATCAAGTCCATCCGGGCTGGGCAGATGAGCCTGGCAGAGGCGTATGTACGCGTCGATGGGGAAGAAGCCTGGCTGGAGAACGCCCATATCGCCCCATACGATCAAGCCAGCTTTTTTAACCACGCTCCCCGCCGGCCGCGCCGATTGTTGTTGCACAAAAAAGAGATTCGCAAGCTCTGGAATGAGGTCCGTCAGAAAGGCGTAACCATCGTACCTACGCGGGTTTACCTGAAAAATGGCCGCGCCAAAGTCGAGATCGCCGTGGCAAAAGGTAAAAAGCTGTACGATAAACGTCAATCAATCGCTAAACGCGATGTGGATCGAGAACTGGAACGCGAATTCCGAAGGCGCGAATAAGTATCTTTTCAACTCCGCTCACGGTTGTAAAGGCTGCCCAAATGAACCCAATTGTTCAAAATATCCTCGCAACAATAGCCGCCTTTGCCGCTTCGTTGAGCTGGCTGCGTCTCAACGATTACCTGGCGCACAAAGGTTGGCTCGAAAGCCGAACCAGCCGCAAGATCATTCACATTGGCACCGGACCGATATACATCCTGTGCTGGCTGTTTTTCACACACGACCCCTATGTGCGCTTCCTCGCCGCCCTGGTACCGCTCCTAATCACGATCCAGTTCGCCCTGGTGGGATTCGGAATGATTAAAGATGACGCGGCGGTTCAAGCGATGTCTCGAACCGGCGATCCACGCGAAATTCTCCGCGGACCCCTATATTACGGGGTGGTTTTTGTCGTCCTGACCATCATTTTCTGGCTGGATACGCCGGTTGGAATTATTGCGCTGGCGCTGTTATGCGGCGGCGACGGATTGGCGGAAATTTTTGGTCGTAAATGGGGTCGCACGAAGTTATTCTGGAATCAGGGGAAATCCTGGCTGGGGAGCGCCGGTTTCTTTTTCGGCGGCTTGATTTCAATCTTGCTTATTCTGGCAGTATATCAAGCTGCGGGTGTGTTTCCCGGGTTTATAAGAGCACGCTTGCTTGCGATTGTCGTCATTACATTCGCTGCGACCTTGATCGAATCCATATCGCCCCATGATTGGGACAATCTGACCGTGCCAGCCATTTCAGTTTTACTCGGACTGTTGTTATTTTGAGCGCAACGTGATGTTGGCGCCAGTAAACCGTCACGCAGTTGATCCATTTTCGTGAACCGATCTACATTGACGTCAATTCTGAATTATGATAGTATTGCTCTGAATTCTGGAAAAATATTATTTACCACTAGAAAACGAGGTAATTCGATGTTAGCCGACAAAACAACGACCCATGCAATAACCCTCACCCCAGCCGCTGCCCAGGCAGTTCGCAGCCTGATGGAAGAAAAGAATTTGGAAAGCTACGCCCTGCGAGTTTTCGTTTCTGGCGGTGGATGCTCCGGTCTTCAATATGGTTTGGCACTGGAAGATAAAATTCGCGATCTCGACCTTTCCGAAGAATTTGACGGCGTGAAGGTCGTTGTTGATGAAATCTCCATCGATTATCTGCGCGGCGCGACGATTGATTATGTTGATGATGTTACTGGTAGCGGGTTCAAAATTGAAAATCCGAACCCTGTGACCTCCTGCGGCTGTGGCTGTTCCAGTGAATCAGAGAATGAACTGGATGGCAGTTCAGGATGTGGTTGTAGCTGCTGCGGGTAATTTCGGTTACTAACCTGAAGTAAAACGACGCTGGGCTCCAGCGTCGTTTTTTGCTTACCGATAACGGCAAATCAGCGGCCGCGCAGCAACGAAAGCAAGGTACCAAAAATGCCAATGATTGCCATCCCAATGATGACCAGTCCCATCGGCACTTTCCCCTGGGTGGCAATTGGCGCATCTACCGGAAAAGTCGGCTGAACGAGGGGCGGGGGTTCTGTAAAAGTCGGCAAACGTGTGGGAGGCACTTCGACCAGGAATTGAGCTGCCAGGGTCGGGTCGATTGTTGCGGTCACCCGAGGGGTCTGGGTTGGCGGCGGCTCGATCACCGGCAAAGCCCCGCGCACCTCCAACAGGTCGCTCCACACCCAGGCAACACCGCCCGGCACGCCAGGATAAGCGATCTGGATCCATTCGCCGCCGGGCGAACGACCCAAAGCCGGCACCTGTGATCCCTCAACCAAGACACCCACAATGTCATACGCGGCCGCGTTGGGACCGCCGCGAACATTGATAAAACCCTGCTCATTATCCAAAACAATCGCGATTGCACCAAACGGGGTCCCAGTGACTGTAGGAATGGAACCGGTCGGGATTTGAGCGTTGGCGTTCAGATTATCCCCCCAGGTGATCAACATAACCAGGAGAACTATCAAGCCGAAGAAAGCCCACCTAAAAGGTATTGTTTTTATTTTTTTAAAAACCATGGTTCCTCACTCGGACCTTGCCTGAGGAATCCAGAAATGCAAACTCAGGCAAGCTATGGACTATGCAGATACCTTAGAAGTTTCAGGAATTGAGTGTCGAGCAAACTTAAGGGGCGGTTAGTAATTGAACCGCATTCTGCAAAACCGGCAGCATGACGGCGTCTTGTTCACTGCCGCGGGTTTCCAATCGATTGGTCATGCGCTCCAGCACAGGCAGTGCGTCCAGATATCCAATCTGACCGATGAAAAAGGCGGCTTGCTTGCGAATCTCTTGAGGCAAATCCCGATTTGAAAGGATTTCGGAGAGATGACTACCCGCATAAGAACAACAACTGAGCAGATCCATGACATCAGCTTCGGCAGTTTTGTCATATACGGTCACTTGTAACAATCCGAAAATCTGCCGCGTCCGCATGTTCGACAGCGTAACCATCAGCGTTTCTTTTACTCGCCCGGCTGGGTTAGATTCAAAGTTATCCGAATTAATTAAACTTCCCAAGTAACGGACTATTCGGGTTCTCAGTTCAATATCGGGTTCCTCGAGACGAGTCGCCAGAAGATAGGCAACCAGAGGCAACTGGCGAATAGCATCAAATTCGACCAGCCGCTCCAGCCCGTTCACCCGTTTCATCGTATCGGTAGAGGTCAGTGATTCTGCCGCCTCCCAAATCACTGCTAACAGTTCGAGCCGATTAACATCCAACCCCTCCAGGCTCATTTGCTCGGATGGCTCCGGAGAAAAAGCAGCGCCCTCTTTAGCCATAATCAGGCGCCTACCCGAAACGCGAAAACGAGCAACCAACAATCAAGCTCTATTTCGACTGACATATAATGCTAGTATACACGAATCCAAGTTAAGATTCTCTACATACTTCGTTAAGGGATTACGAGGATTCCGCTATCTTTGATTAAATATCCACAGAACGCATGCGAAAAAGAAATGCCTTTATTGACTATGCGAATTATTTTGACATTAATTAGCCAGGATTTCAGTTTCGATTCACCTGGAAGGTCATTTTCCGAGCATCGATTTCGCCATTGCAATGATGTGATCCGCGGTAAAGCCAAATTCCTGAAACAGCTTTATATAAGGCGCTGAACGCCCAAATTGATCCATCGAAATTGAGATACCTTCATCGCCAACCCAGCGTTCCCACCCTTGAGCGACGCCCGCCTCCACCGAGATGCGTTTCTTGAGCCGCTTCGGCAGAACCGCCTCCTGATAGCTAAGCGGTTGTTGTTTGAATAGTTCCCAACTGGGGAAGGAAACCAGTCTGACCGAGATGCCCTCTTTGCTCAGTCTTTCGCCGGCTTCGACGATCAACCCAAGTTCCGAACCGCTCGCCATCAGAAGAATCTGAGGATCCGCCCCGCCCAGGTCAGCCAGCACATAAGCCCCCTGCTTAAGGTTCTCAGCGGCAGAATACACGGAGCGATCAAGGGTTGGCACCGCCTGCCGGGTGAATATCAATGCGGTTGGTCCATCACGCCGCTCTACCGCAATCTTCCAGGCTTCACGCACCTCGTTTGCGTCTCCAGGGCGGATCACCAGCATGTTCGGCATGCACCGCAACGCTGCCAGATGCTCAACTGGCTGGTGAGTAGGACCATCTTCGCCCAACCCGATGCTGTCGTGGGTGAACACCCAAATGCTTGGATAATGGGCTAACGCCGCCAGCCTCAGTGCGCCGCGCATATAATCGGAAAACACCAGGAAAGTTCCACCGTAAGGGATGAGGCCGCCGGATACCGCCATTCCATTCACAATGGCGCCCATACCGTGTTCGCGCACCCCGAAGTGGAAGTTCCTACCTTCCGGGCTGTCTTTCTGGAAGGCTGGCTGGTCATTAATCCAGGTTTTTGTGGAAGGCGCTAGGTCCGCCGAACCGCCCAATAATTCCGGCAGTTTGAGCGCCAGCGCGTTGAGAACTTCGCCGGACGATGCGCGCGTCGCCATGCCTTTGGGGTCCGCGGCAAATTCTGGTAAATTTAGCGCCCAGCCCCGCGGCAGCTTGTCTTCCAATCTTCTTTCTAGTTCGCTTTTTGCCTCCCCAAACTCCCTGCCGTAACGATTGAACAGGTCGTTCCAGGCTTTATTCGCTTCCTCGCCTTTCCCAATTGCCTGGCGGAAAAACTCGAGCACATCCGCCGGGACCAGGAACCACGGCTCGAGCGGCCACCCCAGGTTTCGCTTTGCGCCATTCAATTCCGATTCGCCTGGCGGTTCACCATGCGCCGCCGAGGTTCCCTCTTTGTGCGGCAGCCCATAACCAATCACGGTTCTTACTGCGATAAGCGAAGGTCTGGGATCGTTTTTCGCTTGTGTGATCGCCTCGTCGATTGCATCGACATCATTGCCGTCTGCAACCTGTTGTACATGCCATTCGTATGCTCGAAACCGCGCCAGGCGGTCTTCCGTAAAAGCCAGATCGGTTCCGCCATCTATAGAGACCCGATTATCGTCGTAAAGATAGATCAAATTGCCAAGCCCAAGATGACCCGCCAGCGAAGCCGCTTCAGATGCGACTCCCTCCATCAGGTCGCCGTCTGTGACAATCCCATAGACAAAATAATCGAAAATTGGATAGCCCGGTTGATTAAATTCCGCAGCCAGGTGCTTTCCCGCAATCGCCATTCCAACCCCGTTCCCGAATCCTTGCCCCAAGGGTCCGGTGGTCACCTCAACCCCGGGCGTATGACCGTATTCAGGATGACCGGGAGTACGGCTGCCCCACTGCCTGAATTGTTTCAGTTCATCCAGTTCCAACCCGTAACCCGTCAAATAGAGCAGGCTGTAAAGCAGCATCGATCCATGCCCGCCCGATAAAACGAAACGATCGCGATTGGGCCATTTTGGATTTTGTGGATTGTGCCGCAGATGGCGGGTCCAAACGGTGAATGCCATTGAAGCATCCCCCATAGGCAATCCTGGATGACCGGAGTTGGCGTTTTCCACTGCATCAGCGGATAGAAAACGAATTGTGTTAATGGCTTTCTCGGCAAAAGCATCTGTTTTATTCATTCGCACTCCGAATCTTGTGGTCATGTCATTTTACCGCAATACTAAAAAGTTGGAAAATTCCAGGGAGGAAACAGGAATGACGACCACAAATCCGGATAATAATCTCCCCACTTGAACGCACAAACAGCAGGTTCGACTTACAGCTTGTGAAGAAAATCACTATATTATCCGCAAGTTCACAAGTAACGTTTGTCATGGTTCCATAGTGCTATTTGTTACTGGAAAGGTCTAGGCAATTATTTAATACTTGAGTCAGTTTTGAAAACAGCAACTGAAGCAATAGGATTCGTTTCAGGAGGTGCAGCATCGCAAGATGAAACAACCCATACCCTCACCCATCCCTTGGTCAGGATTTTCAACACAAGACAAGGCATATCGTTTTCGCCGCTACATTTAGTGATCCTTGCAGGAGGTTACAGTTGGCAGCTCAGGTCTTCCGTTCCTCGGATCCGAACCCCAATCTGAGATTTCTAGAAGAAGTCAGCGCGCGGACCGCAGGTGTATCGCGCCTCGAAATGTGCATCCAGTGCGGCACGTGCGGAGGCTCCTGCCCGTCTTCGGTCGACATGGACCATACCCCGCGGATGCTCTTTGCTTTAATCCGGGCGGGCTTACGCGAAGCCGCTCTCAGCAGCAACACTCCCTGGTATTGCGTTTCCTGTTACCACTGTGTGGTGCGCTGTCCTCAAGACGTGCATATCGCAGATGTGATGTACACCCTAAAGAGCATGGCGATTCAGGAAAAACTTTACAAGGAAGCGACTGCCCCCGATTTCTCGCAAACTTTTGTCGACATGGTCGAAACTTATGGCAGAAGCTATGAGTTCGGTTTGGCAACCCGTCATTATCTGAAGCATTTCCCACTCCGAATGCCCAGCATGGCGCCCATGGGGCTTGGCATGCTGAGCAAGAAACGCATGGATATTACACCAACCCGCATTGAAGGAATGGATCAACTCAAAGCCATCCTTACACGCGCCAAAGAGCTGGAGGTGGTCTGATGAAGAAATATATCTTCTATCCTGGCTGTGCCATGGACACCAGCGCCAAGGCGTACAACGAATCCATGCAAGCGGTTCTGGCGCCGCTAGGGTTAGATTTTGAAGAAGTGCACGATTGGAACTGCTGCGGGGCAACCGAATACCTTGGCATCAGCACTGTGCCGGCTTATGCGCTGATCAGCCGTAACCTGGCATTAGCCGCACGCCAGACCAACGGGGATCGAACCGTAGTAGCTTCTTGCAGCGCCTGTTATCTGAATCTCGCTAAAGCCGACTATTACATGGCTGAAAGACCAAGCCTGGGCGAACTGGTCAATGTCGCTCTGGCTGAAGGCGGGTTGGATTATACGCCAGGCACCCTCGAGATTCGCCATTTGTTAGACATCATCATCAATGAGGTTGGTTTGGATGCCGTCAAGGAACGGGTCACTCACCCTCTGAAAGGTTTGCGAGTTGCGCCTTATCTCGGCTGCATGGTTCCCCGACCAGACTATAAGAAACGCTGGTCGGATTATGAATATCCAAACGAACTCGACCGGCTGCTCAAAGCGCTTGGCGCTGAGGTGATCGATTTCCCGCTTAAAACGCATTGCTGCGGCGGACATATGACCCAGATCAGTCCAACAACTGCGTTCGAACTGATCCGCAGATTGATTTCCTCTGCAGACCATCACAAAGCAGATGTGATGGTCACTGTTTGCCCAATGTGCCAGTTGAATCTGGATGCCTACCAAAACGAGACAAACCAATATTTCCACACAAACTACAAGATGCCGATTCTATTCTTCACCCAACTCATTGGTCTGGCTTTTGGAATCGAGGCGAAAAAGCTTGGATTAGGAAGAGAACTGGTCAGTGCACGTGAAGCGTTGAGCCGCATCGGTGTCGAAGTTCCACAAGAAGAACCAGAAGTTAAGCCCCGGCGCAAGAAACCCACTGGTTTACCCATGCCAAAGATGCCCGTCAATGAGGAGAAGACGCTATGAAAAAGCAAACCGAAATTGAGGGAAAAGAGCGCATCGGCGTTTATGTGTGCCACTGCGGCACCAACATTGCTGGGATAGTGGATGTTGAAGATGTGGCTGCCTGGGCAGAGAAAGAGCTGGGAGATCGCGGCGTGGTGATCACCCGTGACTACAAATTCATGTGCTCCAGTCTCGGTCAAGAACTGATAGAAAAAGATATCAAGGAGCAAGGTCTGACTCGCGTGGTTGTGGCGGCATGCTCGCCTCATTTGCACGAAGCCACGTTCCGCAAAGCCTGTGAAAACGCGGGGCTCAACCGCTACCTCTGCGAGCTTGTTTCGATCCGAGAGCAGGTCTCCTGGGTTCACACCGACAAAGTTGCTGCAACGGCGAAAGCCAAAGCGGTCGTTGCTGGCGGTGTGGAGCGCGTCATTCATCACGAACCCTTGGAAGCCCTCCACGTCCCAATTCATCCCGCTACTATGGTTGTGGGCGGCGGCATCGCAGGCATCCAAGCCGCGATCGAGATTGCCGATGCGGGCTTCCCGGTCTATCTTGTCGAGCGGGAACCTTCGATCGGCGGGCATATGGCTCAGTTCGACAAGACCTTTCCAACATTGGATTGCGCAGCCTGCATTCTTACCCCCAAAATGGTGACGGCTGGCACGCATCCAAATATTAAAATATTTTCCTACAGCGAAGTCACCAATGTAGATGGCTATGTGGGCAACTTCACGGTCACCATTCGGAAAAAAGCTCGCTACGTCAACGAAGAACTCTGTACCGGCTGCGGGATCTGTCAGGAAAAATGCCCGGCTAAAGTAATCGACGATATTTATGAAGCCGGCCTCGGCTATCGCAAGGGAGCGTACATCCCGTTTCCGCAGGCAGTTCCAAAGTTCCCGGTGATCGATAAGGCGAATTGCGTCTTTTTTGAAAGGGGTACTTGCAAAGCCTGTCAGAAATTCTGCCCCACCAATGCAATTGACTTTGATCAGGAAGATGAATATGTGACCGTGGAAGTCGGAAACATCATTCTGGCAACCGGATACGACCTGTTCGACCCACGGCAGATCAGTCAATATGGTTACGGACGCCTTGCCAACGTGTTCACAAGCATGGAATTCGAGCGCCTGTCAAATGCTGCCGGACCCACCAATGGCGAGATAGTCCTGCGCGATGGGGTGACAAAACCCACCTCCGTCGGGATCATTCACTGTGTGGGAAGCCGCGACCGCAACTACAATAATTACTGTTCTGTGATCTGCTGTATGCAGTCGTTAAAGTTTGCGCACCTTGTGCATGAAAGAACTGGCGCGACGGTCTACAATTTCTACATCGACATGCGTACCGCGTACAAAGAATATGACGAGTTTTACCAGCGCGTTCTCGAGGAAGGAACGCTCTTCGTTCGCGGGAAAGTCGCCGAAGTCACTGATGCGGCGCGCCTCTCCATTGAAGAAGGAAAGTTGATTATTCAGGTCGAGGATACCCTGGCAGGCGTGCAGCGCCGGATTCCAGTCGATATGGTTGTGCTCTCTGCGGCTATGATTCCCCGCCACGATGCGCATGATGTTGCTCACCTGTTTGGCATCTCCTGCAGCGCGAATGGATGGTTCATCGAGAAACACCCCAAGTTAGACCCGGTAGCCACAATGACGGAAGGTATTTTCATTGCTGGGTGCGTGCAGGGACCAAAGGATATCCCATCATCGGTGGCTCAAGGAGCAGCTGCCTCCGCCCGCGTGTTGGGGCGCATCCAGCAAGGCGAAATCGCGCTTGAACCAGTGCGTGCAACTGTCGATCAATCCATTTGCTCCGGCTGCCGCATCTGCAATAACCTGTGCCCGTTCAATGCGATCCTCTTCCATGAAGACCGGATGGTCAGTGAAATCAATGCCGCGCTTTGTCAGGGCTGCGGCACTTGTATCGCCGCTTGCCCAGCCGGCGCGATCACTGGCACTGGTTTCAGCAATGAACAGATCTTTGCTCAGATCGAAGGCTTGATGCGGGTCAATTTCCAGCACGAAAAAATGACGGAACTGGCATAGGAGGATGTGACGATGAGTGAACAATTCGAACCTATCCTGGTTGGATTCACCTGCAATTGGTGCAGTTACCGGGCAGCCGACCTGGCTGGCACCGCGCGGGTGAAATATCCTCCCAACATTCGCCTGGTCCGCCTGATGTGCTCCGGACGCCTGGATCCGGCATTTGTTATCAAAGCCTTCGCGGAAGGCGCTGATGGCGTTTTGATCACCGGCTGCCATCCCGGCGAGTGCCATTACCTGGAGCAAAACTACAAAGCGCTGCGGCGCTACTTGCTCCTGCGCCGCACGCTGGAGCAAATGGGGGTCGAGCCAGAGCGCCTAAAACTGGTTTGGGCAAGCGCGGCGGAAGGCGTCAAGCTGGCGCACGAGATCTCTACAATGGTTGAAGAGGTGCGGGCGTTGGGACCGCTTGACTGGCCAAGATGGTGGAATGAAAATGGCTTTCACGCCGTCGTCGAAGAACAAGCGCAGGAGGTGACAGCATGAGCACCAACGGCAAACCAAAATTCGCAATGTACTGGGCCGCCTCTTGCGGTGGTTGTGAGATCGCGGTATTGAACACCGGCGAAAAGATCCTGGATGTAGACGCCAACTTCGAAGTTGTGTTCTGGCCGGTTGCCATGGACGCAAAATACAAAGATGTCGAGGCGATGCCCGATGGTTCAATCTTATTAACCCTCTTCAACGGTGGAATACGCAATCAAGAAAACGAGGAAATTGCTCATCTGCTGCGCCGAAAATCCCAGATCCTGGTCGCGTTCGGATCCTGCGCCTGTGAAGGCTGCATTCCCGGGCTGGCTAACCTATCGAGCACCGAGCAGATTTTCAAGGCGGTATATGACAGCGTCACCAGCGAGAACGCTCAAAACTACCGGCCTCAGTTTCATACAACCATGCCGGAGGGGGATATCCATATCCCGAAGTTCTACCCGGTGCTGCGTACGCTCGATCAAGTCGTTGATGTGGATTACTACCTGCCAGGCTGCCCGCCAGAATCCCACCAGATTGCCGCGGTAATTGACCTGGTAATTCAAGTCCTGAATGGTCAGGCAAGCCTGCCGCTCAAGGGCGCGGTCATTGGCGCCGGACAATCCACCGTATGCGATGACTGCCCGCGCCAGCGCAATGTCAAGACCATCAAAGCTTTTCGCCGCATTCACGAAGTCGAGGAGCTCGACCCAGAACTTTGCCTGCTTGAACAAGGCATTCCGTGCAATGGGCCGGCGACCCGAAATGGATGTGGGGCGCTTTGCCCCAAGGCTGGTGCACAGTGCATCGGCTGCTACGGCCCCGCGAACGGCGTTGTGGATTACGGCGCCCGCCTGATAAGCGCCTTTGCCTCTGTAATCGATAGCAACGATCCAGAGGAAATAGAGCAAATTCTCGACCAAATACCCGATCCAGCAGGTCAATTCTACCGATTTAACCTCGCCGGCTCACTGCTGCGGGCTGGAAAACCAGCTTGGAAGCAATAGAACTCAGGCACCCGGAGGTCACTCTCATGCAAAAGATTTCAATTGACCCAATCACCCGCCTGGAAGGACATGGCAAGATCGACATCTTCCTGGATGCGGACGGAAATGTCGCCAACACCTACTTCCAAATCCCTGAGCTGCGCGGTTTCGAGCGATTCTGCGTCGGTCGTCCGGTCGAAGAGATGCCTTTGTTGACCAATCGGATTTGCGGGGTATGCCCAGAAGCCCATCACATGGCGGCTGCCAAAGCCGCAGACGCGGTTTACAAGGTCGATCCACCGCCCACGGCGAAAAAATTACGCGAGCTCTTATATTCGGGGTTCTACTTTACCGATCACACAACGCATTTCTACGCGTTAGCCGGACCCGATTTTGTCATGGGACCCGACGCCCCGATTGCCCAGCGCAACATCCTGGGCATCATCCATAAAGTGGGGCTCGAAATCGGCGGAAAGGTCATCCAGGCGAGAAAATACGGGCATAGAATCGTCGAGATCATTGGAGGGCGCAAGATCCATCCCTGCACTTCTATTCCAGGAGGCCTCACAAAAGGCATCACCGAGGAGGAGCGCCATGAGATCGAAGAAATGGGGCGCTGGGGGATCGAGTTCGCTCAGTTCAGCTTGCAGCTCTTCAACGATATTGTTCTGGGTAATAAGGAATATGTCGATCTGATCCTGGGCGACATATACACCCATCGTACTTACTCCATGGGGCTGGTCGACGACCAGAACCGCGTAAATTTCTACGATGGGAAGGTGAGCGTCGTCGACCCAGAAGGAAAGCGGCTGGGGAAGTACGCTCCATCTGAATACACCGATTGGATTGCGGAACGCGTCGAACCCTGGACCTATCTAAAATTCCCTTATCTCAAGAAAGTGGGCTGGAAAGGTTTCGTCGACGGGGTAGATTCGGGCGTCTATTTTGCCACACCTCTCTCGCGCCTAAACGCTGCTGACAGTATGGCGACCCCGCTGGCGCAGGAACAGTACGAAAAGTTCTATGAAACGCTTGGAGGCAAGCCAGTGCATCAACGGCTGGCTACCCACTGGGCGCGCTTGATCGAGGTGCTTTACGCCGCCGAGCGGATCGTGGAACTAGCAACCGACCCAGAGATCACATCGCCGGATTTCCGCCGCGTTCCAACCGAAATACCCACCGAGGGCGTGGCGATTGTTGAAGCGCCGAGAGGTACGCTGACACATCACTACAAGACCGATCAACGCGGCATCCTGACCGAAGTCAATCTGATCGTGGGGACGACCAACAACTACGCCCCGATCAGCATGTCGATCAAAAAAGCCGCCCAGAGCCTCATCAAAAACGGCGCTGTCATCACTGAACCTATGCTGAACATGGTGGAAATGGCGTTTCGAGCCTACGATCCTTGTTTTGGCTGCGCAGCCCACTCGCTCCCGGGTCAAATGCCGCTCAAGGTTACGATTCGAGATGTCAATGGTGAACCGGTTGAGGTATTGAAACAACACTGCGAATGAGTTCCCCGACCTTCCCTCAGGTTGGACAGGACGCTGAAAGTGATCCTGTCCAACCTGGCATTCTCATAATCGGGCTCGGAAACCCCATTCTGGGCGACGACGGCGTGGGCTGGAAAGTTGCTGCGCAGGTCGAACGTCAATTGCGCGCCAGTAATCATGACGCGATACGGGGAATTGATCATGAAGCAGTCCAGGTCGAATATCTCTCGCTGGGCGGTTTGAGCCTGATGGAAAACATGATCGGCTTTGATAAAGTCGTCCTGATCGATTCGATTACTACGGGCAATCACCCACGCGGCTCGATCTTGCGTTTCAACCTGGAGGACCTGCCTCGCAACGTCTACGGGCATCTTTCCTCCGCCCATGACGCTTCACTGCAAAACGCGCTCGCAGTCGGACGCGGTTTGGGGGCAAAATTACCGGAGCAAACTCGCATCGTTGCGGTTGAAATTCAACCCACCTACGATTTCAGCGAAGACCTCTCCTCCGAAGTCGCAGCCGCCATCCCAGCCGCCGCCGAGGCGGTATTTGAGGTTTTGGAAGAGATTTCATCAACCCTCTCGGAAGGTTAAATACCACAAGCAACGGCTGAAATCAGATTCTCCTGAAAAATTCCTGCATCCCCCGAAAACAGGCAGCGCTTAATTTGTGACCGACATCGTCTTCGCAATACGTCACCAATGCCCCAGCCTGTTCCAGAACCCGGATGCCCGAGCGCGCCCGCTCCACCGACACGATCCGATCCTTTGCGCCATGCGCAACGAAAATTGGCAGACCATCCAGCGGTTTATCCGGGTAACTTGCGTCGATCTCTTGCGGGACAAAACCTGACAAGCCGCACAGCGCCTGGATTTTTATCGCCTGGCTGAACGCCAGGCTATACGCCAGCGCCGCCCCCTGGCTGAATCCCACAACTCGAAACTGGGCTTTATCCGCCATCGAGAACAGATCGTTCTCGAGAAGATTCTTAAGCGCCGCGATGCCTTCAGCAAAATCTTTTACAACGGGCCACTGAGCGTCTGTTTTGGAATACCAGCTATACCCACCAAAAGGGCTGGCGTATAAGCCGCGCGGGGCAATCAACAAAGCGTTCTGAGACAGGCGGGACGAGAATATCCACATTGAATCTTCATCCCCGGTCCAACCGTGCAATAGTAGAAAAGTCTGGACCGGCGCATTCGCAGGCGGAAGCCGGTATTTGAACTTCACCCCATCGATCTCGTCAAACAGAATATTTTCTTCCACGCGGTTCACTGGTCCCATTTCTTAACAAGCCATCCTAAAAGTGTAAGTAAAAACCACACCAAAGCTGCCGGTATCAGCGCCAGTCCGATGCAGAAAAGCCCGCTAACCGCGGAACCCGCCCCCCAAAAGAGGTATATCAAGCCTAGTCCCACGCTCAGGAGCAGGACAAAAAAACCGATCACCAGCCTTGTGGCGGTCTGTGACGAATATTTCCTCAGATTTCTCGACATCTGCGATTTATTTTATCAGCCGCCGGGTAAAAATGACGAGCAAGAAACCAGTCATTTCACAGGAAACCGCTGCTGAGTAGAGATGACAGGGGTAAACAACCTGCTTAGAATCTTGGAGGTTTGTCTTGCGAAAAAGAGCAGGATGAAGAAAGTTCGATCAGGTTTTTTCGGGTTCTTGCGGCTTAAATGGAGGAATTTCGTATATCAACCTGACGTTCGGTCAAACGCAGGATATGACTGGCGCCTACCATTTTGATTACCAGCGTGATAACCCCTGCCACCAATAAGACCGTCACAGCCACCGCCCCTAGGATAAGCAGCAAAAAGTGCAGATTGGAAATCTGGCGCTGGTTTATAAAATCGGGGTCGCGTAGCCGCGAGCGCAAATTCACAATAAAATCGGGGCGCGGCGAAACCGGCTGGAAAGTCGACGCCAAATAGGATTCTATTCGCGGCAGTTCGCGTTCCTCGGGTTGCCGGGTTTTATTTTCGGGCTTTTTTATCATTCAAACCCTCCGCCAAAAGCGGAATGTCTCCATCAGCGTTCATTCAGCATCGCTCATTCTGCGTTCATTGGATCGACTGTAAGAGTATTCGTTTAGAGACCTTGGTTGTCTTGCTGATCTTCTGCTTCGAATAGCACCGTCAGGTGAATCAGGTCGTCCCGGATTGCCAGCAGCGTGCGGTGATAAAGGCTCTTGATTGCTCCTTCAGTCCGCCCCATCACCCGACCGATCTCTGCGTTCGAGAGGTTGTCGACAAATTTTAAGATCAACAGTTCCTGACGCTCCTCGGGAAGTTTGTGGATCACCTCTAACAAATGGCTGTGTTCTTCCGTTCGCAATAGTTCCTGTTCAGGAAAGTTGAAATGCTGCGAGAACAACATGCCCTCGTCTAGCGGCACATCTCTTCGCCGGCTGTTATCTCGATACCAGTTCGCAACCAGATTGTGGGCGATGCGGTACAGCCAGGCGGAAACCGGCAACCCTCTGTGCGTGTAATTTTGAATGTGGCGTAACGCCCGCAGGAATACGCGTTCCGTAAGATCTTCAGCATCGCTTACATTTCCTACTCGATAATAGATGTAGTTATAAATTTTGCCTACATAACGTTCATAGAGAACGCCAAACGCCTCGCTGTCCCCATCGATAGCGCTTTTGAGAATGGCATCGTCATTTTGCTCGACCACAATCCTCGCCCTGTTCTGGGTGCGACATGGGCAGCGCTGTTGAAGAGTTCAGCTTTGCTACCCATTGAAACCCCATTGTTTCAGATTAGTTTCTTACAGTTCTCTGATCTATAAGCCTACCTATTATATCTAAAAGCGAGTATAATCATCATGCGTCATGGGGATGAAAGGTCTCGACGGGAGAGGCTAGCCCCGGATTGCGAGCCGAGAGGCGCCGAACTCGCAAAATCAGCGCAAACAATACGTGCCAACCGCACAAACTACGCTGCACTGCCCCTCGCTGCATAAGCGAAAGCAGTAAAGCTGACCCCCAAGAGGGATCACGTCCGCCTGCATCGCTTTCTGACCGATCGCAGGGTCGGGCGTCACAAAGTCAGAATGCCGCACGGCTGACGCCGCTAAGCGTGTGAAAGAGAAGCTTTCGGGCTTCAGCGGATAGCAGGAGATGCGCCTCTGTCGGTTGAGGCCTCGCCTGCGAACCCGATAACCGACTACGCTCGTAGACATTCGAGGGACGAATCTTTCGGACTCGGGTTCGATTCCCGACATCTCCACTCAGAATTAGCCGGGGTTGCTGCCTCGGCTATTCTTTTCGCAACACCAAGCCGCTCAGGTATTCGCCTTCAGGAAAGTTCAACGCCACAGGATGGTCGACATCTTGATGAAGCCACTCCACCAGTTGAACTTGCGCCTCAGCATCCAACGCGGCGCCGGCGACGATTTTTTGAAACAGATCCATCCCAACCCCGCTCGAACACGAGAAAGTGGTCAGTACCCCGCCCGATCTGAGCAGCTTGAGCGCCAAAAGGTTGATATCTTTATATCCGCGCACCGCCCTCTCGACCTGTGCCGTGGTCGGAGCAAACTTAGGGGGGTCCAAAACGATCAGATCAAACCGCCTGTCCCGATCGCGCAGTTGCCGCAGAACCCGAAAAACATCCCCCTCGATTTGAGCGTATTTATCTTCCATAAAGCCGTTCAATCGCAGATTGCTTCGCGCTTGAGCCAGCGCAGCGCCCGAAACGTCTATTCCCGTAACAGACATCGCGCCGCCCTGGAGCGCCGCGATCGAGAACCCGCCGCTGTAGCAGAAACAATCCAAAACCTCTGTACCCGCAGCCAACTCTTTTACTTTCAGACGATTTCTGCGCTGATCGAGGTAGAAACCTGTCTTCTGGCCGCGCCGCAGATCGACATCGAATTGCGTCCCTTGCTCGGAAATGACGACCCGGTCAGGAGGCGCTTCGCCCCACAACAAACCCACTCTCTCTTCAAGACCCTCCAGCCGCCGCACATCCACATCGGAGCGTTCGTAGATCCCCCTTGGCTTGAACAAACTAACCAATGACTGGAGGATTTCGCTGCGCCACTTTTCAACACCGCTGGTAAGGAACTGAACGACAATCCACTCCCCATAACGATCCACAATAAGCCCGGGAAGCCCATCCGATTCGCCATGCACCAGGCGCAACGCGTCCGTATCACGACCTCTCAGCATAGAAGATCGAGCCAGCGCTGATTGAGCCAGTTTCTTTTCGAAAAACGCTCGATTTATGTTTGTCTGTTGATCCCAGGACCATATTCTGGCACGGATTTGCGAATGCGGGCTGTACGCCCCCCATCCCAGAAATTCCTGGTCGGCGCTGAGTATTCCGATCGTGTCTCCGCTCTTGATCTCGCCCTTCACCGCAGCCACTGATCCAGAAAACACCCACGGATGGCGGCGGAGTAGCGATTTCTCACGCCCTTTGTACAATACCAGAGAGGGTATAGAACTATTCAACTTAATGGCTTTTTCGCGTGATTCATTTCGGCTCAGCCAATTTCATCAGTCCTGCTTCGTCCAGGACAGGCACGCCCAAATCCTGGGCTTTCTGGAGTTTGGAGCCGGCTGCTTCGCCCGCTACCAGATAGCTCGTTTTTTTGCTGACCGAATCGGTGACCTTGCCTCCATGTTTCTGGATGTAGGCTTTCACCACATCTCGCGAGAACGAGGGCAATGTGCCTGTGACGACGAAGACTAGCCCCTCAAGCGCCAGGGGACCCGCAGACATCCCTTGGGCTCGCTCGGCTCTGGGCCAAACGCCTGCCCGCTTCAATTTTGCCAGAACGTTCTGGTTGGCGGGGCGTTCGAACCAATCCACAATTGCACGTGCGATATTGGGTCCAATCCCCTCGATCTCTTGTAATTGCGCCAGAGTAGCGTTGGAAAGTTCGTCGAGGTCTTGAAACCGGGCTGCCAGGTCTACGGCGGTTACCTCGCCAACTCCATGAATACCCAACGCGTTGATCAAACGTTCCAGGCTTTGCTGTTTGGAAGCCTCGATTGATTCAAGCAAATTATCCGCTTTTTTATCTGCAAAACCCTCCAACCTCAGCAAATCCTGTTTTTTAAGGCTGAATAAATCCGCCGCGTCTTTTACAAGCCCGGCTTCGACGAGCTGCTCCACAATTTTTATGCCCAAACCAACAATGTCCATCGCGCCGCGAGAGACAAAATGCTCCAAGTTGCGAATCAACTGCGCCGGGCAGGCAGCATTCACACAATACCAGGCAACTTCGCCTGGAATATTTTCGACCGCCTCCCCGCATACCGGGCATGTGTGCGGGGGCACATAGACCTGTTCAGAGCCATCGCGTAAATCCAGGATTGGACCAATGACGTATGGAATCACTTCACCGGCGCGTTTCACCCGTACGCGGTCGCCCACCCGAATGTCTTTTTCAGCAATATAGTCGAAATTGTGCAGTGTTGCTTGCTTTACGATCACCCCCCCAATGTCAACCGGCTCGAGCATGGCGTATGGCGTTAGAACGCCCGTCCTGCCTACGTTCACGCCGATATCCCGCAAGCGCGTGGTCACCTCTTGCGCCGGGAATTTATACGCCAGCGCGCCGCGCGGGTCTTTGCCCACAAATCCAAGCGAATCAGCCAGCGCACGATCGTTGATCTTGATCACCATCCCATCCACCTCGAATGGCAGCATCGATCGGCGGGTCACCCAGGTGTCGCATTCACGAATCGCGCTCTCAAGGTCGGGTTGGACGGTCGCGGCTCGAGTAACTGGAAACCCCAGCCGGCGCAGCCACTCCAGGCGGTCCCATTGCAGGTTGGGTATTGGAACATCGGATTCAACAATCTGATAGGTCAATAGATTCAACGGCCGCGTCGCCGTGAGCGCTGGGTCTAATTGCCTCAGAGAACCAGCGGCAGTGTTGCGGGGATTCAAATAGGTTTTCTCGCCGGCGCGCTCCAAGCGCTGGTTTAATTCCTCGAAATCCTCAATGTTCATGAAGATCTCGCCGCGCACAACCAGCCTGCCGGGAATAGTTTCCATCCCATCCTCAACCGGGATGTGCAGGGGGACCGAATGAACAGTGCGCAAGTTGTTACTGACATCCTCGCCAACCTCGCCGTCGCCGCGCGTCGCTCCCATCACGAAAATACCGTCTTGATAATGCAATATCACTGAAAGCCCGTCTATTTTCGGCTCAATCACGAAATTAGCCTCTCTGACGCGCTCATCGATTTTAGCAATTCGCTCAAACCAGGCGCGCACGTCCTGCGCAGAAAACGCGTTCGCCAGGCTGAGGATCGGGGCTGGGTGCCGGACTTTCTGGAATTTTTCAGCCGGACGCGCTCCAGCCCGCTGAGTTGGCGAGTCAGCCGTCACCCATTCAGGATGCTCGGCTTCGATCTCCTTCAATTCAGCCAGTAAACGGTCAAATTCAAAATCACTGATTACCGGGTCGTCGAGGACGTGGTAACGGTAATTGTGAAAATGAATCGCTTTTCGCAGCTCAGCAAGCCGTTCCACTTGACGCTTATCGTTTAATTGTTCAGGCATCTTATCCACCATTTTCCAATCGAACAGTACGAACCAAGACCGTGGGCGTCTCCCAGGTTTCCGGTTCAGGCAACCCCGGTGACGATTGTATCTTGTATAGCAAAAGTCATCGCGGCGAGCAGCACCATGGTGATCCACACCACGTCGGCAAGCAGCAAATGTATCACTTGGAGCGGTGTAGGCGCCAAGAAAACCAGATTCATCAACCCTGCAGCAAGCTGAACCAGAAATAAAATAATCAGCAGGGCTACGAAGCGACGAATAGTTCGCTCTTTTCTCGATTTGGTAGTGAAAACCGCCAGCACACACAGATACGTCCCGCTCACAACTGCGATTAGCGGGTGCCAGATTCGCAGCCTAACCAGGAAATGCGCCGTTGGCGCAAAATCCTGGGCGATCCCTTCGGGCAGGGTGGCTGCTGGAAAGAGCGTGTCTCCGAGCGCGGTAATTGCCCCGCTGACGCCCAGAAACAGGATGCCCAAGAAACCCAAACCAAAAGCCCAGACAACAAAACCGCGATTTGCCAGACTCACCCTCCGCCCGCCAGAAGCCCACCAGGCAGTGAGCGTAAGCGAGGCGACCAGCAGAAAAGTATTAACAAGATGAACCGAAATGGAGACAACTCGTTCGACGGAGACATTGTACGCAACCCAGCGGAACAAAACCAGTCCAGCTCCCACCAATGCCTCAGTGATGATGAAAATCAGCGAAAGCCAAACTCCCGTGCGGATCACGTGCCCTTTCTCAAAAATCCGCATCGCCCAGATAAACATCCCAACCACAAGCAAAAAAGCCATCCCAGAGGTAAGCCGGTGGGTAAATTCAATCGCTGTCTCGATTTCGGGAGAACGGGGCAAAATCTCGCCGTTGCACAAGGGCCAGTGGCTGCCGCAGCCCGCGCCTGAACCCGTCACCCTGACATAAGCGCCCCAAAGGATCACCCCCAGGTTGAAAACCAACACACCCCACGAGTATTTAGCAAATCGGGATAAACCCATCTTGTCTCCCTGAAAAAGCCCGGCTTAGTGCGGAGATCGGAATGCTCAGAATTCCGACCGGTGTAATCCTTTGGCGCGATTTATCGTAACAAGTTCAGCTTTCGGAGTTTACCACGAGAGACAGCGAACCTCAATCGCAGACTTGGTAATTTCAAATCAGGTCAGGAAAAAACTATCTGCCAGATAGCTTTGATCCGCTCAGAAAGACGGCAGAAATTGAATTAGAATTGGGCCAATCTTCGATCCGAGAGAAGGGCTAATGATGGCTGAAGAATTGATCATCGTCTATGTCACAGATTGGTGCGGGGCTTGCCATCGTGCGCTAAAGATATTCAAACAAAAGAACATCCCCTACAAATCAATCAATATTGACCGAGATCGCGCCGGAGAAGAATTTATTCTAAAAGTAAACCAGGGTATGCGAAGTGTTCCGACCATTGTGTTCCCAGATGGAAAAACGCTTGTCGAACCTAGCGATCAAACCCTGGAAGCGCTATTATCATAAGCAAGCATCACCAGCTTAGTGGCTGGTGAACCAAACGAACCCCAGCCGCTGAGGCGCCCCGGTATCTTCGACATCGATATCGGTTAATCCGTTACCCCATCCTCCCCGTGATATAAACTTCGGTTAATTCTTTTACAGGATTGATAAACAATTGCTCGGTCGGGTTAAATTCGATCAGTTCACCCATCCAGAAGAATCCGGTGAAATCCGAGACCCGTGCCGCCTGTTGCATATTGTGCGTGACAACGACGATGGTGTAGTGTTCCTTCAACTGAGAAATCAAATCCTCCAGATGCTCGGCGGCAATTGGATCTAAGGCGGAGGCGGGTTCGTCCATCAAAATCACTTCTGGTTTTACAGCCAGCGCCCGTGCCAGGCACAATCGCTGTTGCTGACCCAACGACAAACTGAGCGCATTTTCTTTCAAGTGATCTTTCAATTCCTCCCATAATCCTGTCTGCTTCAAGCTGTTTTGAATCAACTCAAACAGTTCATTACGATTATCGGTCATTTTTAGCAAACGCGGCCCATACGCCACATTATCCAACACGGACTTCGGGAATGGATTCGGCTTTTGGAAGACCATGCCAATCCGCCGCCGCAGTTCGGTCAGATCGTAACTTTCCGAATAGATATTCTCGTTGTCAAACAGAATCTCGCCTTCAACCCGGGTGTTCTTGATGGTATCGTTCATCCTGTTCAAACAGCGCAAGAAAGTGGATTTTCCACATCCAGAGGGACCAATTAAAGCTGTCACATGGTTTGAAAGGAAATCCATAGTGATGTTTTTCAACGCCATTGAAGCGCCATAATAGAAACTAAGATCACGCACCCGGATTTTAATATTTTCATCTGCCATGCGATTATTCTACCCCATTCAACAGACTCAGCTCTATTGGTCTTGTCTTCATTTTTTATTAACGCTATAATCACGTCGATGTTGCGCCCCTGGAGTGTTTTGATTTTTAGTGCCATTCTTTTCATCTCAGGGTGTTTTCCTATAGCAACGGCACAAAACCCCTCGTCTTCTAAAACTGGATCTCCGGCAGCAATTCAAAACCAAGGATCCGACACGATGGTCAACCTGGCGCTTGCCTGGGCTGAGGCGTATCAAGCCATCCATCCTGACATCCGCGTTTCGGTCACTGGAGGCGGCACCGGCACTGGGATCGCAGCCCTCATTAACGGCACGGTTGATCTTGCCAACGCGTCACGCGAGATCAAGCCAGAGGAAGAAACCTCCGCCAAACGCAACGGAATCCAACCTGTTGAGCATGTCGTAGCGCGCGACGCCATTGCCATTATTGTTCATCCCGAGAACCCCGTCTCTCAACTCACCCTGCGCCAAATCTCAGATATTTATAGCGGCGCAATCAATAACTGGCAGGAAGTTGGCGGCGAGGATCGAGTGATCGTCCGCCTATCGCGCGAAACCAATTCCGGCACGCATATCTATTTTCTTGAGGAAGTGCTTCGTCTCGGTGAAAAAGACAACAAAACCCTTTTTTCGGTGGACACCCTCTTGCTCCCTTCATCCCAGGGCATCACTGCCGAGGTCAGCGACAACCCGAATGCAATCGGCTATGACGGATTAGGTTATGTCACTCCCGATGTCAAAATCATCAAAGTAGCTCGCAGGGAGGATTCGCCATATGTATTGCCATCTACGACCACGGTAAATGACAGCAGCTACCCGATCGCCCGTGACCTCTATATGTACACTGCTGGGGAACCCGCTGGCAACATAAGAGATTATTTGAACTGGATTCTTACGCCCACAGCGCAGAAAATCGTGTTCGATCTAGGTTTTGTTCCAATTGCAGGGAATGAATTCAACAACTGACAATAGCCCAAGGCTTCCAACAATACTTATTCAAAGGTAACGCATGGAAAAAACAAAAGACTGGAAGGAAAAGATCATACTCTGGGCAATTCGCCTTTCAGGTTACTCAGCCATTATCTTCGTAGGGTTGATTTTCATATACTTGCTGCGCGAGGGTTTACCGGCTCTTGGCGAGGTTCCTCTTTCAAATCTATTCAGTTCATGTTGGTATCCGATAGAGGACTTCTTCGGTTTAACGCCCTTATTAGCTGGCTCGCTCATCGTAACGCTGGGCGCAACGATAATCGCAGTTCCAATCGGGATTTGTACTGCGGTGTATATTGCTGAGGTGGCTCCACAATGGGCGCGTGAAATTCTGAAACCATCCGTTGAAGTACTAGCGGGTATCCCATCCGTTGTTTTAGGCTTCTTTGGCTTTGTGATTCTGGCGCCTTATCTGCGCCTTCTGTTAGACCTTCCCACCGGCTTGACTGCTTTCGCTGGCTCCATGCTGCTTGCTGCCACTGCGCTTCCAACGATCGTATCCGTGTCAGAAGATGCGCTTTATTCTGTCCCGAAGTCTTATCGCGACGCCTCGATCGCCTTGGGCGTCACTGAATGGCAAACCATCTGGAATGTGACGCTGCCAGCCGCACGTTCGGGCGTTCTTACCGCGTGCATGCTCGGCATCGGGCGCGCCGTAGGCGAGACTATGGCGGTTCTAATGGTCACCGGTAATGCGCCGGTGATTCCGCGCGGTCTGTCTGGTTTCTTTGCCCCCGTTAGAACCATGACGGCGACAATCGCCGCGGAGATGGGCGAAGTTGCAACAGGAAGCGTGCACTATCATGTGCTGTTTTTGATCGGCATAACTTTGTTCATCGTCACCCTCCTAATCAACTTGACTGCGGCTTCCGTCGTGTTTCGAAAGCGCCAGCGTTCAGAACGGATTTTGTCTTAACGATCAGCCAGCGGATTATTCATGAAGAAGGTAACCCCCAACTCCCTCCATTCATCTGGTTCTGCCGCACGCAATCGCATTCAACGGGTCGGTTTCCTTATTTTACTGGGCGCCACGCTGTTGACAGTCATCCCAATTTTCCTCATCATCGGCGTGATCATTGTGCAAGGGTTTCAAACAATCACACCTGAATTCATCTTTGGGTTTCCTTATAATGGAATGAAGTCCGGCGGTATTTGGCCGGCAATCGTCGGCACAATCTATCTGATCCTCGGAACCGCCCTCTTCTCCGTGCCATTAGGCATCGCTGCATCGATCTATCTGGCGGAATATGCCCCCGATAATCGAATCACGCAGATTATCCGCATTGCAATCATCACGCTTGCCGGCATCCCTTCGGTTGTGTACGGATTGTTCGGGCTGGGTCTGTTTGTCATTGCGATGAAATTTGGCACGAGCATTCTCGCCGGGGCGCTCACCCTGGCAATCATGAACATCCCGGTGATTATCAGCACCTCCGAAGAAGCGCTGCGGACGATCCCCCAAGCTTTCCGAGTGACAAGCATTTCGTTGGGGGCTACAAAGTGGCAAACCATCCGCCGGGTTATTTTGCCGCAAGCTCAACCGGGCATTCTTACTGGCGTAGTGCTGGGTCTCGAGCGAGCGGCTGGCGAGACTGCCCCGATCCTGTTCACCGCTGCCGCGTTCTATCTGCCCCGATTACCCGAATCTCCCCTCGACCAGACTATGGCGCTCCCCTATCACCTGTATGTGATTTCCACGCAAGTGCCTGGCATGCCAGCGGGCATCCAATATGGGACCGCGTTAGTGCTCCTGATCCTGGTGCTGGGGATGAACCTGGTTGCCACCGTCATTCGATCGCGCGTGCGGGCGCGCCGTCAATGGTGATGTCAGTGGACAAAATAATCATCCAGAATTTTTCATTGAGCTATTCCGATGGAACGGAATCGCTTCATAATATCAATCTAAAGATCCAAGCCAATACGATTACGGTCTTCTTCGGGCCCGCTGGAGGTGGAAAATCAACCTTGCTTAGAGCGATCAACCGGTTGAACGACCTGGCTGACGTAGCAACCAGGTCGGGAACCATTCTACTGGCAATCGCAAATGGCAGCTACCTGGACATATATGACAGAAAAGTCGACGTGATCGAATTGCGGCGCCGCGTGGGAATGGTCTTTGCTCGTCCAGTTGTGCTGCCGTTGACCATCCGCGGAAACCTGACGTATGCCTTAGAAGTGAAGGGTGAAAAGAACAAGAAAATCCTCGACAACGCGGTTGAACGTAGTTTGCGTCAAGCCGCGCTATGGGACGAAGCTAAAGACCGCCTGGATGAGCCTGCCATGGCTCTCTCCGGTGGACAACAACAACGGCTTTGTCTGGCGCGCAGCCTGGTGTTAGAACCCGAAGTGATCCTGCTAGATGAACCAACTTCGGCATTGGATCCGATTTCTACTTCTAAAGTCGAAGCCACGCTTCAGGAGCTAAAACAAGACTATACTATTGTTCTTGTTCCACATTCGATCCAGCAAGCTGCACGAATGGCTGATTTTGCTGCTTTCTTTCTACAGGGCAAGTTGGTCGAAAGCGCGCCGGAGAATACGCTTTTTATTACGCCTCAAGACCCGAAAACGCGCGACTACGTAGAAGGTCGATATGGATGAGGTAAGGTATGGCTGAAAAGATCTTGTTCAATATTTTATCTAAACGAATCTGAGGGCGCAATTATGGCGAGAGAAACTCTGGACCGAAAAATCCGTCACCTGTTGGATGAAATCCTTGTCTTAGACAGCATGGTTGAATCCTCGACGAACGAGGCGGTCGACGCGCTCAACCGGCGTGACCTCAAACTGGCTAAGAAAGTCTATGACTTTGACAAACGCATCAACGCACGCCGTTTCGAGTTGGAAAACGATGTGATTGTCACAATTGCCACTCAGCAGCCCATTATGGCTGGCGATCTTCGCATGGCAGCCTCCATCTTCGAGGTGGTTGGCGAGCTGGAGCGCATGGGCGACTATGCCAAGGGCATTGCAAAAATCTGCATGTTGATCGGAGAGCAGCCGCATATTAAACCGCCCGCCGGGATAACAAAAATGGGCGAACTCGTAGTCGACATGCTCCATCGAGCAATCAACGCCTTCGTCAATCTCGATGTGGACACCGCCCGCGCCATCCCATTTGAAGATGCTCAGGTGGACGCGCTCTACTACCAGGTGTATCAAGAATTGATTGGGGTGATTATGGAAAACCCTGCCGCAACCGAGCAGGCAAATTATTTAATGTGGGCTTCGCACAATTTGGAGAGAATGGCGGACCGCGTGACCAACATTTGCGAACGGACCATCTATTCCGTCACCGGAAAACTGGAAGAACTCAACGGCAGCGATGACGAACAGTTGAATCTAGCCGGTTAGATCACAAAACATCATCATCGCCGGCTGGTCAACTGCTTCCAGCCGGTTTTAATTTACCTGGAATTGCACATAAATCACATCCCCAAACGGTTCCCCGTCAGGGTTGAATGCCTGCCAGGCGCTGGTGTACACCCCTGGACTCATCGGAGAAGTGAGCAGCATTCGGATCACCGCCTCAGTTCCAGACCGCGCCGGATAGAGCGCTTGTTTGTTGGCTAATCTAAGTTCGGTCCCCGCAATGAGAACCAGAGAGTATCGTTGATCCCAGTTACAGGTGCCGGTGTTCTTGACTTGCCAGCGTTTATCGATCTGCGCCCCTCTGGCAACCAGCGCTCCATCCGGCACCGTCAGATCGGTGACAAATTGCATTCCATTCGTGCAATCTGGGGTAGGAGACGCCTTGAGGCTCACGGGCGTGGGCGGGATATCCGCCGCGGGTTGAACCATTAGCGTGGGACTCAATGTAAATCCAGCCTCCGGTCCCCCAACTGTTTCTGTCGCAATTAAAATGCTGGTGGTTGAAGTCGCTAAAGTGTTCGGCTGCGCTCCTCCCGAACAGCCAAATAGAAGGATGGCAAAAAAGGCAATGCCAATCCAGATGAAAGCTGGCTGCGTGAAAAAAGGTTGATGGAATTTCACTTGCGCAGATCGAACCTAAACTTCGTCCTCGGTTCCGGCGTCGCCTTCGTCTTCGCCGCCAGAGGCAAAGGGAAGCTGCCCCTCCATCGCCTGTTGGCGAACTGCGAGTTCGATCTCGTCTGCCAGATCCGGGTTCTGCTTGAGAAAATCTTTGGCGTTTTCCCGACCTTGTCCCAGCCGAATATCGCCATAGGAGTAGAACGAGCCGCGCTTGACAACGATATCCAGTCCAGCAGCCAGGTCGATCAGGTCGCCGTACCGCGAAATACCTTCGTTATACATAATATCAAATTCAGCCGTGCGGAATGGGGCTGCCACCTTATTCTTCACCACCCTGACCCGCGTCCGGCTGCCGATGATCTCCGCCCCCATCTTAATGCTTTGAATACGCCGAACGTCAAGACGAACCGAGGCATAGAACTTCAGTGCCATTCCACCAGTCGTTGTTTCAGGGTTGCCAAACATCACGCCAATTTTTTGGCGCAATTGATTTGTAAAGATGACCGCGGTGTTCGTCTGCTTGATTGCGCCGGAGAGTTTGCGCAAGGCTTGCGACATCAGGCGCGCCTGCATTCCCATTGGAGAATCGCCCATATCGCCTTCAATTTCAGCGCGCGGGACAAGCGCCGCCACTGAATCGATCACGATGATATCAACCGCTCCCGAGCGAACCAGCGTCTCGGTAATTTCGAGCGCTTGCTCGCCGGTATCCGGTTGGGAAATCAACAGGCTCTCAATATCTACGCCGCAACGCGCGGCATATGCTGGGTCGAGCGCATGTTCCATATCAATGTAAGCGCATGTCCCGCCCAGCTTTTGCCCTTCAGCCACGATGTGTTGGCAGATTGTGGTCTTACCGGAAGACTCGGGCCCATAAACCTCGGTGATCCGTCCGCGCGGGACGCCTCCCACCCCCAGCGCGATATCGAGCGACAGCGCGCCGGTTGGGATTGCATCGAGCGTGAGTTGGTGGGCTTCGCCCAAGCGCATAATTGAACCATCGCCGTAGCGTTTTGTTATGTCGCTGAGCGCTTTGTCCAATGCAACTTTTCGAGCGCTATCCTCCGGCTCGATGTATTGTGCTGGTAAGACTGGCGTGCTTTTTTTTGCCATGAGCCCCTTCGCTCCTCAGTAGAAATATTTGAGTATCAGAAAAACTGTTAAACCGGCTAAAACTAGAACAAGTTTTCAGCCAGAGCAAGTTCACAAGTAGGACAAGTTTAGCACAAGCGTTCTATTTGTCAAGAGCCAGTCTCCGGAATCGCTTCAATTGTTGGGTCCAGGGGTTCTGGAGGAGTAAACTGGACTCCTTTCGAAGCTGGTCTTGTAAAATCGAAACCGCGCGTTGAGCGATAAGAAAAATAGTTCGCCTGACCCGCCTTGATTTCGATTTCAGTTTTTACCGTCTGGTCTTTAAAATCCAGATATAACAAATATTTTCCTTCAGGGATGTCGCCCAGTACCAGATTTTCACTGTAATATGCATCGCTGTTCACCGAACCCTGCGCATACGTGATCGCCTCAAAAACTTGCCTGTTCTCCAGGCTGACCAAACGGACTTTTAATTGTGGAATCCTGCGCCCGTTTGATTCGACCACCTGCCCAACCAGCATCCCCCAGCCAACCGGCGGCGCAATCCAGAGTTCAGGGTTGCGCGAGCTGAAAAATGTGTTGTCGCCTATGCGTACTTCAAAATGGAGATGAGGTCCGGATACTTTTCCAGTCTCCCCCACCACCCCGATCACATCGCCAGCGTTCACGCGTTGTCCTCGGTACACATCCACCCGATCCAGGTGCCCATAGACGGTGTAGAGTACTTTTCCTTTGAAACCAAAATCATGCTTTATCGCAACTGCAATGCCATACGGGTCTTTATAGATGTCTTGCACAAAATAGAGACCATACCCGGCGTGGATGACCGTCCCTGAGCCGGCGGCTAGAATCGGCGTCATCTTCGGCGCCGGGATATCGATCCCGGTGTGAGGCTCGGAGTAGAGCAAATATCCATAACGATAACGCGCCAGCGGCCAATTCACATCGTTGGCTCCGATTGGGCGCGTGAAGTAAAAATGATCCTCAGGCGTTGGCTCCCAAGGCAGCGGATAAAGCGGGGGACGCCAAAGTGAAATGGTCTGCGTGTCAAAGGCTGGAAAAACAAATTCTAACGGGTCAAGTTCCAGCGTTGGCGGTAGGCTTATTGAAGATTGATCTTCGAGAATTATGGCGTGCTCTGAAGCCAGTACTGGGGTCGGCGTAGCGAGCGGCTCCTCCAAGTCAGGCTCGGTTATCGGTGCGCTCTCAGGAGTGGAATCCAAAGCCCGATCTGTTGGCGGTCTCTGCGGCTGGCAGCCGGCTGCCCCCCAAAAGAATACCATTGCTATCACCAAACTCAAAAGCCGGTTCACGTGAAATCTAATCTCTTGGCTTTTTAGTAGGCGCCGCGGTTGCCGGGGAGGTTGGTCGGCGTGTGTTGGTGACCGTCGGCGTCGGGGACATATAGGGCGTGCGCGTGTTTGTCGGGGTCAGCGTAGGCGTGTTGGTGGGCGTGGCTGAAGGGGTTGGCGATAGAACCGGCGTGGAGGTATTCAACGCAACCCGTGGATAAACCTCCAACATCGCCACAAACCAGTCTAAACCTTGCGGCAGATAGAACTCGTTGAACCGCAATCCGGAGAAGGAGGTCTTCCAGGTGCTCAAGGATGGCAGCCGCTCCCATCCGTACTCCGCCGCGAGTTGGGTGAAGTCGATCCAGTATCCGGGCGGAACCTCCCGGCTCTGCATTCCGCCATTTTCATACGCCAACGGGTCGCCTGAATGGCGGGCGAAAGGATCAAATGGCATCACACGCAGTGGAACGCCTTGCGTGCCGTCCTGGCGGCGCGCCTTTACATACACACGCCAGTACGTCTCAGGACCGTAATCTTCCTTAGCAATTACCATCCATCCAGCTTGTAAGGGCGCTGAATTGATCTGGATTGCCCGCCCAGTGTACAGCCAGTCGTCGATATATCCCGGTTCAAGCGGGGAAGTGAGCGGAACATAGGCATTTTCTAGAATGCTAAGGAAATCCCAGCCAATCCTATCCGCAAGGCGCTCTCGTAACGCAATAAAAGCCTCATCCGCCCGATCCTGCAGCATCGGTAGTGGCGCACGTACGCCGTCAAGTTCCACCATGGCGGCGCGCCCTTGTGAATCAATTAGCTCCTCTTGCGTTTGCGGCAGCCACAAAGGCGGCATGGTCAATAATGCAACTGGCGTAAATTCCTGGATCAACGACTGCGAAATTGGATTCTTGCCCCAACTGATCCCAAATATCTCGCCGCTCATACTCAGCAGCGGGAAAAGCGCTGCATGGTCGCTCATGCGATAGCCGGTCAGATAAGTCTGGTTAGGGGTGTTAAAAGCGGCGCTGATCTTTTGACCGTCCGCGCTCCAGGCGGGCCAGCTGCCTATTGCGATCGGATGTGCCTTTAGATCCGGCTGCTGGGCATCCCACAGGTTCAGTCGTTCAATCCCGTCCTGGCTGTAAGCCGACCAGATTATCTTTGTCCCATCCGGCGACCAGGCGGGGTGTCTTTCGTTGCTATACGGTTCGTTGCTCAGGTTTTGATCACGGTTGTCGCTGCGATCCAAATCTGAAAGCCAAATGTCCATATCGCCGGTTCTAGTCGAAACGTAGACAATCTGACGACCGCCCGGAGACCAGGTCGGCGCAAAATCGGCAGCCGGGTCATCCGTCAGCCGGATCGCCGGCTGAGACCCATCAACAGGGCGGATTAAGATCTCAAGGTTACCGCCTTCTTCATCGGCGATATAGGCTTCATACGCCAGCCACAAGCCATCTGGCGACCAGCTTGGGTTCGACTCGTATTCGGGCGTGTTCGTAAGCTGTTCGACTTTCCCGGTTTCCAAACTCATTCGGAAAAGATCGAACTGCCCACCGCGGTTCGAAGCAAATGCCAGCCAGTTGCCATCCGGACTTACCGCGGGCGCGATGTCGTCCCAATCTCCCATTGTCAGGCGCTTCAAATCGAACGATTCGGGGAAAAAGGCAAATAAATGTGCGTACCCGGCTTCAGATATTGATAGAAATATCACGGACTGCGGGTCAGCGCCGCTAACAGCAGCGGGCAGAGCAGTCGGAATGACTGTTTCCAATTCCGGCTCGACATTTTCGGGCGTCGGCGTTAGCGTGACGGTTGGCGTGGGCGACGATGTTGAGGTCGATTGATCCTCAATAACTGCATTAGCTAACGATCCTCCGGGTCGAAACCGCTTAAGAAATGAGGGTCCCACCAAGAATGCCGCTAGGAGAAGCATTAAGGCTATCAGAACTAACACTGCCATCCGCACAACCGAAAACACCGGCAGATGATTGGATGGTTGATCGCTCTTCGCCATAAGATAATTAAACCATCAAAAACGACAAATCAGCGATGAACTTGGCTGCGGCGGTCGAGTTAACTAATTTGAAAGGATTTGGTCTCAATTTTCTCACTTTAATAAAAAACCACTATCTCGCAGTTACTCCTCAGTCAACACAAATGTTTGTTTTTTGGTGTCCACAACTTTCCGCTCGATTGAATCGGGTTCGAGGTGAGGATTCTCGAGATCTGGAAGATCGACAAAGAATACTACCGCCTCAAGCGTGTACTCGCCCGGTTGGAGATCGCCGCGCAAATGCAGGTTCATCTCCATTCTTCGGCTCATGCTTTCGATGACGTCTGCCTCCGCGACAAGCTTGCCCTGTGGGTTGTACACCTTTAGCTCGGCGCTAGGACGCTTTTGAGAAAGGTCCACTTCGAGATACACTCTCAAGCGCCGCTTATCGGGCCAAAGATCCGCTTGTAATGATCGGATCGTGACTTCATCTGGGGGCAGCCGCGGCTCAGAAGGGTCAGCGAAAAAGTAATCCATAGTTCTCCGGTTATCAGGTTGCAAGAATCGTGAAATACGAGCGCTCCAAAATCCAATAACGGCATACACCATAGGATAATACCGCGATTTGCCCCCGTCAATTCTGTTTATTCAATTAAAGTGTACCACGAAACCCCTGCCAGCCGGCAACAGCCCATATCCCCCACCAGCCCAGGGTAGGATAAACGGAAAGCAATTTAGATAATCAGATCAAGGGGTCTGACTAGCCGCCCGTCATCCAGGCTAAACCCACCGTTCCGGGTCCCGCGTGCGTACCGATGACCGGGCTGACCTCAGCCAGGAACGCCTGGACGTTCTCAATGCGCGCGGAAGCCTGCTCTAACAGTTGAGACGCTTCGTCGTAAGCATCGGCGTGCAAAACTGCCAACCTCACGGGCTGCTTGCCGTTGATGCCCTGCTCCGCCAGCTCAACCAGGCGGTTAAGCGATTTGGCGCGCGTACGCACGCGCTCGACCGCTTCAACGCGCCCGTCTCGCACCTCAAGAATAGGTTTGATGTTCAACGCTGTACCGAGAAAGCGGCTGCCCCCGCCGATTCTCCCGCCACGATGGAGGAATTCGAGCGTATCCACGGCAAACACAACTCCCACGTGGTTAACCGCCTGCTCGGCAACCTCTTTCGCCTCTTTCAGATTCGCGCCCTGTTTTATCGCTTCCGCCGCCTTGAGGACGACGAAACCCATCGCCAGAGAGGTCGTCTCCGAATCTACAATCTCAATCGGAGAATTGGCAAAGGATTGTTTCGCCTGAACCGCCGAAGCGATTGTCCCCGATAGTTTTTCGGAGATCAGCACACAGAGAACTTCATCGCCTTTATCCAAATGCTCTTGATAAGCTTGAAGAAAACTTTTTGGAGTTACCTGAGAGGTGCTGGGCATCTGCTTGGCGTTTTTTAGCCGTTCATAGAATTCGCTTGGCTGAATATCAACGCCATCTTCGAAGGTTTCATCCCCCCAGATCAACACCTGAGGTACCACTGTGATCGAGTATTCATTTACAAAATTAGCGGGAAGATTCCCCGTGCTATCGGTAATCAAAGCGACTTTCGACATCTGCTATTCCTCCAGGCGAGAATAAAAAAAGATAATTGCTGCAACGCTGACGGTTTCGTTTTATTCTCCTGATGTAACACGTAAAGGAAGAAATGGTTACGCGATTAATAGTTTTTGTAATTCCAAACGCACCTTGACCATTATTCGCTTCCACGCTAAAATGCAATGCTATGTTCGAAAGTCTGACCCAACGCCTCGATGATGTATTTAAAGGCTTGCGCCGGCGCGGCAAATTGAGCGAGTCCGATGTCGATGCCGCAATGCGCGAAGTCCGCATGGCGCTATTAGAAGCGGACGTGAACTATGGCGTTGTGAAAGACTTCGTCAGTCGCGTGCGTGAGCGCTCGGTTGGACAAGAGGTTTCAAAGGCGCTGAACCCCGGTCAGCAAGTGGTGAAAATCGTCAATGAGGAGCTCATTGCCACTTTGGGACCAGCCGAACGGCTGAACCTGGCGGGGCAAAAACCGCGCCCACTCATGTTAGTCGGCTTGCAAGGCTCAGGTAAAACCACCGCTGCAGGAAAGCTGGCTCGTTTGCTCCGCTCGCAGGGTGAAAGGGTCATGCTTGTCGCCTGCGACCCCTATCGTCCGGCGGCGGTGCGCCAACTGGAAACCCTCGGCGAACGTCTGAACGTCCCGGTTGCCTACGAGCCAAATCTCTCCCCGCCGCAGATGGCGAAGAAGGCTCTCGAACAAGCCCAAAAAGGCGGGTTTACGGTCATGATCCTGGACACCGCCGGGCGGTCTCAGCTTGACCGTGAGCTGATGGATGAGCTTCAAGCAATCCAAACCCAGGTCCAGCCAGCCGAGATCCTGCTCGTGGTCGATTCGATGATTGGTCAAGAATCAGTCAACATCGCCAAGGGGTTTAGAGAATCAATCCCGGTCACCGGTTTGGTACTCACGAAGATCGAAGGCGATGCGCGCGGCGGCGCGGCAATTTCCATCCGGGCGGTAACCGGCATTCCGATAAAGTTCCTCGGAACCGGCGAGGCGCTCGACGCCCTCGAAGTCTACGATCCGCAACGGTTGGCGGGGCGGATTTTGGGCATGGGCGATATCCTCGGATTGATTGAAAAGGCTGAAGCTGCCTACGACGAAAAGACCGCGCGCGAACAAGCTGAAAAATTGATGGCGGGTGAGTTCTCACTGCAAGATTTCGCCGATCAACTCAAACAACTGCGAAAAATGGGCCCGCTTGGGCAGATTATGGAGATGCTCCCTGGAGGCATGAGCCAGATTGCTAAACAAGTCTCTCCCCAAGACGCAGAGAAGCAGCTAAAACTCACGGAAGCGATTATCAACTCGATGACGCGCGAAGAGCGCTGCCGCCCCGAAGTTCTAAACGCTTCCCGCAGACGGCGGATTGCAGCCGGCTCTGGCACGCAAGTCCAGGATGTAAATCGTCTGATCAAGCAGTTCCGAGAAGCTCAGAAGCTTTTTAAAAACTTCAAGAAATCTGGCATGCGCGGTATGCCGCGATTGTTCGGATAAGCGCGGGCATGAGTGTTATAACGGCCTCCTTCAGCCACCCTCTCAACGCTCAGTATGTTCGCATCAATCGTTACATATGTTATCTATGAAGGAGATTTGATCTATGGTTCGTATAAGACTGCGCAAGGTCGGCGCCAAACGCCAGCCCAGCTATCGCATTGTTGCGGCGGATAAAGAATCGCCCCGCGATGGTCGGTTTATCGAAATCCTGGGCTTCTACAACCCGCGTACCGATCCAGCCACCATCAACGTCAAAGAAGACCGGGTCTACGATTGGCTTTCAAAAGGCGCTCAGCCAAGCGAATCGGTCACTCAGGTTTTTCGCAGCGCCGGAACGCTCGAGCGGTACGAGCGCTATAAGCAAGGGGAATCGGTTGAAGTCTTGATGCAAGAAGCCGCTCAGGCTGAAGCCGCTCGAACCGACAAGATAAAATAGTCGATTCCCAGCTTTAAGATTCCCCGGGAGGGACCAATGGACGATTTAATCGCATATATCGCCACATCCCTGGTAGATGACCCAACCCAGGTTGAAGTCAAAACCCTTCGGCGCGGCGCCCAGGTAATTTATTCCCTGCACGTCGCCAAAGAAGATATGGGGCGGATCATCGGAAAATCAGGGCGTGTTGCTGGCGCGATGCGCACTCTGCTGCGGGTTGCAGCCGCCCAGGAGGGAAAACGCGCCATCCTGGAGATCGCTGAGCCCGACTAACGCCGCATGCCTAGAAACAAGAGGTTGTTGGAATTTTCTCAGCCTGCAGGCTCGCCTCCCTCGGGCGAGCCTGTATTCTTGGCTGTTGGACGGCTCCTCAGCCCACACGGCTTAAATGGGGAAATTCAAATGGAAATTCTGAGTGATTTCCCTGAACGTTTAAAGCCAGGGCGAATGCTTTACCTGGGTGATGACCGCCTGCCGTTGGAGGTTCGCGGCCGTCGCGGACATTCACGCGGGTTTCTGATTGCATTCACCGGATATGACAATCCAGAGTCAGTCAAGGAAATGCGTGGACAATACCTGTATACCCAGGCGGACGACTTGCCCGAACTCCCAAAGGGCGAGTTCTATCATCACCAAATCCTGGGTCTGCGCGTGAAAAGCGATGCCGGTCAAGAATTGGGCACAGTTGTTGGAATCTTGGAGACGGGGGCGAACGATGTTTTTGTCGTCCAATCTCAGGATGGTTCCGAAATCTTGCTCCCAAATATCCGTTCCATTGTGCTGGAGATCGATCCTGACCGGCATGAAATGACAGTCCATCTGCTTCCGGGGTTGGTTCCCGAAAAACCGGCAAACTGATTTGCCGTTTGTGAATTCCACACTTCGACGAACAAACGATGGCTGACGAACGTAAGTATTGGGTTGGGCTAACTCTGGTCAAAGGGATCGGATCGGTGCGGATGGGTTCGCTGCTCAACTGGTTTGGCGCCGCCGAATCTGCCTGGCTGGCTTCGCTCGAGGATTTAAAATCAGCCGGTTTGAGCCCCAGGCTTGCCGAAAGCCTAATCCAGGTGCGATCCTCGGATCTGCTCGAAAAAACCTGGGAACAGATCCACAAGGAGGACATCGGCATCTTAACCTGGGATGACGCGGATTATCCAAGACGGCTGAAGGAAATCGACCAACCGCCTCCGGTGATATATTATCGCGGCAAACTATCCGCTGAGGATCAATGGGCGGTGGCAGTTGTCGGCACACGGCGTGTAACCGCCTATGGCCGGCAGGTCGCCGATGAAATTGGAAGCGAGCTTGCCAGGCACGGGGTTACCGTAGTCAGCGGGCTGGCGCGCGGGGTTGATTCGATTGCCCACCAGGCGTGCTTGAAGAGCGGCGGGCGGACGATCGCCGTGCTTGGGAGCGGGGTTGACCAGATTTACCCGCCGGAGCACAAGAGATTAGCTGAGAATATTATCGAAAATGGGGCGGTGATCAGCGATTATCCTCCCGGGGCTCTCCCTGAAGCAGCCAATTTTCCGCCGCGCAACCGCATTATTTCTGCATTGTCGCAAGCTGTGGTGGTTGTCGAGGCAAGCGAAAAGAGCGGCGCTTTGATCACAGCCGCGTTCGCCGCTCAGCAGGGGCGTGAAGTTTTCGCGGTTCCAGGGTACCTTTACGCGCCGCAAAGCGTTGGGGCAAATCGGCTGATTGAAAGCGGGGCGCGCATCTATACTGGAATTAGCAGCCTCTTGGACGCGCTCAACTTGGAGCACACCGACCAGTACAAATCCGCCCGAGCAGTCCTGCCAACCGACGCTACCGAAGCCGCCCTCTATTCGCTGCTTGGACGTGAGCCGCTGCACGTCGATGAAATTCAGTTGCAGACCAGCCTCCCTATCGAACAGGTCTCATCCGCGTTGACAATGATGGAGTTGAAGGGGTTGGTCCGCCAGGTCGGCACGATGCGTTACATTGCCATTTATGAAACAAGCCCTGAATATACAATCGAAGAATGAATTTCAAAAACCAAATGAGTTGCCATTATTATAAATTTCTTGAAAACATCCATGGGGTTTCTGGAATGGAGGTTTATCTGTGGAAGCCTATTGTGTAAAATGCAAAACCAAACGCGAAATACAAGCGCCCGAGCCTACTTATACGCGCACCGGAACGCCTGCCACGCGCGGCGTCTGTCCGGTGTGCAGCACGCGCATGACTCTGATGGGTCGAACCGACGCTCACGCCAACCTGGCGCCGCCGAGCCCCGAATCGCGCAAGAAGGTGCGGTCAGGCAAACTCGTCATCGTCGAATCGCCCGCCAAAGCGCGCACAGTCGGACGCTTTCTGGGAAAGGAGTATACGGTGAAGGCTTCAATCGGGCACGTGCGAGACTTGCTCCGCTCGCAGCTCTCGGTTGACGTGGAAAACGATTTTCAGCCCAAGTACCGGGTGCCAAACGAAAAACGCCCCGTGGTCAAGGAATTGAAATCGCTTGCAAAAACCGCTCAGGAAATCTACCTTGCAACTGACCCCGACCGCGAAGGGGAAGCCATCGCCTGGCATCTGATGGAATCGGCTGAAATCGACCCGAAGCTGACACAGCGCGTGGTGTTCCACGAAATTACCGAACCCGCGGTTGCCGAAGCATTTGCGCACACCCGCCAAATTAATAAGCGTCTGGTGGACGCCCAACAAGCCAGGCGGATTTTGGATCGGTTGGTCGGCTATAACTTGAGCCCGTTACTTTGGCGTAAAGTAAGAAGCCGGCTTTCGGCGGGGCGCGTGCAGTCGGTTGCCTTGCGCCTTATTGTGGAGCGCGAACGTGAAATTGACGCTTTCAACCCAGTCGAATACTGGTCGATCGGAGCAGAATTTCGCCCCGAGGGCGTCAACCAAACATTCCTGGCAAAGTTGAACAAGATCGATGATGACGAGCCGGCGCTGAATAGCGAGGCAGACGTCACCCCGATCTTAGAATCACTCGAAAAAGCAGACTATCTCATCACAAGAATAAAACGGGGCGAACGCAAACGCAATCCTACCGCGCCGTTTATCACCAGTACGCTTCAACAAGAAGCATCACGCAAGCTGGGCTACTCCGCTCGCAGAACGATGGCGCTCGCACAACAGTTGTACGAGGGGATCGATATCGGCGAGGGCGGCGCAGTCGGCTTGATCACCTACATGCGCACCGATTCGACCAATATCTCTCAGATCGCCCAGGATGAGGCGCGTCAGTTTATCCGCGAGCGTTATGGCGCAGGGTTTCTGCCGCAAGAAGCTCCAAAATATAAGACCAAAGTCGCCGGCGCGCAAGAGGCTCACGAAGCTATTCGCCCGACTTCGGTTTTACGGCAGCCCGATTCGCTCAAAGAATTCCTGAATCGAGACCAGTACAGGTTATATCAGTTGATCTGGCAGCGGTTTGTCGCTTCACAGATGTCAGCAGCTATTTTCGACACTTTATCAGTCGATATCACCGGCGAAAACCAGGGTCATACATATCTTTTCCGAGCTTCCAGTTCCACCGTTCGGTTTCAAGGGTTTCTGATCGTTTATGAAGAATCAAAAGATGAAGATCTGAAAACCGAGGAGGATGAGGAAAATGTGCGCATCCCGCCTGGGCTCGAGGAACGCCAGGTGCAGTACTTGCAGCAGTTGACCCCAGAGCAGCACTTTACCCAACCGCCCCCGCGTTATTCCGAAGCGACTTTGGTGCGCACACTGGAGGAAAATGGAATCGGACGCCCGTCCACCTATGCGCCGATTCTCAACACCCTCCAACAGCGTGGATACGTGCTACGAGAGGGCAAAAAGCTCTCCCCTACCGAAACCGGAATACTGGTGAACGATCTGTTAATCGAGCATTTTCCGGAAATCCTCAACGTGGATTTCACCGCCGGTATGGAAGAAAACCTCGATCGCATCGCCTCCGGTGAATTGCCATGGGTCGAAGTCATCCGCGACTTTTACGGTCCGTTTGCGGTGCAGGTTGAATCCGCTGAGCAAAAAATGCCCGAATTGAACATGGGACCCGAGCCGATCGGGCGCGCCTGCCCCGAATGCGGGCACGAGCTGGCCATCCGCTGGGGACGTTACGGCAAGTTTATCAGTTGCAGTAACTTCCCGGAATGCCGCTACACCGAGGCCTGGCTGGAAAAGATCGGCGTCAAGTGCCCCAAAGATGGCGGAGAGATCGTAGAGCGGAAAACCCGCAAGGGCAGAACTTTTTACGGCTGCGCCAACTACCCCAACTGCGACTTCACCTCCTGGAAGCTGCCGCTGCCGCGCCCCTGTCCACAGTGTGGAGGCCTCCTGGTCGTCGCAGATAAGCAAAATGCGCAGTGTCTCAACTGTGAAGAGCGGTTTACATTGGATGAGGTCTCTGTTGATGAGGTAACTCAAAACGCAAGCACGGCATGATTCTTGCAGCTAACAGGATGTTCGTGAAAAAGGTTGCGGAATTTTGCGCTATAATCTAAAATTGAAACATATGTAGGCAAATGCTTCGTTATGACCCGAATGAGATCCTCTCGCTCTGAGTGAACCGAAGCATCCTTACGCAACAGGGAGAAACAGATGGACGCAATGCGCGAATATACGAAGAATCCGCTGATTGTTGTGATCGTCGGTTTTGTGGTCGGGGCGATCTTCGGTCTGGTAGTTCTGGGCTGGGGGCTTTGGCCCGTGCAGTGGACCAACGCCACGCCTGAGCACCTCAGCGCTGAGTGGCAAGCCGAATATCTGCGCGCTTCGATTGAAAGCTTCAGCCTCAACCGAGACGCCGCGCAAGCCCTGGCTCGATTCAAAGGATTGGGCGCAGCAGCCGAAAAAACCATGGCTGCGGTTGAGCAGGATCTGCAAGGGTTAAGCCCGGCTCTAATTACGGACTTTCAGAACGCAGTTGGCGTTACCGCGGCTGCGCCGACAAGTCCGGAAACGACCGCAGTTCCCGGTAAAGAACAATCCAAGAGCATGCTCCCAGTTTTGCTTGTGGCTCTGTGCGTCCTGTTTCTCGTCCTGGCAGGATTTCTGGCGTATATGTTCCTGTTTCGCAAACGTCTGGTGCAGTCAGGTCCGCCCACTCCAGCGATGCAGGCAGAAATCGCCCGCAGCCAGGCTGGATACACCGACTACGCTGCCACGGGTGAAGAAACCCCAATCTCTCAATATATGGCTTCCTACAAGCTGGGCGATGATCTGTTTGACGATTCCTTTAGCATCGACTCCCCATCGGGCGAGTTCCTGGGAGAGTGCGGCGTGAGCATCTCAGAGACGATTGGGGTCGGCGACCACAAGAAAGTGACCGCTTTCGAAGTGTGGCTGTTTGATAAGAATGACATCCAGACGGTCACCAAGGTTCTCATGAGCGCGCATGCTTACAACGATCAGGCTATTCGCCAGCGATTGGAAGCCAAAGGCGAGCCAATTCTCTTGGAGCCGGGCATCGAAACCGTACTCGAGACGCAGACGCTACAGTTGGTTGCGCGGACAGTCGATATGAGTTACGGAAACGGCGCAATGCCGGACGAGAGTTACTTCAATCATCTGCTGCTCGAACTGGCAATCTGGTCGAAATAACCATTACTCAACCAACGGTCTCGTTCTCGTAGCTGTTCTTGTAGAATTATCGTAAAATTAAGAGAAAAAACCGCTCACATGGGCGGCTTTCTTTCGTCACTATGTCCGTTATTACGCCGGCGCCTATTCTATTTTGACGATCTTATAAACCAATGCGCCTACGGGCGTCTCCACCGAAACGACATCCCCCACCTTTTTCCCCAGTAACGCCTTACCAACCGGCGACTCGTTTGAAATCTTTCCCTGGCTCGGATCGGTTTCTTTCGCCCCCACCAGTGAAAACGTCTCCGGTTCGTATCCGTCTTCTTTTACAGTGACCCGGGCGCCAACCTCGACCTGATCGTAACCGGTGGCAGAAGCTTCGACAATGATCGCGTATTTCAAAAGATATTCCAATTCTTGGATGCGCCCCTCGAGAAACCCCTGATCCTCTTTCGCTTTTGAGTAATCCGCATTTTCGGAAAGGTCACCCTCCTGAATCGCAGCTCTCAACCGTTTTGCCAACGCCTCGCGCTCCACCGTTACCAAATGATGCAATTCGTTCTTCAACCGTTCTGCCCCGTCGGCGGTCAGGAAATGTTCCTCCGGCATGTTCAGTCCTTCCATTCTCTCGATGTTTTCACGGCTTAACGCGTGGATCGAAAATCTTTTGATGTTCTTCGATTGCGAATCTGTCCGTCATTCCGGCTATATAATCGCAAATCGTCCGCTCTAAGCCGTATAGCTCGATCTGCTCACGCACGTGCATGGGTAAAATTTCCGGCTTCGACAGATAAGCCTCGAAAAGCTGCGTGATCACCTGCGCCGCTTTGACTGCCATACGCTCCACCCGGTAATGGCGATAGAGATTGGCGTACAAAAAGTCTTTCATCTCACGATTACGCCGGTACATGTCTTCGCTAAACGCCATCACGTTGTAGGGAAGGCTCTGTAATTCTTCTACGGACCGCACGTTGCTATCCCTCAACCTTTGATGGGTGGTGTGAATGAGATCTGAAACTTCCAACCCAATCATGCGGCGGATCAGCCGGTGGCGCGCCAGGTCGTCCAGGTCAGCACCTCGAATTCCAACGCTTTCCAACAGAATTTCCCACAGGGTAATCCCGTCCAAGTCGTGCGCGGTGAGCATTCCCGACCTTAGCCCGTCGTCAAGATCATGGGTGGTGTACGCCAATTCATCGGCGATGTTGACAATCTGGGCTTCGAGATGCCCCCGCAATTCCGGGTTGTATTCACGCGCGTCCGCGGTATCGTATTCGGATTCGTGTTTCACAATCCCTTCCCGCACTTCCCAGCTCAAGTTCAAGCCGGGAAATTCGGGATAACGCCGCTCAAGTACGGTGACTATGCGCAACGATTGTTTGTTGTGATCGAATCCTTCGTGGTCTCGCATCAGCCGCGCCAGCGTCATTTCACCGGAATGACCAAACGCGCTGTGCCCCAGATCGTGCGCCAGGCTGATCGCTTCGACAAGGTCTTCATTCGCCCCCAGCGCCCGCGCCAGCGCACGCCCGATTTGTGCAACTTCCAGGGTATGCGTGAGTCGGGTGCGGTAATAATCCCCCTCATAGTTAATGAAGACCTGTGTCTTATATTCTAACCGGCGAAAAGCCGTTGTATGCAAGATCCGGTCGCGATCGCGCTGAAAAACAGTGCGGTATTCCGGTTCTTCCTCCTCGTATTTTCTGCCCTGCGAATCTTTCGAAAGACAGGCATAAGGAGCCAGTGTGTTCGCCTCCTGCGCTTCCAAATTCTCGCGTGTTACTAGCATCTTAACCCTGTTCGATCTAGGTCCCTTCTTCCCATGAGTTCAAATAAGCCACTTGCTCCGGCGTAAGCGTGTCAATTTGAACGTTCATCCCAGCCAATTTAATGCGCGCAATCTCGCTGTCGATGGCTGGCGGCACGCTATAGACTTTATTCTCAAGAGAAGCGTGATTATTTACCAGATATTCCAGGCTGAGCGCCTGGTTTGCAAATGACATATCCATTACGCTGGCGGGATGACCCTCCGCCGACGCCAGGTTGATCAACCGTCCCTCGCCCAGAACGTTCAACCGGCGACCATCTGCCAGTTCATACTGGTCGACAAAGGGGCGCACAAGCCGTTTTTCTTGCGCCATTTCTTCAAGCGCCGGGAGGTTGATTTCCACATTGAAATGACCCGAGTTTGCAATGATCGCCCCATCCTTCATCTTCTCAAAATGGTGACGATCGAGCACGTTGAGGTCTCCCGTAACGGTCACAAAGATGTCGCCGATTTCAACCGCCTGCTCCATCGGCATTACGCGAAAACCATCCATGACCGCTTCCAGAGCTGGGAGGGGATCGACCTCGGTGACAATCACATTTGAACCCATACCGCGCGCCCGCATCGCCAGTCCGCGTCCACACCAGCCGTAGCCCGCGATCACAAATGCCTTTCCAGCCAACAAGACGTTGGTGGCGCGCACAATTCCGTCGATGGTCGATTGACCGGTGCCATAGCGGTTATCAAATAAATGCTTTGTCATTGCGTCATTTACCGCGATGACCGGAAAAGCCAGCGCGTTATCATTCGCCATTGCCCGCAGACGGATGACCCCGGTTGTCGTCTCCTCCGTACCGCCAAACACCTCCGGAAGCAGGTGGCGATATTCTTTATGCAGCGTACTGACCAGGTCTGCGCCGTCGTCCATTGTGACCTGCGGCTTATGATCCAGAGCCGCTCGAATGTGTTTGTAATAGGTGACGTTATCCTCCCCCTTTATCGCGAACGTCGGTATTTCGTATTGGGAAACCAGACAAGCCGCGACATCGTCCTGGGTCGAGAGCGGGTTCGATGCCGTCAGGACGACCTCCGCGCCGCCAAGGTGCAGCGTGGACATCAGATTGGCTGTTTCAGTAGTCACATGCAGGCAGGCAGAGACGCGTATCCCTTCTAAGGGCCGTTCTTTCGCAAACCGCTCGCGGATCTGTCTTAGTACCGGCATCTCTCTTTCTGCCCACTCAATTCGGCGGCGACCGCCCTCAGCAAGCCGTAGATCTTTTACATCATACTGTTCCATTAGTCTCTCCAAAAGGATGATATATCATGACGAACTCGAATTCACTCTAACAACCCGTCCAGGCTGCCTCGATCGTCAAAATTCTCACGAAATCTAGAAACAAATTCTTGTTGCGTAAACCGATGACCTTGCGACCCCTTATGCTCAAGGCAATAGGTGGCGCACATCACGCCCATCTGAGCGCACAATTCAAAACCGAACCCATATTTCAAACCGGTCAGAAATCCGCCGCGAAATGCGTCACCCACGCCGGTAGGGTCCAGCACCATCTTCGGCTGAACGCTAGGCGTCTCGAAAGAGCCCAAGTTCGCGTATACCTCCACGCCTCTCTTTCCGCACGTGACGACGACAAATGAATCTGGGCTGTTCCCCAGAACCGCTCCGGCATCGAGCCCGGTCATTTTCTTAATCAAAGCATACTCATAATCGTTGACGAACATCGCCCAAGCCCCCTCAACGCCGCTCTGTAATTCGTCGCTGGACATGCGCACGATTTGCTGCGAAGGGTCATAGATAAACGGGATGTTCAATTCGCGGCATTCCTCGCAATAGCGCTGCATCGCGAACGGATCGCTTGGCGAAATCACAACAAGGTCAGGTTTTGGATTCACCGACTTCAACGATAGCTCGGCAGAATGCGCCATTGCCCCCGGATAGAAACTGGCAATCTGGGCGTTTGAACGATCCGTGTTGACGAAAAACGAGGCGGTAAACACGCCCGGAATGACGCGCATACCGGAAGTATCGATCCCCTCTGCCTCAAGCGCATGCCGATATTCTTCGAAATCCTCGCCAACCGCCGCCCACAGCCTTGGGTGGCTCCCTAACAACGCCATCGTGTAGGCGATATTCGGGGCGATGCCGCCGGGCATTTTTGTCATCGAGTCGACCAAAAAAGAAAGGCTGATCGTTTCCAGACGTTCGGGTAGAATGTGATCTTTAAAATTGCCCGGAAAAGTCATCAAGTAGTCGAAGGCAACCGATCCGGTCAGGAGAATATCCATGTTTTCCTTTTGCATGATTAAGTCGATGTGCCGCGCACCGATTTTTCAGGAATGCTAGACGCCTGACTGCAAGCACAAGTGTTTATTTTACTTCAAATTATGCTCGATCGCTCGGCGGATGTTGCGCTTAAATGGTGGGTAGATAATGCCCGCTTCTGTGACAATCGCGCTCACGAGACGGTGGGGCGTGATATCGAAAGCCGGATTGCGCGCCCGCGCATCCGCCGGGGCAACTGGCATTCCATTGACCATTAAATCCAATACCTCATCAGGCGAACGCTGCTCGATTGGGATGTCTTCTCCGTTCTGCGTTCCCAGGTCAATGGTCGAAAGCGGCACAACCGGATACACTGGGACATGGTTCGCGTGCGCGGCAAGCGCCAGCATATAAGTCCCGATCTTGTTTACCACATCCCCGTTTGCGGCAACTCGATCGGCGCCGAATAAAACCTTGTGGACCTGCCTGCTTTGGAGGAAATATCCCGCCGCGTTGTCCGTAATAATCGCATAATCGATGCCGTACTGCTCCAATTCCCAGGCGGTCAACCTCGAACCCTGCAAGCGCGGGCGGGTTTCATCGACCAGCACGTGGATTGCTTTCCCTTGCTGGTGCGCCATGCGGATTACTCCCAACGCGGTGCCCCACTCCACCGCCGCCAGCGAACCGGTGTTGCAATGATGAATTACGGTATCCCCACTCTCGATCAAAGAGGCACCAAAAAGCGCCATCTCTTGATTGGTGCGCACATCCTCGTCCGCCAACTGTTGGGCGGCATCCAACAAAGCCGCGCGCAGACTTTCCGGCGTAGCGGGCTGGCGGGAGATCACCCCCAACATACGCTCGACCGCCCAGCTCAGGTTCACGGCTGTCGGACGCGCGTTCCTGAGTTCCTCTGCCGCGCGATTCATGTCTTGCAAAAAGGAAGCGGTATCTCTGGCGCGCGATTGGCGCGCTGCCAATGCCATGCCAAAAGCCGCCGTAACGCCAATTGCCGGCGCGCCGCGAACCACCATGTTGCGGATCGCCCGGGCGACTTCACGATAATCGCCAAAACTCAGGTAACTGAATTCGCCAGGCAGCGCGTGCTGATCAATTAAACGCAGCTTGTGGTTGGTGTAATCCCATTCAACGGTTCTCATATCGCCATTTCTCCAGCATTTTCGCTGCCTCGACTCACGTAACCATAGCTCGAGGCGCGTTCAGTTTAGCATCTTCCGATTTCACTGTCAAACCTTCAAACATTGACAATCGTCAGCGCCTCAGGTATAGTGACCGGCGATGTTTCGCAATGTGATCCGAGCGCTGGTTCTGCTTTCTGTTCTGCTCACCTCCTGCATCAGGCCGGCTGCGACCGTTTATAAAATCCCCCCAACCACTGAATCGTCAAGCAAATCGTCCGCCGCCGAACCGGAAACGCCACGGGTTGTTCCAACCACCCCAGTCTCGCCGCCAACTCCAACCCCTTTGCCCGAGTTCCGGATTCATTCCGCTGAACAAGCGCTATTTTATGGGGATTGGGAGCTGGCGCTAACAGAATTCCAAACCGCGTTATCCGACACCCAGAACAAACAGTTTCAAGCAGAGGCGATGCTGGGGGTTGCTCGAAGTTATCTTTTGGGGCGGAATTACTATAGCGCAATTGAACAAATCGAAAAGCTGACCACCCAATTCCCCGATTCTCCCCAATCCGCCGATGCGCATTTCTACCTTGCCAGGGCGCTGGAAGCCCAGGAAAGATATGCAGAAGCCGCCCAGCATTATCGTCAATTCCTGGAAAAACAACCTGGCGCAATCGACGCCTATGTCAGAAACTGGACCGCGGATGCGTTATTCGCTTCAAGCGACGTTGACGCGGCTATCCAGGAATACCAGGCTGCGCTTGAAGCCAGCAGCGTGCTCGACGAATTGCAGCTTCGGCTGAAACTGGCAAATGCTTATCAGCTTTCCGGAGACATGCCAACTGCTTTAACGCTTTATGAAGATATTTATCAGCGCACAAACAGCGATTACACCCGGGCAGCGGTCAATTTGCGGAAAGGGCAGATTTACACCGAATTGGGGGAAACGGATCAGGCATATGCGGCTTATCTTGATTCGGTGAACAATTATCCAAAGTCATACGATGCTTATCTGGCGCTGGTAGAACTTGTCGACGCAAACATCACCGTAAATGAACTTCAGCGCGGGATCGTCGATTACTACGCCGGTCAATATGGGCCCGCCCTGGCAGCCTTTGACCATTATCTCCAAAACAATCCATCCGACCCGGCTACCGCGCATTATTATTACGGTCTCACTTTGGCTGCGCAAGGTAACTACGAAGAGGCGATCCGTCAATGGGATATCGTGATTGAGAAGTTTCCTGACCACGGACTGTGGGATGAAGCCTGGGAAATGAAAGGCTATACGCAGTGGGCTGACCTGGATCGCGCCTCAGATGCAATCACCACATTGTCTTTGTTCGCCGAGAAATCGCCGGGACATCCCAGAGCAGCCGAATTTCTGTTTGACGCGGCGCTAGCTGCGGAGCGCGACGCCCAATATGAACGCGCAATTGAATTATGGGAGCGGGTTGCTTCCATTTACCCGGATAGCGAGTATGCCTCAAGAGCGCTCTTTCTGGCTGGATTGGCGCAATACCGGCTAAAGAATTATTCCAAAGCCGCGGATACCTTCCAGCGTTATATTCCAATCTCGGATAACCTCGAGGACAAAGCCGCGGGAAATTTCTGGCAGGGCAAATCCCTTGCTGCAGCCGGTGACCTTGAGCGCGCCCGCCCGGCGTGGAAGACTGCCGCAGAGATCGATCCCACAGGCTATTATAGCGAACGAGCCCGCGATCATCTGCACGATCGCGGCGCATTCGACCCGCCTCTCAGTTACAACCTGGCTTTCGATCTGCCAGCGGAAAGAAATAAAGCTGAAGACTGGATGCGTTCGACGTTCAACATCGCCTCAGATGTTGACCTGTCGGGACCAGGCGATCTGGTAAACGATCCCTATCTGCGCCGGGGTTTGGAGTTATGGAAACTGGGACTTTATGACGAAGCCCGCGGCGAGTTCGAGGTACTGCGGCAATACGCCGCAGCAGACCCGGTAAAGACTTTTCGCCTGATCGACATTTTTCTGCAATCAGGGGCGTATCGACCCGCCATTATGTCAGCCCGCCAGGTGCTGGATCTCGCCGGCTTGAACGATGCTACATCGTTAAGCGCGCCGGCGTACTTCAACCATATTCGGTTCGGCACCTTTTTTGGCGACCTGGTTATCCCCCTTGCGCAGGAGTACGGTTTTCATCCGCTCTTATTATTCTCGCTAATTCGGCAGGAAAGCCTTTTCGAAGGTTTTGTACGCTCATCCGCAGGAGCGCGCGGGCTGATGCAAATTATCCCGCGCACCGGGGAGGAAATCGCGGCAAACCTTGGCTGGCCCGAGAATTACACCGATGACGACCTGTACCGCCCGCAAGTCAGCCTCAGATTAGGCATAGATTACCTGAACCGCCAGCGCAAGAACTTCGATGGCGATTTATATGCCGCCCTCGCCGCATACAACGGCGGTCCTGGAAACACCATAAGCTGGGTTCAACTCGCCAAAGATGATCCAGACCTTTTTATGGAAGTGATCCCTTTTGCTGAAACCAGGAATTATATCCGGCGCATATACGAGAATTTCATGATTTACCGGTTTCTATATTCTCGCGAGCCATAGCGACCCGATGCCCGCTTCTAATGAGACTTTATTTATGGATTCGGGGTGGCGGTGGCAAAGATCTGAGCCTGCGGAGCAGTCCTTGTAAACCAGGAAGCGATATTGGCAAACCGGTCGCTTGGATCAAATAAAGGCCCGACGCTCACGCCATTTATTGACCGGTCAACGGCGAACGAATAAATGGGGTAGAACAGCGGGAGCGCTGGAAGCTCCCCCGCAAAACGCACCTGAAAGTTGCGATAGCGCCTTATACGCTCGTTGAGATCGTCTAGAACGCGCGCCTGTTCCAGGTACTCACTGACCTGCCGGTCGTCCCATTGAGCATAATTCTGACCGGACACGATCTGCCCCTGGTGCCAAAAAGGATAGGGGTCCGGGTCTGGCGATCGGCTGAAATCAAGCTCGACCAGCGCGGCTTGATAATTGCGCTTTTCAAGATAGTTCTGGAGCAGTTCTTCATTTGAAACCGCTTTGAGGGACACCACCACCCCCAAACGCGCCCAATCCTTCTGAATGCGTTCTGCGATCGCCGTGTAGAGCGCGGTGTCGGGGTGCACCAGTTCAAACTTCATTGAAACGCCGTCTTTCTGGCGTGCTTGACCGCCCTCGGCTGGAATGGTGTACCCCGCCTCTTTTAGCAGTTCCAGCGCGCGCTCAGGGTTATAATCGACCGCGCCCGAGGTGTTGTAAAAAGCCCAATTTTCGGGGAAAATCGGCCCATTCGCCAGGACCGCCTGACCTTTCAAGAGGTGATTGATGATCCAATTGCGATTTAATCCCTGCATCAACGCCCGGCGAATTTCCGGCTCTTTGAAAAATGGCAGCTTTGAATTATCCAGGTTCAGATAAATCATCGCCAGGCGCGGCAAGCGACTCGCAAATAGCTGCAAGTTCTCATCCTCAAGTACCTTCTGCAACACCTCGTTTGGAATGCCGCCTACCCCCTGAACCTCTCCGTTCGTCAAAGCATCCAGCGCACTCTGGGCGTTTGGATAATAACGAAAATTCAATTGCTCCAGAAAAGGTTTGGCTGCGTAGTAACCATCGAATCTTTCCAGTTCTATCCCGCTAATTACTTCAGCATCTAATTCCAGAGTCTTGAACTGAAACGGCCCGCTGCCAATCGGTTGTAAATTGAAAGTCGAGGCAATGATCTCGCGCGGCGCCAAGCCTTCCAACAGGTGTTTAGGAAGTATGCCAATGTTTAGATAATCCAAGAACGGTGAAAATGGCTCAGGGAGCGTAAACTGGAGCGTCTTGTCATCTAGTGCAATTACCTCGACCTGCTTCCAAAATTCCCGGATGTCCTCCGGCGTTGGCATCTCGTCGTTCTTAAGCAGATCGATGGTGAAAACAACATCGTCGCTGGTAACCGGTTTGCCGTCGTGCCAAAACGCGTTCTTCCGAATGGAAAAGCTGTACCGCTTACCATCCTGAGAAATCCCCCAGTCCTTTGCCAAATCGCCATGCGGCAAGCCTCGATCGTCAAAATTGATCAGACGGCTATAGATCAGGCTGTCTACGTCATAGTCAACTTGATTATAGAAATCTAGTAGAGGGTTTAACCGCGCAGGAGCGCCAATGAGCGCCTCTGTGTACGAACCGCCTGCAACCGGTTGCTTCTGACCCTCGATGCCCGAAAGCAAGGGCTTGTCCTGCCCAAGCAGCAACACCCCTATGCCGATCAGCGACAAGAAGACTACAAGAACTTGCCAGCGGAGCTTTTTCAAGAAGTTTGTTTTGAGAGTTGTGGGCTAACCCAAACAGAGAGGCTTGCTCAAACCTGGATCAACGTTGCCGTAATGGCAAGGATGAAGAAGAGCACACTCAACCCGATGCTGACCCGGAACAAAACTTTTTCTATTCCACGTCGGGCAGTGAATATACCACCCGAATCGCCGCCAGTCAAACCGCCCAATCCCGCGCCTTTGCTTTGGAGGATGACGCTGACGATTAGAGCGATTGACGTTATAATTAACGCAATTTCAATATAAGTTTGCACACTTGCCTCCAGAACTTTCCTCTTGCCTCAACAGGTTATAGCTGTAAGGCAATCCTTGTGAAGTCAAATCAAAAGCCGGCTATCTACCGGTCTTTTTTAAGCAGATGGATTATACCTTTCGCGCCATGAATCGTCAAATCTTGCAAAAAGGTCGAATCTCAATTCCAGATGCATGAAATTGTCGTAAACCTGCACGTTCATTCGCACTATTCAGATGGGACTGGCTCGCACGCCGAAATTGCTGCCGCGGGTTTGAAAGCCGGTCTGGATGCCGTGATCACGACGGATCACAACCTTTATGTTGACGGACCGCAGGGATACTACCATGATGGAGACCGCAAGCTGTTGCTGCTGGTGGGCGAGGAGATCCATGACCGCACGCGCACACCCCAAAAAAACCACCTGTTAGTTCTGGGCGCCGGGGTCGAGTTAGCTGACCGCGCCAACGACCTGGCGAAGCTGATTAAATCCGTTGAAAATCTGGGCGGGCTTTCGTTTGCCGCTCATCCAGACGATGTTGCTGCCCCAGCAATCGGGGAAGAGGCGCTCAATTGGGAAGACTGGCGAATCCAAGACCTTACGGGGATCGAAATTTGGAACGCTTTCTCCGAATTTAAAAGGCACCTAAAAACCAAAGTCCACGCATTATTCTATATTTGGAACCCACACAAGATCGCGATAGGTCCGTTCGCCAAAACGCTCCGCAAATGGGACGAACAGCTCATTGCTGGTCGCCGCCTGGTTGGCATCGGCGGCTCCGACGCGCATGCGTTGGAAGTTCAACTCGGTCCCTTGAAAAAGATTGTTTTTCCCTATGAGTTTCACTTCCAAGGCATCAATACCCATTTGTTGTTGGAAGAGCCGTTATCCGGTGAAATCGCACACGATCAAAAACTGATCTATCAGGCGTTGAGACAAGGCCGGGCTTTTGTCGCAAACGATCATCTCGCCACAACCAAGGGGTTCAGCTTCCATGCCCATGGGTATGGACACACGGCAATGATGGGAGGAACCATCTCCGCCCGCTGGGGAATCACGATCCAAATTCGGCTGCCGGCGGAGGCTGAATGCCGCCTGATCTGCAACGGTGCAATCGTAAATGAGTGGAACAACCAAAAGCTCTGCACTCACCCGGCAAAAGAGACCGGCGCATATCGCGTCGAAGTTTATTCTGTGCTGCACGGGCAAAAAAGAGGTTGGATTTTTAGCAATCCCATCTACGTAACCGAATGAACAGTACCGCAGTACCCCTTCCCTACTTGATACCTGGCAACATACCGTTATAATAGGTTAAGTTCTGATTATGAATCGGCATCGGGATTTTAACCATGGATGAACGTCGTAAACAGAATCGCAGAATCCTGACTTTCTTTTCGCGTGTAATCGATCGAAGAAGCGAGCGCCTCGTCGGTTATCTAGTCGATATGACCACTGATGGCGCGCTGATCGTTGGAAACCTGCCTCTGAAAGTAAATAACAATTTTCAATTGCGGATTGACCTTCCAGAGACATACGGCGACCAGCCCTTGCTTGATATCGAAGCACGTGTGATTTGGTGCGCGCCAGATGAAGACCCAGATCTCTTTAGAATCGGACTACAATTGATCAATATTGAAAATGCGGATCAAGCAGTGCTCGAGCGCCTGCTCAAAGAGTACGGTCTCAACCGCTGACCAGCCCCCACGACCACCTCCCACACTCCGAAGTTACCCAGTGAAAGCGCTGCACCCGCGCGGACAACCGGGAATTTTCTACTGTGAAGATGGTGTAAATTATGAGTATAATGAACTTCAAACAAATCTATCTCATGACTGAGACCCAAGCCAAATGAAAAGGATTTTCTTTTTAGTTTTTCTGTCTTTCTTACTCCCTATATTGATTTCAGCCTGTGTAAAATCTCAAAAAAGCCTGCGGCAACAAGAAGCCCTGGAAATTGCCTGGGCAGCCTTAAAACCGAGCACGGTCTCAAAAAACCGGGATTACTGGGAAATCCACGAGGCGCGCATGGTATACGGAAAAGATGTCGTAGCCGACTTTTCAGCCGTTCAACACACGAGTTGCGCCGGACCCATGCTTCCGGAGAATAAACCGATCAAGATCTCAACGGAGTACTGGTATATCAAGGTCGTTCCCCACCCAGAAGTAGTTCGCAAAGAAAAGGGAACGGATTCAACCGAAAAGGTCACGATTGTCCCGGAGCCGGCGATCCAGGAGGCTTATTTTCTGATCGACCCATTCAACGGCGGAATTGTCGCGCGCCGTTTGGTCTGCAAGACAAACCAATAGGTTTTGGTACAGATCAATAAATTCCCCGGTACATCCCTCCATCAAACGAAAGCATCATGCCTGTAAGATATGAGGCTGCTGGCGATAATAGAAAAGCTGCCACGCGCCCAAATTCCTCCGCACGCCCCATTCGCCCCAGCGCGCTGGAAGCAGCCTGTCTTTGAATTTCTTCCTCGATTGTGGTGCCCCGCGATAACGCCCGGTGCTGCATCAACGCCTGAACGCGCTCGGTCTCCGTCCACGCCGGCAAGATCGAATTAAACCGGATCCCCTCGCCGCCAATTTCGAGCGCGAGACTTTTCGTGAGACCAATCGTAGCGGAACGCACGCTGTTGGACAGGATCAAATCCGGGATGGGTTGCTTCACAGAAAGAGACGTGACCGTCAGCACGCTGGGCGCCAAGGATTTTCTCAGATACGGTAGCGCGGCGCGAATCAAGCGCACGTGGCTCAGAAAGGAGAGCTGCACCGCGTTGTCCCAAGCCTCATCATCAAAGGTTTCAAATTTGCCCTGAGGCGGTCCTCCTGCATTGGTGAGCAACAAATCGAGCCCGCCCAGCGTTTCAGCCGCTTCAGTCACGATGCGGGCTGGTTCGGAGGCGATTGTTAAATCTCCCGCTGCCGCGATGGCAACCTGCCCGGTCTCATTTTTGATTTTCTCGATTGCTTGTTCAATCCGCCCCAGATCGCGGCTGTTGACCGCGACCAGTGCGCCCTCGCGCGCTAATTCCAGCGCAGTTGCAAAACCCAGCCCGCTGCTACCACCAGTTACAAGCACACGCAACCCTGCCAAACCTAAATCCATAATGATCCTCCGAAAATTATTGTTTTCCTAAAAAAGCAACTCGATCCGTTCATCGACCACTTCTACGTCCGGCCAGTTTTCCTCGATCCAGCGGACGACCTGCTGCAATGATCGCTGATTGTGCCGCCCATTGTTGCTCACGACGGCGCAGGCAACCAGGGCGCTTTGCCAGGAATCCAGGAAATCCACTTCTGCGATTGAGATATTGAACTCGCGCTGAAGGCGCGTGAGCAAAGGCTGTAATCTGCCGCGCTTTTCCTTCAAGGAACCACATCCAGCTAATTCCAATTGAACCGTGAGGATTCCAACGGGCATTACGTCAAAAGCTCGATTTCATTCAGGAATGTCAATAGTATAATCGAGGTCATGGACGAAAAGAAAGGTTGGTTTCTGGTTGTCAGCATTCTGGCGATCATGATGGCTATCATGCTGTTTTTTGCTTGGGCGCTGTACGATATGCTGCAAAAAACGGTCTCGCCGGTCCAATCGATGACCGGGGAGTTGGCGACACAAGTATCGTCCGTGTTAAACCCCACCCCGACAATCCTGCCATCGCCGTTGACGATCATCCGGGATATCCGTTCGCTCGCCCGCCTTGAGACGATTCAATTTACGGTAGAAAAGGTCATTACGGCTGAGAAGAATCAAGAAAACGCCATTTCACGCCTCTTTGGAGATAAGCTGATCTTCGTTGCTCATGGAAATGTGATTGCTGGGTTTGATTTGAGCAAATTAGGCGCGGATCGGATTGAAATTAAAGACGGGATGCTGTTCCTATCACTTCCAGAACCGGAGGTGTTTGTCGCAACCCTGGATAACGAGAAATCATACGTTTATGACCGCGATAGAGGCTTGCTGACCAAAGGGGACATCCATCTCGAATCCGCGGCGCGCGCCGTTGCAGAAGATGAGATCGAAGCCGCTGCAATGGAAGACGGTATTCTCGAACTTGCCCGCCAAAATGGGGAGACTTTTCTCAGCCGGTTATTGAAAGACCTGGGTTATCCGGAGGTAATCTTCGTCTATCCAGAACGACCCGCAACCCCCACGCCGACACCCTAAGGACTCACGACCTGCCGGTCCAATCCAGGTTACTGTACTTCACATTTTCTAATTCACGAGCTCTTGCGACCTCACTGGAACTCAATTCCCCGGGAATAAAATCCAGCGAAAGCTCGGTTTGAAACGCTTTCACAATCGATTCCGCTGCCCGCTCCCATTCGAGTTCTCGCCCGGTCCCCAATTGAACCGTTGTGGCTCTTTCCAGCAATCTGGTTCTGGCGCGTTGGCGGGTATTCTCGTCTGAGAAACGCAGCGCTTGGATGATGCGTGTATGATCCCCGTGCAATGGCAATGTGCCGTGCTGCAAAACCCCTTCTTTTCGCCGCGCCTGAGCGCTGCCGATCAGTTTTTTTCCATTCAACGTGATCTCGAAATTCGAGGGGACTTCGAAACAGATCGGGTTCGGTGTCTTTTTACTTTCCTTTGAAGTTTCATTAGCCCCTGTTTGCGGGTTTATTTCTACCGATTCCGCATTGATACCCAACGTTGTGAGACCGCGCAGCAGCGCTCTTGAAAGATTCCGATAACTTTCAAGCACCCCGTTTGACAGCCGCGGGTCATCGGGCGGCCCGATAACCGAATATGTGAGTTCGTCCGTGTGCAGGATTGCCCTGCCGCCCGTTGGTCTCCGCACGATATCCCAGCCGAGCGTAGCCAGAGCCTCCTGATCCACATCACCCAAGGATTGAGCATATCCCAGCGACAGGCATGGGGGAGACCAGGCGTACAAACGCAGTGTAGGCAGCGCTTCCGCGCGGCCAACCGCTTCCAGGATCGCCTCGTCGACCGCCATATTCCAGGCGCCGCGCTTGGGTGGATGCAGAATTAGCCGCCATTGTGACCGTGAAAAGACCATTTGCAGACTCTCCGAATTAGGTATTAGGGGGATAGGGAGTGGCTGAAGGGATGTCATTCGGCTGCGGATAAGGTTGAGTAGATCCGGGAGAGCTCGTCACCGTTGGTGAGGGTGTACCTGTAGGAACTGTGCCAGTCACTGTTGGGGTGAGGCTCACCTCGCCGCTTGGGGTTGCAGTCGGCGGCGTTCCGGTTATCGTTGGGGTTGGGGTAATGAAGATCGTCTCCGTGGGCGTTGGAATGACCGGCAGCGGGGTTGATGTTGGAATTTCAGTGGCGGTAGGCAGTCCACCGATCGGATCCAGCTTTAAGCGCGCCATCTGCGTAAAGGGACTTTTTGTGTAATCCAGCCAGAGCCGCTGGTAATTCTCCACCGCGGTCTGCGCGTCGCCAGCCAGTTCGCTCGCCAATCCTAATAAGTAATAATACTCATCACAACTCCAGGTACTTTTACACAGCAGACCGGGGAAATCTTGTAAGTCTTCCAGCTTTTTCTGGATCAAATCGGGAGAAGTTCCCGTAAACAGCGCATCTCGGTAGTTGAACAAGGGTTCAAAAAACCGGCTTGGATATTCTTTGCGCAGAGGCACCTGGACCAAGAAAGACTCGCGCGTATCGGGGAAACGCTGCATACTAAATGAGATCTTGCCGTCCAGAAGCGCCGCCGGTTGATATGACAATCCCTCATCGGCGATAAAGGGCTCCTCGATAAAATTGATCGTAGGAATTCGGGTCTCGACAATGCCGACCTCAAGCGCTTGATGATAGCCTTTGCTACGCGCAAGAATCCAGAAATCCAACTTTTGATTGGGCGAGTTACGCACCGTAAACCAACGCTCGCCTTCATCATCGTCATCGAAATCAAAAAAGCCAGAAGATACAATCTGCACGCCCCAATTTCGCAAGTATTGCAGGGCATCGACGCTGCTTGGGATCTGGCGCGTCAGAAACCGAATCGCATGCGCTGGATCGCAGTAAGGGGCAAGCCAGCAAGCGTTGTAAATGTCCTCCGGCTTATGATACGCCGCGAGAAATTGATGTGCGGGATCGATCCAGCGGCTGTTCGCCGTCGTTGGATTATTCACCACTTCATCGAGATAATTTACAGCAAGGTCGAACTTGCCCGATAATGCATATAAAACGCCCAGCCGATATTTCCACTCATCGAGCGCGTCCGGCGGATACGGCTCGCCATTGGCGTCTTTTTCGGGGGGCCACTGTGGGAGCAGGGTTTCCATCAAGCCTGCGGTTGTCTCTGGTTCCCAGAAGCGGTCGGATATGTCAATAAGCGGTTCGCACATGCCCGGGTTTTTGGGAAGACCCGCGAATTCGATTTGCTGCGCGGCCCGCTTGAAATACAACCCATTCCACCGAAATGGGAGTTTGATTTCTAATGGACAGGTTGGGAAAACAACCGGTCGAAATATCAGCTCATTCACGCCAGAGTGGTCCGTCTGCACCGCCCAATAGTTTTGGTATTGAGTTCCAATCTCAAAAATATCTTTACCCGGAATGAAGGGCAGTTGCACGGGCGGCGCTTTGGCGAGGCTAATCACCTGTACGGGTTGCAGCGTCGTTTCATCTCCCAATGTCGATTGGTAAATTGCCATTTCCGGACCGTTCGAGGGGTTATTGTCGAGATCTGCCAGGATCCAATTTGTGCGGCGGGGATGGACAAAATCGAAACGTGTCCAAATTGAATAGGCTTCATAACCCGCGCTCTTCCTGAGCAGCCAGATAAACGAACTGCCGCCCAGCCCGCGAAGCTCGACAATGTAACTTTCCAGGCGCCCCGGCGGCAATGATCCCTGAACCAAGAATAAGGTCAGCGCCGACTCCTGGATCGGAAACCAGGCATAAAGCTCCTCAATGCTCGTCTGACCCCGATTCAAGTTGTCTGCGATTAACCCGGCGTACAGCTCGCCCGCCTTAGCGCTCCCCGTCAGCATTGAGTTATACGCCAGCGCCCAGCGCCAGCGTTCCGCTGCCGACGCTTCCGGGAATTGCAGCAAGGCTTCACGATAAGCGAACGCGGGATATTGATAGGCTTGAAAGTACGCCACCTCTTGGTCTGGCTTCAACTCGGATAGCATCCCTTGCGGAAAACCCTGCATAGTCAAAGCCATGTGGTCGGCTCTGAACTCGTCCCAATCCAACAGTTGGTACGCGCCGTCGTAAACCAGCGCCGCCGCCGGCGTCAGGCTGGGCAGAAAAGTCCGCAGAGGAAAGTCGGTTGACGCAGGCGTTGATGTGAAGATCAACGTCTGCGTCGGCGTCGGGGTTGAAGTTTGCCGCGAAGTCGCGCTGGGCGTCGGCGTAAGCGTAGCCGTTGGAAACTGCGTCCAGGTCAGGGTTGGGCGCAGTGTGTGGGTTGCCGTTGGAGCCATGGACCGAAATGCCCTGGGTTTTAACACGAGATAGCCAGCAATCGTCAGAAGTAATCCCAGAGCGCAAACCACCAGCAAAACCAGATTAACCGCCAACAATCTGATGCGGTTCTTCTGTGAAACTCCGTCTTCTATCAAAATATCATTCCCAATGAGCTGAGAGCGTTGCTTTAGAGCAAGGCTCTAGAGCAACGCTCTTACGCGGAAAATTCCGGCGCCTCGGAAAGAACTTGAGCAAGTATAGTCTCGACCTGAGCCGGCGGTAGATCAACCAATGGAGGTCGGACGTTCCATAATGGAAAGCCATGCAGACGGTGAATTAACGCCTTATAGAGCGGCGGGTTGGGAGGAAAACGCTCCATCAGAAGCCGCCCGCGCACCACCCGCTCCTTCGCCGCGAGATCTACCTTCTCTTGCCGGCGCGCGTTCCAAATCAGGCGCAAGTCGGGCGATCTGAGATTAGCCATCGCGGTGATACATCCCGCAGCCGCGTTTTCGAGCGCCAGATCGAACAGCGAATCGGTGCCATTAAAAACCTTCAATGCGGATCCAAAGCGTTGACCCAGTTGGCGCGCAAAATCCGGATCTGCGCTCGAATCTTTCATCCCGATGCAATGATCCGGAAATGACGTCAAGAGGCGGTCAAAGAAATCCATTGAAAGATTTATGCCGCTCAGCGAGGGGATATGATAAACGAGAAAAGCCTTGCCCGTGGGCGCCGATCTCCGCAGCGCCTGCGAAAACCATTCGAATATTCCAGCTTCGGGCGCATTTCGAAAGAAATACGGGGGCAGCACGACCACACCGTCAACCCCCAAATCAAAAACAGCTTTATTAATAGAAATCGTCTCTTCCAGGCTCGGCGTGCCGCTGCCTACCAGAATCTTGAAATGCGGAAATTCCCGGCGAATCTGCATACCCGCCCGGACGATCCGGATCCGTTCCTCCGGAGAGAAAGACGGCCCTTCGCCCGTGGTTCCGAGCAGCAACGCCCCGTTGGCTCCGCGTTGCGCGAGGAATTTGAGCAAGCCGGGTAATTCTTCCTCAGCCAGCGATCCATTTTCATGCAGTGGGGTCAACGCTGCCGCAAATACGCCGTTTATCTCGGATGAATCGTTCATATACAGATTATAATGGATATCGCTAAACTTGAAAAACCGCTGATACCCTGGTATAGTTATTTCCATGCACGGCGCGAGGTCTGTTTTTTGTCTCTGGGTTGTAGTTTTATTCCTCGCTTTAGCAGCATGTAAACCGGCTGATATCACATCGCAAGCCATCCCAGAACTACCAGACACAATCGTAAACACGCCCAGCCGCCCCCCCGTCAGAACGGTCTTCCCCACGGAGGAGATTCTGCGCGGCACGGTTTCGATTCGGCACTCGTGGGATGAAGCGAAGCTACCGGTTCTGGCTCAAATCATCAAGAATTTTCAAGCTTTTCATCCGAACGTGATGTTCGATGTGATGTACATCCCGCAGGAAACGCTCTTGGATCGGTTCGCAGCTGATTCGCGCGAGGGGATCGGTCCGACTTTGCTCCTTGCCCCACCAGAATGGGGACCCTTGCTTTACGACCAGAAGCTGGTCGCAGATCTCACGACTGAGATTGATACGAATGTTCTCGACACGCTCAACCAGCCTGCTTTGGAAACAGCCAATCAGGAAGGGAAACTGATTGGACTGCCCTACTCAATCCAGGGCGTGGTCCTGTTTCGCAACAAAGACATCATCACCATTAAGCCAGATACATTCGATGATCTGGTTTTATTGGCTCAGACTTCGTCTCAAGGCGACGTGATTGGGGCATACCTGGAACGCAGCTTCTTGTATTCCAGCGCCCATTTGAACGGAATCGGAGGGCAGCTAATCGACTCGAACGGCTTGCCAGGGTTCAACAACAGCAAGGGCGTAGCATGGCTCGAATTGCTCAAATCATTTGAACAGGCTGGTCCAACCGCCACTTATTCCGACGACGATCTTGAACGGTTCAAAGCTGGAAAAGTAGGCTGGATTATCGATGGGACCTGGAATTTAGCCGCGCTGGAAGAGGCAATCGGCGCCGAAAAACTGGCAATTGACCCATGGCCGCGGTATGGAAGCGGACATCTTTCCGGTTATGTGCTCTCTGAGGACATATACCTGAATTCAAACGCAAACCCCGCAGACCGAAGAGCAGCCATAGAATTCATGGAATATCTGGTCTCGCCCGAAGCGCAGACGCTGTTGGCGAAAAACGGGCTCATCCCCAGCGCTAATCAGGTATATCTGGACAATTCCGCTTCTGCAAATCTGGTAACCCAGGCGATGATTGCGTTGTCTGGTGGAACTGCATATCCTAACTTTCCCGAGCTCTCCATTTATCAGCAAAACATCGAGACCGCCCTGCGCGCATTTTTTGAACATAGCTTGCCCGTCGAGCAAGCGCTTCAAAATGCGCAGGATGCTATCCTGGCACAAAGCGCACAATCCACCCCTCTCGCACAGCCTTGAAACTTCAACCGATTTCTTTCTCTATCACCTCCACGCTTTTGGGTTATCCACACAATAAAGGCAGCCAGGAGCGAGAACAGCAAGCGCCGCCAATGATTTTTGTATTCCTGAATGATGACAGTTGGCACTAGCAAAATGCTAATGGGGGGTGTTTAATGAGATAAACATGGTTAGATTTGTTTCAGCGATACTATTCAAAGGAGGTCTGAATGCCAGTTAAGGGTTGGATCGAAGTGGACCACCGGTTTTGTAAAGGCTGCGAACTGTGTATAGAAGAATGCCCCCAAAATGTCTTGGCGCTGGACATGGAGGTTTTTACACCCAAGGGATTTCACCCGGTTCATCTGATTGCAGATGGCTGCACCGGTTGTGCGATCTGCGCGGTGGTCTGTCCTGAAGCCGCCATTACCGTTTTTCGGCAGACGCCTGTGCGCGTCAAAGCCTGACCCCGGAGGATCTGAAATGGCACGTGAATTACTTGAAGGCAATCGAGCAATGGCTGAGGCAGCGGTTCGCGCTGGTGTGCAGGCTTATTTCGGGTACCCCATCACGCCTCAGACTGAACTGCTGGAATGGATGTCGAAGCGTATGCCGGAACTTGGGCGGGCGTTTCTGCAAGCCGAAAGCGAAGTTGCGGCAATTAATATGATCTACGGCGCTGCCTGCACTGGCGTCCGGGTCATGAGTTCCTCCTCCAGTCCGGGGGTCAGCTTGATGATGGAAGGCATTTCATATATCGCTGGCACTGAATTGCCAGTTGTGCTAATCGATGTGATGCGTGGCGGTCCAGGCTTGGGGAATATAGCCCCCTCACAAGGCGATTATAACCAGATCGTTCATGGAGGCGGTCACGGCGATTATTTCCCCATTGTGCTGGCGCCCTCCAGCGTGCAAGAAGCCATCGATTTCACCGTGATGGCGTTCGACCTGGCAGAAAAATACCGTGCGCTCACCTTTGTCCTCGCGGATGGAAATATCGGTCAGATGATGGAACCCGCAGAACTGCCGCCAATGCAGCCGGTTGACCGACCCATCCCGGATTGGGCAGTGCGCGGCGCTAAAGGGCGAGAACGCCGAATCCTGTCCTCGATTTATATTCGCCCCGAAGACGAAGAGGTGACTAACCTCAGGTTGCTCGAAAGAGCCGGAAAAATCAAAGAAAATGAAGTGCGATATAAAGAATATTTCCTGGATGACGCCGAAATCGTAGTTGTCGGGTTCGGAACCGCGGGAAGGGTAGCCTTTTCAGCGGTGCGGGCAGCCAGAGCGCAGGGGATTCGGGTCGGTCTGTTGCGACCGATCACTTTGAGCCCGTTCCCCTCCGAGGCAGTGGCTGAGCTAGCCGCACATGCCCAGGCAATGCTGGTGGTGGAGATGAACAGCGGGCAAATGCTGGATGACGTGCTTCGCCCGGTTGCGGGTCAGATCCCGGTCGAGTTTTACGGTCGATTGGGCGGGGTTGTCCCGTTTCAAGATGAGGTGCTTACTGAAATCGAACGCATTGCCCATCACCCGCCGACAATCGAGTTCGATCCGCGGGAAAAATGGATTCGCCGGATGAAAGAAATCCTAAACTAGTGTTGTTTATGATTCATTGAAACGGAGAAAAGTTCATGATGGATGTCCCAGCACAAGTTGTATATTCACGGCCTGAATCCTTGACCTCGACGCCAACGACTTACTGTCCCGGCTGTACGCATGGGATTGCCCACCGTCTGGTCGCTGAGGTGCTTGACGAAATGGAACTGCGCGAGAACACCATTGGTGTAGCGCCGGTGGGCTGTTCTGTTTTTGCCTACAATTTCTTTAACTGTGATTTTGTCGAAGCCGCCCATGGGCGCGCCCCCGCCATGGCAACCGGGATTAAACGAGTCTTGCCGGATCGCGTGGTCTTTGCATACCAGGGTGATGGCGATCTGGCTTCGATTGGCATGGCAGAGATCATGCACGCCTCCGGCCGCGGTGAAAACATCACCGTAATTTTCATCAACAACGCGATTTACGGGATGACCGGCGGACAAATGGCGCCAACCACCCTCCCAGGACAGAAAACCACTTCGTCGCCCGACGGTAGAGATGTGGAACAGGCGGGCTATCCTCTGCGTATGGTAGAGGCTTTAGCGACCATGCAAGGGACCGGCTATGCCGTGCGCCGCAGTTTACACGATCCTAAAAACATCCGTCTTGCGAAAAAAGCTCTGCGCATGGCATTCGAAGTCCAGACAAGGGGCTTGGGCTTTGCGATTGTCGAGCTTCTGTCTTCTTGCCCAACCAATTGGGGGCTAACGCCAAAAGAATCGCTCAAGTTTATTGAAGAACGAATGATTCCGGTCTTTCCACTGGGAGATTTCAAAGTTCATCCAGCCCTCGAAGGTTTGAGAGTATAGGCAGCGGAGTCGATCAAATGCAAACAGAGATTATCATTGCCGGATTTGGCGGTCAGGGAATTTTATTCGCCGGACAATTGATTGCATATGCGGCGATGGATGCGGGCAAAAACGTCACCTGGATTCCATCGTATGGTCCAGAAATGCGCGGCGGCACAGCGAATTGCACCGTGATCGTCGCGGATGAAGAAATCGGGGCGCCGACCGTTCGTAACCCCAAGGCAGCCATGGTATTCAACCTGCCGTCCTTCGACAAATACGAACCGCTCGTCGCCAGCGGCGGAGTTCTGATCGTAAATAAATCGCTCGTCGACAGAAGTTTCGATCGTGATGACCTGGCAGTTGTGATGGTCCCCGCAATCGAAATCGCCGAATCGCTGGGCGAAAAGAAATTGATCAACATGGTGATGTTGGGCGCACTGCTTGAGCGCTTGCCCGTCTTGAGCATCGAGGAGATTGAAAAAACGCTTGCCAAGCACCTGCCCGAACGTCATAAACACCTGTTGCCGCTGAACTCAAAAGCCTTGACCGAAGGCGCCGTTTTTGCAAGAAAGGCGCTCGCGGAAGTCGCATAGAATTAGAAAATAACAACTTCTAATCTCGTCCGTCAACCCCTCGGCTAAAGACGACGCCGAGGGGTTTCTCATTCCTGCTGGTTTTTTGATAAAATTGGGTTCAGGAGCTGAATGTGAAAAATATTTCGTTCGTTATTGTCCTGGTTACACTGGTGTTCTACGGAACGGGATGCAGCGTATTGCCGCTCTTGGGACCAACGCCAACCGCCACACCCACCGAGACACCGCTGCCATCTCCAACCCCGCCGCCGACAAATACGCCCGAACCCACCACGACGTTTACTCAACCGCCTCCAACCGATACCCTCCCGCCGCCGCCTACCGAGCCCCCACCCGCTCCAGCGCAGCCAACCGCAACCCTGAGCGTGGACCAGGCAGTTCTGGTCTATTACATAAACAAGAATGAAAAAGGACCCTTTGGTTGTGGTGAAGCGCTCTGGTATATAAAGACCCATTTCCCAAAGACTGGCAACATCCCGGTCGATGTGACCAATGCGCTGAAAACCATTTTGACTTACCACAGCGATACGATCGGAATTCTGTATCATCCTGGGTATGCCTCGAATCTGGCGGTAAAAAACGTCGAATTGAACGGTGGCGAGATCAAGGTTTATCTGTCAGGGGAATATGTCAAAACCAAAGATCCGTGCGATGCCGCGCGCTTCAAGGATCAACTGAGATATACGATCAAGCAATTTCCAGGCATCACCACCATCATCATTTATATTAATGGCTTCCCTATCGGGGATGTCATGAGCCGCAAATAGCGATTATCACAAAACAGAAAAAGCGGGCGGGCGCTGATTTTCATCAACGCCCGCCAAAATAAATTCTTCTCCTCCGAGAGAAAACCAGCGCCTGGCGTATCCACATCATCTCCGCGCTGGCAACGTTTTGCGATTATACCCGAATAAGTGGAAAACTAGAAATTGAATAGTATTTTTTAATCTTTGAAGAATTCCCCTTGATTTTTCGGGGAATTGTGATATTATCTTACCTAGCTAATGCTCGGGTGCCCCCCTCACTCGAGCATTAGCTATTTAATCACCGGATAGGTTCGTTGTCGGGGCGCTGGGATTTGAACCCAGGGCCTCTTGCACCCCATGCAAGCGCGCTAGCCGGACTGCGCCACGCCCCGTATCGAGCGACCGGATTATAGCGCGGTTGAGCGGTTATTGCAACCCTAATCGCGATTTTTTCGAGGGAGGTTCAATCCTTGCGTGAAGCTGTGGGGGTGGCGGTTGCTCCCCGGCTGGTCTCCCAGGAGAGCAGGCGCATAGGGTCAAAATGCAAAAATAGACCGCTGGTTCGCCACAATCGGTAATTCTGCTTCTGCTCCTTGGTATCCGAATCCCGAAACGCGGAAAAAACCTCGAAGCGCCAATTCATCGGACCAACCCGCATTTCAAGATGGAGATGCGGCGCGTCCGTGTTCCCTGTGCGCCCAACATAACCCAGCGCTTCGCAGGGCTGCACCCGGCGGGCTAAGGGAATGAGCGGCGATTCTTCATTCATGTGAGCGTATAACATGTATAACGATTCTTCTTCGCCAATCCCAAACACGCGGATCATTTCCTCTGACAGCAGTTCTTTTGGCGTCTCAACGATGATCATATTTCCGAATGGATAAGAGTCTTTTACCGACGCGGCAATAAAGCCCCCCAGGATCGAATTTACCCGCGTCCCATCGATCGGTTGATCGCCGTTCCAATGGTAATAAGAAAAATCCACGCCTTGATGCCGGTCATCCTGCCCCATTGGCGGCGGGTGATAGCGCTCAGAAACGACGCGCGGAAGATCCGCCAATGCGACATGCTCCAATGGAGAACAGATCTCTGCTTCTACGACCCTGGTTGGGGCAGCGGTCTCTGCAACTAAAAAGGTCTCTACCGGGTCGATTTTCGCCCGGGTTTCGGTTGGGGTTTCAGTTGGATATAAAGAAGCAGAAGGTGGTTGTAAATTCTGAACGGAAGGCGTTGGCGCATGAGTCTGAGCCGGCTGCTGGGTCGAGCGCCGAATTCTCAACCCCGCGTCCGTTTCAGTTGAGGCGATGTTGGCGTTCTTTTGTACAGAAGCGGACCTACTCGAACCCTGATAAGGGACTTCACCAATACCTGAGATACTGCAACCCGAAAATTTTACCGCGAGTAAGATGATCAGAATTGCGAGGTAGGATCTCCTTTGCCACATGATAGAAATATCCACCGATGTCGCCTGGCAAACCGGCACGGCGCATCAGATATTTAGATTATACACACACCTTCAAAGCCTGTCATGCAAAAAACCTAACACGTTCGTTATAATATCTTGACGAAACTATCAGGTATTCCATGATCCGTAAAATTCCACGAATAATGAGGCGCACTTGAGAATCCTTTCAGTTTTTGGAACCCGACCCGAGGCAGTGAAAATGGCGCCAGTTGTGCTGAAGCTGGCTGCCAACCCCGTCATCGAATCGCGCGTGTGCGTGACCGCGCAGCACCGCGAAATGCTCGACCAGGTGTTGGATTTATTCCACATCGTTCCGGATATCGATCTGAACATTATGCGTCCAGATCAATCACTGGCAGAGCTGACGAGCAATATTTTCAAAGAGCTGGACCCCGTTTTGCGCGCAGCCAAGCCAGATTGGATCCTGGTTCAGGGAGACACAACCACAGTGATGTCAACCGCCCTGCTCGCCTATTATCATCGAATCCACATTGGGCATGTGGAAGCGGGCTTGCGCACGCATAATAAATGGCATCCTTTCCCGGAAGAGATCAACCGCCGCGTGGCTGGAGTTGTCGCGGATCTGCACTTCGCGCCAACCGCCTGGGCTAGAGATAACCTTCTGCGGGAAAACGTCCCAGACGCTCAAATCCGCGTCACCGGTAACCCGGTCATCGACGCATTGCAGATCGTTTCGAAAATGCCGGTTTCAGACGCTCTGCGCAAACTGCTGGATCAGTTACACCTGCCGGTCGATCAGTCCCCGTTGCGCACGCCGCGATTGGTTCTGGTCACTGCTCACCGGCGGGAGAACTTCGGTCAGCCGCTGGAGAACATCTGTATGGCTATACGCATTCTAGCCGAACACTATTCCGGAGAAGTCTATTTTATCTACCCGGTGCATCTCAATCCAAATGTGCAAACGACTGCCCGCCGTATCCTGGGAAATGTCCCCAACGTCGCGCTGCTCGATCCGCTGGACTACCTGCCCTGGGTGCAATTGATCCAAAGGGCGTCGTTGATCCTGACCGATTCAGGCGGGCTGCAGGAAGAAGCGCCAGGTCTGGGCGTTCCCGTGCTGGTGATGCGGAAGGTTACTGAAAGACCCGAGGGCGTGGAGGCTGGCACGGTCCGGTTGGTCGGAACCGACCTGGAAAAAATCATCGCTGAAACGCGCAGTCTACTGGATGATCCACAGGCGCACGCCAGAATGGCGCGGGCGGTCAATCCCTACGGCGATGGGCGCGCCGCCGACCGGATCGTTCAGGCGCTTCTGGGGTATGAGGACACAGACTTATAGTATTTGAGTTCTTTCGGGGCTATCCAGGCGTGATTTCTTGCAGACGCTCTTCAAGGTCTTGTTTAACCCGAGGCCACTCCCGGTCAATGATGCTGTAATAAACGGAGTCCCGCACAACGCCATCGCTTAAAATCATATGGCTGCGGAGCACCCCCTCTTTCTGCGCCCCCAGATGTTCAATCGCGCGTTGCGAACGCACGTTGCGCGCGTCGGTCTTAAACTGCACGCGGATGCAGCCAAGCGCCTCGAACGCATGCGTCAAGAGCAAATATTTCGCGTCGATGTTCACCCCCGTTCCCTGGTAATCGATGCCGTACCACGTGCCCCCGATCTCCAGCCCGCGATGTTCGGCGCGTATGTCCATGTAGCGCGTCACGCCGATCGCTTTCCCGCTTTTCAGGTGGATCACCGCAAACGGCTGGTCGCCCAACCAGCGGCGGCGCTCGAGCATCTCTTCAATCCAGGCTCGAACATCCCCCGCGCTGGTTATCTCTCCGTAAACCATATAGCGCCAGATCTCCGGGTTGCTGCCAGCCTCAGCAAGTTCATAACTGTGGCGTTCATCCAGAGGTTCCAGGCGCACAATTTTTCCTTGAAGCACTACAGGGACGACTTTCATTCTCAAAGGGGTTCCTTTTTATCTGCAGATGCGGGTTTCATCCAAGACTCTCGCAGGGTCGAATAATAATCCAATCCGGCTGACCAGGCAAGATTCTATGTGGGCTAACCTGGACTATAATAGACCCGTCTGGAACAAAAATTCTAATATCACAAACGCAATGCCCTGAACTTGTAAATTTGTTAATCGGGAGGATAGTTGATGGAAATTGGGATGGTCGAACGCATTGACATCGATCGCGAGATGCAGCAAGCCTACTTGGATTATGCAATGAGCGTGATCGTTGCCCGAGCTCTCCCCGACGCCCGCGATGGGTTGAAACCAGTTCATCGCCGGATCCTCTATGCCATGCACGACATGGCACTGCGCCCCGATTCTCCCCATAAGAAATCTGCCCGAATTGTGGGCGAAGTGCTCGGTAAATACCACCCGCACGGGGATATGGCGGTTTACGATGCCATGGCGCGCATGGCGCAAGATTTTTCGATGCGCTATTTGCTGGTCGAGGGACAGGGAAACTTCGGCAGCGTCGACGGCGACCCGCCGGCGGCTATGCGGTACACAGAAGCCCGTTTGACCAACCCAGCAATGCAGATGTTAGCCGACATTGATCGCGACACCGTAAATTTCACCGAGAATTTTGATGGCGCCCTTTCCGAGCCAGAGGTGCTGCCATCTTCCATCCCGAATTTGCTGATCAACGGCGCCATCGGGATTGCCGTGGGCATGGCAACCAGCATCCCGCCACACAACTTGGGCGAGGTGGTCGAGGCGCTACAATTCATGCTGCAGCGTTGGGAGAAACTCGACGATATCAGCATTGATGAGTTGACCCAGTTTGTAAAGGGACCGGACTTCCCCACTGGAGGCGTGATCCTGCATTCGGTCGAGGGCGATGGCTTGGCAGCCGCGTACGGAACCGGCCGCGGGCGCATCACAGTTCAAGCCAGCGCTCACTTGGAGGAAATGGAGCGCGGCCGGAACCGCATCATCGTCACAGAGCTGCCTTACATGACCAACAAATCCTCGCTGATCGAGCGCATTGCCGATCTGGCGCGCGAGGAACGGATCGAAGGGATTGTAGATTTACGCGACGAATCGGACCGGCAGGGGATGCGCATCGTAATCGAACTCAGCAAAACCGCCAACCCGGACGCGGTCCTTAGAGACCTGTACCGCCTGACGCCAATGCAATCCACCTTCAGCATCATCATGTTAGCGCTGGTCAACGGCGAGCCCCGCCTGCTGAGCCTGAAACAGGCGTTGAGAGTGTATCTGGAGCACCGGCTGGAGGTGGTTCGCCGCCGAAGCGAATATGAGTTGGACAAAGCCAAAAAGCGCATCCATATTCTCGAAGGATTGCGGATCGCTTTGCAGAATCTCGACGAAGTGATCGAAATCATTCGCAAATCCCCCGATGTGGAAACTGCCCGTTCGCGCTTGATCCGCCGCTTCAAGATCAGTGAAATCCAAGCGCAGGCGATATTGGATATGCCCCTCAGACGCCTCGCAGCATTAGAACGCAAGAAAATCGAAGAGGAATACCGCGACCTGGCTGCATTGATCAAGCAGCTCGAAGCGCTGCTCCGTTCGCCCAAGAAAATGCGCCAGCTTATCAACGACGAGCTGCAAAGCATCAAGGATGCTTTTGGCGACCGCCGGCGCACGCATATCGTGCACCTGCGCGAAGGGGATACCAAAGCCTCGCTCCTGACCAAAACCGATCTGCTCGAAGAGAAGAACATCTGGATATCCGTGGATTCCGACGGGTTGATTTCGAGGTCGCACACAGATAAATTGCCAAAACAGAGCGGAAAAGAGTCTCCAAAATGGCTCATCAAAACCACCACGCGCGATACGCTGTTCTTGGTAGACGAAGCTGGTGAAGCTGCCGCGATCCCCGTCCACGCGGTTCCAGAAACCGATGAAATCAGCGCGGGGGTTGCGTTTCATAGAATCTCTCCGTTTACCGAAAAAGCGCGCCTGGCTGCCATCTTCGCGCTTCCAACGCGCAGCGCGCGCGAGACCGCCGCTTCAGCCTTCGACACCCATTTCCTTCTATGCGGCACTCGCAAGGGAATGCTCAAAAAAACCGCGTTGAGCGAGCTGCCGGGCGCTTCAGCCAGTCTTTTTACGCTCGTAAAGGTCAATGAAGGGGATCAGTTAGGCTGGGTGAAAATCACCAATGGCAATAGCGAAGTTCTGCTGGTCAGCGCGCGTGGCATGGCGATTCGCTTCAAAGAGGACAGCATTCGTCCGATGGGGCTGGTTGCAGCGGGCGTCATGGGCATGAAGCTGGCTGAGAACGATCTGATCGCCGGGATGGAAGCCCTGCCTCGCGCTGGGGAAGTTCTTCTGGTTTCGCGCAATGGACATGCCAAACGCCTGACTGAAAAACAGTTCCCAATTCAGGGGCGTTATGGTCAGGGGGTTTTGGCTTGGAAATTGCCAACCGATGATGAAATCATCGGCACGGCGATCGGCAAAGGCGCGCTGCGGGTTACCTTGCACATCCATAAACTACTGCCAAAGGCAATCCGGCTGGACGAGGCTCCTATCCAGACCCGAGCCGCCAGGGGCGCCAAAGTGCTCGATCTTAAAACCGGGCAAGCCGTCATGTATCTCAGCGCGCCGTGGGATCCTGAGCGCATCTCCAATCAATTGAGATCGAAGCCGGCAGCCCGCCAAAGCAGCCCCAACGCGGCTGGGCGGTCTGCTGGAGGAAGCGCCCGTACCTCTAAGGCTTCGACAAAACCGGCGTCAAAGAAAACTGCGCCCGGTTCGCGTAAAAAAACGCAGCCCTCAACACCCAAGCCGCCAATCCCCAAAAAGCCGACAAAAGGTCCCCGGACGTCAACGCGCAAGTCGGAGACAACCCCGGGACCAACCAGCGCGCCGGCTCCCAAGAAACCGCGCGCCAATCGATCAACCGGCGGCGGAGGTTCATCGACACGATAGGTTCGGGTTTTCTTTATTCGGGCAAGCAATGCCCAGTCATGGGGGGCTGAGCGTAAAAAAGGTGTAGTGATAAACGATCGCGCCGTTCACGATGCCGAAGTTGTCGCTTCCGTCAATCACCCTGCCCGCATCCGAAACAGCGGTCCATTGAAAGCTGCGGGCGCTCTGATCCCCGCTGCTCCCCGTCAGCGTGAATTGCGCGTTGGGCAGGATCTGTCCAAACAGGGTTTGATACCAGTTACGGATAGCTTCATTGCCTTGAATAACCCGATCGCCATTCACGTGCACCGCGTTTGAAGCATAGAGCGAAGCCGCCAGCCCGGCGTTGTGCGCATTCAAGGCATCGAAGTAATTATCTAAAATTTCCCCGCCCGGGGGGAAGCCGCCCCAGGGAAAGGCTTTCACCGTTTCCCACAATCCGGGTACGTAGAGCTTGGTATGCCCCCATTCCCAGAAGTTGGCGGCGCTGAGATTCAAAATCTGTGCGGTTTGCATGAAATCGATGATATCTGCCGAGGTCGCCTGCCAATTCCCCTGCAAGTACGCCGAACCGGTGGGAATAATGCGTCTGAACGGAGTGATCGCTTGAAATTCACGCACGCTCCGGATAAGCTGCTCGCCGGGGTTGTGAGCATTGACCCAATACACCTGAGGCATGTTGTAGTCGCATTTCTCCAGGAAAGCGACCCAGGGCAGTTGGGGGTGCAATGTAGGATATCGATACGAACTAAGGGCAATCGGCAAATTCGGTAAGGAAGCCCGCAGGACGTTCATATAGGTTCGGGCAGCCGCCTCGCGCCCGGGCAGCTTATATTGATCCTCAGCATCGATGACAAATCCATCCAGGTTAAGCTGCTGCGTCCGCTGGACGGCAATCGCGCCCTCGCCCGCGGGATCATATCCATAAACGTATTGCCACCCCCAACACTGGATGTTTTTGGCGCGCAGCGCCTGAATTATAGACGGGACAAGGTCGGCTCCGGTTATTGGATCCAGGTTATACGCGCTGGTTCCATCTGCAACCTTGATGAGCACATGGCTAAGTCCTGAGGCAACTGCCTCGGCGGCGATTTGCGCGGCATTTCCCCCTTCGCATCGGCGAATCTGCCAGATGTACCAACCCTTGCCTTCCAACGCCATAATATGATTATTATTCTACAATGGTTTTACTTCGCGGCGGGGCTATTTTAGATTTTGAGCTTTGCGAATCACCTGCATGAGGGCTTGTTTCTGCGGCACCAATACCATCGCGCCTTCGGGGGTAATCCAATCATAGACATGGTTGTATGTAATGAAGTAAGAATGAATATCCCGGGTTTCGATGATTTTTGCGGCAAACGGCAGCCAGGTGATAATATCCACTGGCTTGATGTCCGTCTTGACGCTATTGTCATAGAGATCGAACAATTCCGGGGCGCGCCGAATCGCGTTAATCGAGATGAATTTCTCGAATAGCGCCTGGAGCACTTCTTGTTGGCGCCGGTTGCGGGCGATATCATTGGTCGTTTTTCGGGTTCTGACGTACCACAAAACCGTATCGGCATCCATGTGGATGTTGCCTTTGGGGATCGTCACCCAATAGCCGGCGCGATAATCCGAAACCGGTTCGGAAACTTGTACATCCAGACCGCCCAGGCTGTCGACAATCTTCTTGAATGATGAGAAATCGATCAGGACGTGATAATCGACCTCCACACCGAAGTTGTGCTTGAAAGTCTCGCGAAGCATGTTATAGCCGCCGTAAGTCCAGGCGGTATTGATCCGGCTCTGACCCCAGCCCGGCAAGGTGACCCACAAATCGCGCGGAAACGAAGTGATATTCACCCTCCCCAGTTCAGAATTCAGGGTGAGCAGAATTATCGTATCCGTCCGGAAGCCGGCATCCCAGGGTCGCCGATCCGAACCAAGCAGCAGGATGTTCACCTGGCTGGGAAGCCCTTCCATCAGCGGTTCGCTGGTCAGGGCGGCGGTTGGCGGAGGCGCGGTCGGGGTGGGCGGGATCGGTGTAGATCCAGCAACGGAAGGTGGAATCGAAGTCTCATGCGTTGTGCCTGCCAGCAATAAGGCTGCGGTTGGAAGAAGCGGCTGAAATGGGGTCGGCGTTGCCGTGGCGTCTGGCTGCGCCAGCACATAAGTGGTCTGGGCTTTGTCGAAACGCGCCAGTTCATCCGGGGGTAAGCTGGCGGCTTTGGTTTTTAGATTCCCCACAACCAGGAACCCCGCGGCTGACCAGGCTACCGCGAGGACAAGTATCCCAGCTAGAATAGTATTGCGAGAAATTCGATGTGTCTGCCGTTCCAATTTGGCGCTTCCTGATGACTAGATTCTAACGCAAATGGAAATCCACCACAACCGTTTCTGTTTTTCTTATCTCTCGTGTAGGTGCAAGAATCTTACCAAACAAATTCAAGAAGTTGCTTCTGTCATTCCAAATTTACTCGTCAATGTTATGGCATTTCTGATGTGTCGGTTGGCAGCGGAGGGGGAGCTTCGGTGTTCGTCGGTACTGGCGCAAGGGTGTTGGTCGGAGGAGGCGCGGAGGTATTTGTTGAGGTTGGCGGCAGTACCTGCGTCGCGGTTGGCGATGGAACGGGCGCCTGCGTGTTCGTGGGCGCTGGCGAAGCAGGCGGAAGCAGGCTCGGCGGAATGATCGGTGGGCGCGTAATGGTTGGTATGTGCGTACTAACCGGATAGCGTGGCAATAAGATCTTGTCCCCGGTGCGAATAAGCGTCGCGCTCCCCATGCAGTTTGCCGCTTGGAGCGCAGGAACGCTCGAGCCAACCGCTAAACTCAGGCTGTATAACGTATCGCCTGGACGAACAATATACGTAACCCATCCAGCCGGCGGCGCGCAGCGAACCGGGGGCTTTGTCGGGGCTGCCCGAGTGGCTGTCGGGGCAGTTGTATCCGTTGCAGGAACGATCACCGGGGTGTTCGGTTTTTCGGGGATGTTCAACGTCATCCCCGGTAAGAGAATGGGGTCAGACACGAATAAACAGTTCCCCTCTCTCAGTTCAGCCTCATCGATCCCATATGTTTTTGCCAGGGCAGCCAGGGTATCTCCTACCTGGACCTCATGCGTTACCCATCCGGGCAGCGGCGGGCAGGCTGAGGTGGGCGTAGCGATGATTTCTGTTGAAAATGCTGTCTCAGCGTTTCCGGTTTGTTTGATGTTTGGCTTGGGTGGGATTTGCGAACTTTCGGGTAAGATTTCGTAGACTGGAGCGGTCTCCGCAATACCTGGCGCTGCAGGAATAGCCAACCCGTTTTCAACCAACGATAATAATAGACTGCCGGCGATCAGCCCGGCGAACAACAGCGCGAATAGCGCTCCGGCAATCACCTGGCTGGTGTTTTTCATTTACACGAAATTCTCCTCGTCCATTTGACTTTCCTGATCGGGGACAGCCGGCAATAGAATGCTGAAAACTGAACCCTGACCTGGGTCGCTATCCACCCAGGTGCGCCCGCCAAGTACTTCGACCAGCGTCTTGATCCTGACGAAATCAATCTCGCTGCTGCCAAGGCCGCGCAATTGGGATGCTCCCGGTCTGGGGTTAAACACCAACGGCAAATCTTCTAGCGGAATGCCCGGCCCTTTATCTGAAATCTGGATTAAAACAAAATCTTTTTCCTGATCGCTGCCCTCCAACCAGGCGTTCACGCTCACTTCTCCGCCTTCCGGGTTTGCAGTTGCGGCATTGCGTAAAAGCTGGATCAGGATCTTGCGCAACGCCTCGCGATCAGATTGGATGATGAGCGGTTTGTCCGGCAATCGCGTGCGTAAAACCAGGCGGCGAAGCTGGAATAAACTATCCGCTTCCCTCAAGGCATCTTGGATAACCGACCGCAGATCGATTTCCTGATAATCCACACGGGTTGGATCCGATTCGGTCATAGAGACTTGAAGGAGTTCGTCGAGCAAGCGCCCAAATCTTTTGGTAGATAATTTAATGCGATCCAAAAATTTGCGCTGGTTTGATCCAAGAATTCCAGTCGATTCGCCCAGCAACAGATCCGTATATCCAATAATGGATGAAAGCGGCTGGCGCAGTTCCTCCGCCAGCGAGACGATATTATTCAACTGAGGATTAGACGGTTCCGCATGAGAAGGCGCGAACTCCAGCGTAGTCAAACGCGATTCGGTGTCGGTCAAAGCCGTCCGCAATAAGGAGATCTCTTCCAGAGCGAGCCGGAGTTCCCCGGTCAGTGGACCAATTCTCTTTCCAGAGCTTTGCTGAGCCTGCTCAAGGTGATCTCGCAGACGCTCATTTTCTTCCTTGAGTTCAGCAATTATTTGCTGGAACTCTGCGTGTTCCGCGACCATGCCGGTCATTTGTACTAATTGTGCCCGATCTTGACCCGACCGTTCTTGCAATGCAGCAAGCTGATCGCGCAATTTCCGCTCTTCTAAATAAACCAGTTGAGCTTGGTCTTGCACCCGCCGGGCAGCCTGGCGGGTGTTATCCAGCTCATTGCGCATTTTATGGGATTGCTGCGTATGCTGTAGAAATTGGACCAAGAATTTTGTCAGGCTTCCGATCAGCGATTGTTCATCCATGCTCCAATCATTTTGCAGATCAACCGAGATCAATATTGCCGATTGGAGCGGTTTTCCTTCCGAATTGAGGACTGGAACAAACAGCATTGCCCCGTCCTGGTCGAGTCCATATAAGCGGTTCAGGCTCAACCGGTCGGGCGAGGCGCTGGAAGCCGGCAGCCGTCGAATCCGGCCCATTTTTGTGCACGACGTAAGGATAGGAAACGAGCGTCCATCCACCAGCGCCGATTCCATGTAGCGCCCGGCGGTTTTATCCAACCCACATAATATTTGCATATTTCCATTCTCGTCTGGCGGCGAGACGAGGAAAACATGATCGGCTTTGCCAGTTTGCGCCAAAATGGAAACCAATTTTCGGCAAACCTGTCGGGGTTCGTTATCTTCGATCAAACTCAACATCGAGGCTAGGATTTGATAGTCCACCCCAAGACCTTGTCCGGGTCGGTGATCCATCCCCTGATCGCCTTCCTCGAGCAGAGTTTTACTCTCTGCGGACTGATCCGTAACATCCTGCTTACTGCTCTCGAAGTGAAAAACTCGCTGTGGAAGCTGCAGCAAAAACGGAAAAGCTGCCATCTGGATCAATCGTAAAACATACGGATAATCGCCAGGGTAAGGGACCAAGATAAGATGGAGAATGTGTCCCGCAGCCATTAAGAGCAGCATAGACAGCCCGTACCCCCAGCCAACCGGACGATTGATCAGCAACAGCAGCAACCCCGCGCCGATCAATACCAGGGCGGCAATTTGAAAATTCAAATCGACGGCTGATCCGTTCAATGGGGTTTCTGAAATCCCGAGTTCGACGCTGACACGCAGCCACCACAAGGCGCCGAACAGACTTCCGATCAAGGTTAAAAATCCAACAATCAGCGACGCTGCATCTCCAACCGGATTGCTCTCAGCAAAACCCCAAAGCCAGATAATCGCAACTAACATTAACAAAGCAGCCCCCCGGTCTAAAAGGGGCAGCCAGGCTTCTTTCGCAACCAATCCCTGCCATGCCAAACCTGAGTACACAAATAACGCGATCTGCAAGAAGAGTAAAAACGATAAGCCAAGAATTTCGCGCCGTTTAATCCCAAGCGGAATCAGGTTGCGGGGAGCCAACGTGAATTGCAAGGCGCCTACAATCGAAAACGCCAGAACCAGGTGATAGGTCATGCTCCCCGCTTCCGTGGAAAGCAAGCCTAATATCTGCTCAAAAAGCCACGCCATATCTCATTGTCCCTTAATTTTCCCTTGATTATAGCACGACCGTTCCGTCTACCAGGCAGATAATAAAACCAGGTTGACAAAAAGAGATTTATCCAGGTAAAATACGGTGCGCACAAGCTAGTAAGCAGATTTGTGCAACTACTGTGCCGATGCCGAAGTGGCGGAATTGGCAGACGCGCTACGTTCAGGGCGTAGTGAGATTACTCTCGTGTGGGTTCAAGTCCCACCTTCGGCACAACCCACAAGACCCGACAATTATGTCGGGTTTTTGTTTGGTCGCTGGGATGCGCGTAGAATGGTACTATGAGCAGCGAGAATCCATCCCCCTCCGGCCACGCTTCGCATATCCGCCAGCGTCAGCGCCCCGCGATACGTGCCAATTCGCAGGTGTCCAGCTTGCAGATCATGTTCGCCGTGGTGTTGGCGGTCGGCCTACTGCTCACGGTCAATTTCAGCGCGCGCATCGCTCAAGGCCGCCCCTTGCAGGAAGCCTACGAACTCGTTCAGTTGGAGATCGCTCAGCTTGAGACGGAACAGGCCGACCTCCTTGCTGAACGTGACTATTCGCTGAGCGATTTCTATGTCGAGAACTGGGCGCGCGGGCGCGGCAAGATGATCCGCCCCGGCGATAAGCTGTTCGTGCCGATCCCATCACGCGACTCAGCAACCCCTACACCCGTCCCGTACGAGACGGGTGAATTTGATTCCGGCGTCGACCAACCACAGACATGGGAGATGTGGTGGAGCCTGTTCTTCGATGGCCCGCCGCCGCTGCCACGCGAATGAGTCTGCCGCCAAGCGAGCATCCGAGGTAAACACGTGAACCGTCGCCTAATTCTTGTCTTGGCCTTGCTCTGCATCGTGTCCCTTGCGCCGCCACTCGACGCGCAAGACTCCGGCCTCGTGACCCTGACCGTTAACGTCGAGGCAGGCTTTGCAGGCCGTTTTCGCGACAATATGTGGACACCCCTCACGATCCATCTCGAGAACGCCGGGACACGCGGCTTTACGGGCGAGATCGTTGCCCGGCCTGAGCGTTCGCGCGGACTCACGCATACGTCACGCACGCCGATCTCACTCAGTCCCGGCGCCAAGCAAGCTCTCACGCTGTATGTCGGCCTGCGCTCCTTCGCAGACGTCGTCCGCATCGAGTTGATTAACGAAGAAGGCTTGATCGCCGCCGAGGCCGAGACTTCAGTGCGCGCTGTCCTGCCGCAGGAGCGGCTTTATGTGCGTGTGAGCGACACATTGGGCCGCACCGCCAACCTTTCCGCCGCCGCCGCATACGGTCAGACCGTCACGCAAGCCGACATCTTCACGCAGAACCTGCCCGACCATCAGGTTGGGCTGCAGGCCGTCGATGTGCTCTACATCGCCGCGGCGGATACCGGCTCACTGACCACACGCCAGCGAGATGCCATCGCGCAGTATGTCACGTATGGCGGCCATCTGATCGTCGTGGGCGGGGCACAGTGGCAGCCTACGGCCGCAGGCTTACAGCCACTGCTCCCGATCATGCCTGATTCCAGTATCGTCAGCAGCGATTTTGCGGCGTTGACAACGTGGTCGACCTCGACATCAGCCGTTGCGCAAACCGAATCCATCATCGCAACGGGCAGCTTGCAAGAGGACAGCCGTGTGCTCGTGACCGACAGCAGCGGCGTTCCGCTGATCGCACGTCGTACGGTGGGCGCTGGCGTCGTCGACTATATCGCGTTCGATCCGGCCTCCGCTCCGTTCACGTCATGGCCCGGCCTCGACGGGCTGTGGCTCTCTGTCATCACCAGCCGCGCGCCCCGGCCAGCGTGGAATCTCGGATTCTTGAACCTCAGCCAAGGGTACACCGCCATCGAAATCCTGCCGGGAATCACCGCGCTTCCTGAGGCATTGACGATGCTGGCGTTCCTACTGGCATACGTCGTGTTGATCGGCCCGGTGAACTATTTCATCCTCTCCCGCATCGGCCGGCGCGAGTTCGCTTGGCTCACCGTTCCGGGCTTGATCGCCGTATTTACAATCGCGGCGTGGGTGACGGGCTTCAACCTACGCGGCACAGATGTCACACTCAGCCGGCTGTCGGTGATCGAGTCGTGGCCCGGTGCTGAGGATGCGCACCTGCGGCAGCTTGTCGGTGTGCTCAGCCCACGACGCGCCACCTATGACTTGTCCGTTGAGGACGGGCGCGCGCTGCGGCCTCTCTTGCGCGCCGCCGCAGGTGGCTTCTTTACCAATCAGGCCAGCCCGCTGCAAATCTCCCAAAGCGAGTTCTTCTCAGCTCAAGACTTCTCGATCGACGCGAGTTTCATGGCCGGTTTCGTCACGGACGGCGACATCCCGCGGCCGGATATCAGTGGACGATTCTCGGTCATCAGCCGTGCGACAGGTGACACCGTTCAACTGCGTGGCTCGGTTCGCAACGAGCTGAGTGTCCCGCTGCTTGATCCGGTGATCTTGACGCGCGCCGGCGCGCATCGCCTCGATTCGCCCCTCATGCCGGGCGAAATCCGACTTATCGACGCCAGCCTGACGCGAAACCCTACCACGCCGATCCCAGCCGCGCCGATCCAAAACGCCGTCGCATACTATTCACCTTCGCAGTCACGGTTCGTCTCGCGCGGACGAGAGTCGATGACCGGGCCGGATCAGACGGTGCGAGACATCATCGGTGAGAATAGTTATCGTTCCGCGGTCTATTTCGGCTTACCACAATCATCGACGACAATCGATCAGGCCGAGCAGCGTCGCCAGACGTTCCTATCGACCTTCATCATCGACCAGTTCAATGCAACTTCGCGTGGAGATGGCGTTTATCTGGTTGGCTGGACGGAGTCAGCGCCCACCGAGGAACTAATCTCCAGCAGCGCGCGGCAAGCCGTCGATACCTCCATCTATATCGTGAAGCTCAACGCCGATCTTGAAGCCGCTCCGGGCGAACGCGATCACGTCATGGCCGACCAGTTCACGTGGCTGCTCTTGGAAGACGAGGCCGCGACCGAGTCGACGCCGAACCTCATCAGCTATCTAGCCCGAGGCAAAGTTTCGTATCGCTTTACGCCCGCGCCGACGAGTGTTCTGGATGAGGTAGACGAACTCGTAGTACACGTCGAACATGGAGCGGCGCAGTTGGAGAATACCGAACTGCGAGTATTCAACTGGAATACCGGAACGTATGTCCCGATCCAACTTGCCGGGTCAGACTTGAGGATCGAGGATCCACAGCATTATCTCGGCCCCAACAACGCGGTGCAAATCGAACTTGATCGCTTCTTTGCCGCTGGAACAGCGTCGATAACTCGTGTTGGGGTCGAACAGGTCGGCACGCGGGGTTAGTCATCAGTTTAGGGTTGGCACAGGCTTCCCCTGCCAGTATAATCGCCTGCACGTTTCACACGGGATCGTTGAATCACGCCTGCTGTCCGGCCGGATACGGGCGATAAGTCATCTGAGGACACGGGCATGAAGGTCATTCTGCTAGAATATGTTTACAAGCACGGTGTCGAGGGTGAGGTCATTGATGTTGCGGACGGCTTCGCGCGCAACTATCTGATCCCCAGCGGCAGGGCGGTCAAGGCAACCGAGGGTGAACTCAAGCGCGCTGCCCGCCTACGCGAACAAGCGGCGATCAAGCGTGCGGCGCTCGAAGAACGCCTTAACGAGCTGGCGAAACTCATTGATGGCGTCGAGTTGATCTTCGGCCGCCGCGCTGCGAGCACGGGCAAACTGTTCGGCTCGGTGACGACGCAGGAGATCGCCGATGAGTTGAACCGCGTCACCGGTGTCGACATCAACCGCCGCCGCGTGAGCCAGCAGCCGCTGCGCGAAATCGGCACGCACGACGTCCCGGTTCGCCTCGGCACGGAGACCGCGCCAACCCTCAAGATCACTATCGTCCGCGAGGAGGAGTTGAACGAATTCCTCGCCAAGCGTGAAGCAGCCGCCGCCAGCGCCACTGAACAGGACGCCGCAGCGGAGGGCACCGATATGGAAACCGCCAATCCGGAAGCCGCTGAGGCCAGTGCTGACGCCTAATTTCGGCGTATTCAAGTGATAGAATAGCCCCGTCGCATACCGCGCGGGGCTGTTTTGTTAGGCGCAAATGGACTCGTACTCCCTCGGTCAACTACTTTATAAAGCACGCGAAGAGCGCGAGCTGACGCTGGACGACGCCCGTGCAAAGACCCGCATCCCGATTGCCACGTTAGAGTCCTTTGAGCAGGGCGCGTTCGCACTCTCTGAGCTTTCACCCGCGCAAATTCGCGGCATGCTGGCGAATTACGCAGTGTTCCTCGGCCTCGACCCCGAACAGATCCTGCAGCACTACACTGACTCGCAAAGTCCAACCCGCAACCGGCGCCGGCCGGGCGCCAGACCGCCCAGCAAGAGCAAACGCGGCAGCGGTGTCGACGTCCATCCCGCCACATCCGATGCACGGCCGCCGACCCTCTCCAGTGCCCGCGCCGCCAGCGGCGATCCTACCCATGCGTCACGTCCTGAGACGTTTGGAACGCGTCGTGCGCGCCGGTCACGCCGGGGTCGCGGGGTGTTGAACATCCTGGTCATCGTGACGCTCACCGCGGCGTCGTTGATTGTGATCGCGTTCATCGCCATCGAACTCTTGCAGCGCACACCAACAGCCGCCGACGATGTCGTGCGTGATCCCAACAGCGGAGAGTTGGCCGACCTACCGCCGACGCTGACGTTCACGCCCCGCCCCTCCCCGACGACGATACGCACACCGACGCTGGAGGTTCGCAGTCAGCAGAATTATCAGGGCGAGCCGGTGCTCGTCACCGTTGATTTCACGCAGCGCGCGTGGGTTCGCCTAATCGTTGACGGCGCCGAGCTGTTTGCTGGTTTGGTCGCGCCGGGAGAACTGACGCTCGAATATCGCGCCGTAAACGAGATCATCCTGAGCAGCAGCAACGCCGAATCGCTGGTCGTCACATACAACGGCGCTCCTCAGCCTAAGTTCGGGGGACGCGGGCAGGCGGTGGAGGTCGTATTCCGCCCGAACGGCAATGTATCTATTCAAACCGGCCCCGGATTTGAGCCGACCGAGAACGTCACACTAACGCCTTCCATCACCCCGCTTTCACTCGCCGCGACGCTGCTGGCCGAACAGACGCCGACACCGACGGACGGCCCAAGCCCCACGCCTACGCTGTCGCCAACCGCCTCAGAGACACCAGACGTCACAGCGACGGAAACCACGCCACCAACAGAGACTCATACGCCAACTGCGTCGGCCACGTCGACCGAGACGCCACCGCCAACCGAGACGGTTACACCGGCCGCTACGCCTACCCCGTCGGCGGTCGTGCCACCACGCGTCACCCCGTCCAACGTCACGGCGACTAAGTCTCCGTAGACCGCACAGCATCTGCCACTATAATCACGCAAGCCCAACAGGAATCAGGTCATGTCGCGAAAGAACCGCAAAGGCAACTACTATCTGCTCAGTCTCGGGTGCTCAAAGAACACGGTTGACTCGGAAGGCATGGCCCAAATCATGTCGGCCAATGGAATGCATGCCGAGGACGATCCCTCGCGGGCGGAAGTTTTGATCGTGAACACCTGCGGATTTGTCGACGCCGCCAAGGAAGAGTCGATTTTGGCGCTGCGTGAGCTGGTGGGGTTAAAGCGAAGCAATCAAATGGTCATCGCCGCGGGCTGCTTATCTCAGCGCTACGGCGAGCAGCTTGTACAGCACGTGCCGGGCCTCGACGGCGTCATTGGAACACGCCGCTGGATGGACATTTTCGACCTCGTGACGCGGCTGCGTACCCGCAAGCATCCCGAACCGCTGTATCACCTGCCAACTGACGCGCCCGTTGTGGGTCTGGATGAGCGCGGCGTTCTGCGTGCGAGTATTCAAGGCGCGAGCGCGTATCTCAAAATCGCTGATGGCTGTCGGCGGCCATGTGCTTTCTGCGCGATTCCCAAGATCAAAGGCACTGCCGTCAGCCGGCCGATCGAGTCGATCGTCGCTGAAGCGGTGAAGCTTCAGGAACGTGGTGTCAAAGAGCTTCTCCTTATCGCGCAAGACACGACCGACTACGGCTACGATCTCGGGTTGAAAGACGGCCTCGCGCATCTCCTCGACGCCATCACCAAGGCCGCGCCGGAAATCCCATGGATCCGCATTATGTACGCGTATCCGGGTTACGTCACCGACCGGCTGATGGAGACGATGGCGAAGTACCCACAGGTTCTGCCCTACCTCGACATCCCGCTGCAGCACGGCCACCGTGAAACACTCAAGCGGATGAAACGCCCGGCGAACGTTGAGTGGGTGTATGAGACCATCGGCAAGCTGCGCGCAACGATCCCGCATCTCGCGATCCGCACGACGTTCATTGTCGGCTACCCCGGCGAGACCGAGGAGGAATTCGACGGTCTGCTGAAGTTCGTACGCGACCTCGAATTCGACCGGGTTGGCGCGTTCAAGTATTCCTACGAAATCGGCACGCCCAGCGCCACGCTCCCGAATCAGATCGATGACGACGTCAAAGAGGAACGCTGGAATCGCCTTATGGAGCTGCAGCAGGGCATCAGCCTCGCCAAGAACCAGAAGTGGATCGGCAAGTCACTGGATATTCTGGTCGAGGGCTACGACATCGGCGTGGACGACAACGACATCCCCACAGGCGAGACCGTCACAGTGGGCCGCAGTTTCCGGGACGCGCCGGAGATCGACGGGTTCGTCATTGTCGAGGGTGAGCTTCCCGTGGGCGAGATTGTGCCAGTTCGGGTGACGGGCGCGACGACCTATGACCTGTTCGCCACGCCGCCCCTTCGCGCGCCGATCACGATTCAGCCCGGCAAGGTATATGGCGAAGGCGATCTGATCGTTCCCAGCTAACGGCGTCGCGTGTCACTCCATATCGCGCCAATTCGGCCCGACCTCGGCGTTGGCTTTAAGCGGCGGGTCAAGCGGATACGACGACTCCATCGTGTTGATAACCAACGGCTTGACCCGTCCTAATTCATCTTCGGGAACTTCCAGCACCAACTCGTCATGCACTTGCAGGATCATTACGGAACGCAGCCGTTCAGCGGCGAGCGCACGGTGCAGTTGGATCATGGCGAGGTTGATAATATCGGCGGCGCTCCCTTGAATCGGGAGGTTGATCGCCGCGCGCTCCTCGGCCTGAACCATCTGCCGGCTTGCGCGCGGATTATGCAGCGCAGGGAACGTGCGGCTGCGCCCAGCAAGGGTCTTCAGCCCCTCCGGCGAGCGCGCCCGTTCCTTCGCACTCTGGATGTACTCCTGCACCCTCGGCAGGCGCGCAAAGTACCGCCGGATGAAATCCTCAGCTTCGGCCAACGTCAAGCCGCTGTCTCGTGCCAGCCGGAACGCGCCCATGCCGTAGATCAGGCCGAAGTTCACCCGTTTGGCGAAACTGCGCTGCTCGTAGGTAACGTCCTCCAATGGAATCCCGTTAACGGCGGCGGCGGTGGCTTTGTGAATGTCTTGGCCGTCGTAGAACGCCTGCTTGAGCGTTTCGTCACCGCTGATATGCGCCAGCACCCGCAGTTCAATTTGGCTGTAATCGACCGAAAGCAGCACGTGGCCCTCCGGCGCGATAAACGCCCGGCGGACTTCCCGCCCAACCTCGGTTCGGATCGGGATGTTCTGCAAATTCGGATTACTGCTGGAAAGCCGCCCCGTGCTGGTTCCCGTGAGGTTGTAACTGGTATGGACACGGCCGGTGTACGGGTTGATGAGCGCCGGCAGCGCATCCACGTACGTTCCCTTGAGCTTGGACAGTTCCCGATATTCGAGGATCGCCCCGACGACGGGATGTGCGTCGCGCAGTTCATCCAACACGGCGGCATTCGTCGTGTAGCCCAGTGAAGTCCTGCCGATGCCTTTCGTCGGAAGGCCGAGCTTGCCGAACAGCAGATCGCTGAGCTGCTGCGGGCTGTTGAGGTTCAGGGTTGTCCCAGCCAGTTCATAGATGTGCTGCTCAAGCCCAGCTAACTGTTCGCCGAGGTGCTCGCTCATCTGCGCGAGAAACCCGGTATCGAGGACGACGCCCGCTTGCTCCATCGACACGACGACGGGCAGCAGCGGCAGCTCAAGCGTCTCGTGGACTTCGGTGAGTCCGTTTTGTTCAATCTCACGCGAAAGCTGCTGCTTCAAGCGAAACGTCATCGCGGCATCGGCGGCAGCATACGGCGCTGCTTGCTCGACATCGACTTCGCTGAACGGGATTGCCTTTTTGCCCGTGCCGATCAGATCGGAAATCGGCGTCATAAAAATCGGCCGGTTGTTGTCGTCACGCAGGCGTGCGAAGGTGAGATCCTTCAATCCCAGATTACGGCTGATCGGGTTGAGCAGCCATTCAGCGACCATCGTATCCATGGCGATTGGACGTACGTCAATGCCATGCCTGCGCAAGACAACGAGGTCATACGTCACGTTGTGCATGAATTTCGGAACGTGCGAATCCTCAAGCACCGGCTTGAGCGCCCGAACAACGGTCTCAAGCGGGAGCTGCGGTGTCCCCGTATGTCCAACCGGAATATAGTACGCCCGCTTTCCGTCCCCCGACAGTGAAATGCCGACCAGTTCGGCGATCATCGCGTCGAGGCTGGTGGTCTCGGTATCGACAGCAATCTCACCCTGCGCACGCAGGTCTTCGATCATGTTGGCGAGCGCAGCCTCGGAGCGGACGACTACCGTTTCCACGACATCGGACGCGCGCGCAGGCGGATCAAAATCCGGCGCGACGGGCGCTTCTTCAACGACGGCCATGGGCTGCATATCGCCAAACAGCGGCTGCTGTGTGGGAGTCGAGATTTTGATAAGCCGGTCACGCAGAGAGCGGAAGTTCAGCGACTCGAACACCGACAGCACAACGGACGCGTCGTAGTCATGCGCCACGCATTGATTCAGATTCAGAGTGATCGGGATGTCACGCTGGATGCGCGCAAGACGTTGGCTGACGTACGCCATTTCACGCCCTTCAACCAGCTTCTTGCCAAGCGCGCCCTTGATCTCATCCACCGCGGCATAGATCGCGTCCAGTGATCCATACGTCTGCAGCAGGTTGGTAGCGCCCTTCTCGCCGATCCCCCGGACACCGGGGATATTGTCGGACGAATCGCCCATGAGCGCCTTGAGATCCACCAGTTGATCGGGCTGCAGTCCGTACTTCTCGATGAATTTGCTCACGTCCCAGATTTCATCCGGCCCGCCGCGTGACGGGAGCTGAACCGTAACGTGGCCGCTGAGAAGCTGGAGCAGGTCGCGATCCCCGGTGATGATCCGCGACGCCACGTCCTGCGCTTCGGCTTGCCGCGTCGCCGTGCCGATGACGTCGTCCGCTTCGTAACCGTCCAGCGTCAAGACGGGGATGTTGAACGCACGCACCACCTCATCAATCCGCTCAAGCTGCGACCGGAGTTCGTCCGGCATCTTCTCGCGTGTGCCCTTGTACTCCCCAAAGAGGACGTCACGGCCGCTGAGGCCCATGTCGAAGCTCACTGCAAGGTAATCGGGCCGATCCTTCTGCAGGATGTCAAGCAAGATACGGGTGAACCCAAATACGGCATTGGTTGGTTCCCCTGCGCGTGTGGACATGCTTTCAACGGGCAGCGCAAAGAACTGCCGGTACGCGACCGCATGGCCGTCAATTAGGATCATCCGCGGCATGGCTCCCCCTCGTCTTGTGCCGGATACAACGACGCCGATACCTCTATCGATCGTGGTCAACCGACATCAGATCGACATCGGCTCCTGATATAGACCGAATGCCTGCTTCATCACGGCCATCGTCTCGCCCAGCGTCACATCGCTGCGCGCCGCGTCCAGCAGATAGGGCATCAGGTTTTCGTGCTGATCGTCACATGCATTGCGAAGCCGGTTGAGGGCCTGCTCAACCCGCACCGGATCACGCCGCTCGCGTAAGCGCCTCAGGCGTTCGACCTGCCGCTGATAACCATTCGGATCCATCTCTAAGATGGGGATGTTCAACGGTTCATCGGTCACATATCGGTTGACGCCGACAATCGTGCGATCACCACGGTCGACTTCCTGTTGATGCCGGTAGCTCGCATCCGCGATTTCCTGCTGGAAGAACCCCGCTTCAATCGCCGGCAGTACCCCGCCAATCTCGTCGATACGCCGGAAGTACGCGTAAACCTCGGCCTCAGTTTGATCAGTCAGCGCCTCGACAAAATAGCTCCCGCCAAGCGGATCGACGGTATTAACTACACCCGTCTCCTCAGCGATGACCTGCTGGGTGCGCAGCGCAATGCGGACGGCGTGTTCGCTCGGCAGGGCCAATGCCTCGTCAAGGCTGTTCGTGTGCAGCGACTGTGTTCCGCCGAGCACCGCCGCCAGCGCCTGAATTGCAACGCGGACGACGTT